>NZ_JBIVMF010000004.1:0-365863 GCF_044752945.1 Streptomyces sp. NPDC088554 | reverse complement strand
CCCCAGCTCCACCGTCCCGCTGCGACGGGATCAGCGGTGAAGGTCTCTCACCTCCACTCGAACCACTGCGCCTCACGGCGCACCCACGACCTCCGACACTCGACCGCCACCCTCCTCCTGGAACAGGGCGTCGAACTCGTCGTCATCAAGGAACTCCTCGGCCACGCCCACATCGGCGTCACCGCCACCGTCTACGCCCACGTCCGACTCCGCCTCCAGCGCAACGCCATCGACACCCTCAGCACTGCGCTCGACGGTCCTGCCGGCCACGAGCCGACCCGCGACGACGGCAACGACCCGCCACTGTGTGGAGCCATCGTCCGCTGACGTTGCCGTCAACTACTGCCGTCACCCGTGCAGAAGCCCCGCCAGGACGCAGCTGACGGGGCTTCAACTTTGCAGTTCGGAACCGTGCGGAAAGGTCATACCCCCAGGGGAACAGCTCCCTCACGCCGCGAGAAACGGGCGAGACCCCCGAATGGAACCTCGCCCGTTCCTGCAAGCGTCGAGAAGCTACTTGCCTTCTTCCCTCAGCAAGATCTGAACCTTTGACGGAAATTGCGGATCATCCACCATTACCGAACAGATCACAGAGCCACGGAATCCCGTGAACTGCATTCGGGCATATTCGTTCGGGTCGTGCAATACGAGCCACCCAGACGGGCATGGGAGTGACACCTCCAAGAGGTTCGCAGGAAGCACCACAGGCGGAGCCGACTTCCACACCTCGCATTCGACAGGACCGTCAACACTGGCCTGAACGCCGAAGACGAGCGAACTACCCTCTCGATACCAGCTGCTCGACTCCGGATCCCAGTCGCTGACGTCATCGTCACTTCCCGCATCCCGCAAGATCAGGCACCCGTGCTCGATTTTCGCCAGGAATGCAACCACAGGGCTATTAGCTACCATTCCTTCTTGCTCTTTCCTTGTGAAAGTTGTGATACGACCCCACCCTGCCGCCTAGCACAGGGCAGACAGTGAGGATACGCCGTCTGCGGAGATCCGGGAGCGACGAGGCTAGACGGCGGCTGGTGATCTGGAATCCAATCCCCCTCCTTGGTGCCAGGGGTCGTGGCATCACAAGTGTGGCAGCCGTGCGCATTTCCTGATTCATTGATCAGATCTCGAACGCCATCTGCTTCGATGTCGCCGTTCTCCAGACCAACTCCCTCTCGGGCATTCGGACCAGCCCCCAGTGTCAGATCGCACTTCTGACCTGGCGTTGCATTGTGAACGAGTACCGGCGTAGCCCCCGCCATTACATAGTACGTGTGGATGTCTGCGACGGTGAGGTTGTGGACTGTGGCGTGCTGGGTCCAGCGTTTGACTGCGGTGATCTGGATGTGGGTGCCGGTGCTGGTGCGGAGTAGTTGGCCGGGGTGGAGGTTGGTTGCGTCGGTCCACTTGCCGAGTGCGGGGACCCAGAAGGGGTGTTTGTCGGTTGCGGTGACCGAGGCGGTCTTGGTGCCGTTCTTTCCGTCGAGGTCGAGGGTGACCCTGACGAGGTTTTTGGAGCCCGTGCCGATGATTTCGGCGGTGACTGTCCTGGCGGTTGTTCTGCCGGTCGTGGGGTCGGTCGCGAGGACCTTGTCGCCGATTTTTACGTCGGCGATCCTCTTGTGTGTGCCGTCGGCCAGCAGGACCTTTGTTGTCGGGAGGAAGCTGTTGCCCGTGCAGGACTTGGCTGCGGGGGCGCTCTTCGCCGATCTCGATGCGCTGCCGCCGCCTCTGCTGAGGAGTTTGCTGCCGACGGCTTTGGCTCCCTTGGCGGCGGCGTGGCCCAGTCCTCCGCCGATGGCCCCTCCGGCGGCGCCTATCAGGGCTCCCTTGCCCATAGCGGAGGCGAAGGCTCCCAGACTGTGGTCCGCTTTGGGGTTCATGGCGTTGCCGACCGCTGCGCCTGCCGCGCCGGCGATGGCTCCGCAGCTCGCCCCGACGACTACGGCTCCGACACCTCCGGTGACCGCTCCGGCGCCAACCGCTACGGCGCCACATGCTCCGCCGACGACGACCTCGGTGACGACCGTGAGGATGGTGACCTTGTTCTTGTTCACCCAGCCCTTGGCCTTGCACCACCAGTCGCAGGGGGCGGGCTTGGAGACGGTGACGGATTTGGTGGTGGTGTAGCTGACAACCGGTGCGCCGGTGTAGGTGGAGGTCCCTCTCTTGGCGGCTTTGGCTGCGGCTGCCTGGCCCGAGGCGCTTCCGGGGTTGGCTTCCTTCTCGCCGCAGATTTCGGCCGGGCACAGCCCCGTCGGGTCGCTCGTACTGATGGGGCTGTTGTTGCTGTAGGCGTAGCCGTTCATCTGGAGCGGGTCGCCGATGTTCATGATCGGGTCGGCGCTGATGAAGCGGCCTGCTGCCGGGTCGTACTCGCGGGCTCCGAGGTGGGTGAGGCCGGTGGCCTCGTCGTCGATGCCGCTGCCGAGGTAGCCGCGTTTGTTGGGCCAGTTCGTCGGTTTGACGCCGCGGAGTTCTCCGTACGGTGTGAAGGCGCGGCGGGTGACGGTCTGGCCGGTGGTGAGGCCGACCGTGGTGTTGGCGGTGCCCAGGTGGTCGGTGATCAGGGCGTTGAGCTGGTGGCCGGTGGTGGCGCCGTTGGTGGTGGTGCGGACCACGGTGGGGGCGCCCGCGTGGGCGTAGGCGCGGGAGGCGCGGGTGATCTTGCCGGTGGTGTCGGTGGTGAGTTCGGTTTCGCCGAGGTAGAGGGTGGATCCGGTGGGGGAGTTCTCCAGGAGGCGGTTGCCCTCGGCGTCGTAGACGTAGCGGGTGGTGTCGCCGTCGTCGGTGATCGTGTCGAGCCTGTTCTCCGCGTTCCAGGTCAGGTTCTGGGTCGCGGCGGGCAGGTCGCGGAGGGTGGTGTTGCCGGCCGGGTCGTAGGTGTAGAGGCTGCCCTTCCCCGCCGGGGTGGAGGTGACCGAGGAGAGGGTGTGCGGCTGGGTGAGTCCCTGGCCGGCGACCTGACGGCCGTACCGGTAGACGAAACGGGTGTTCTTGGTGGCGTCCGCGGTGTCGTGCTCGGTGAGTGTGGCGCGGTTGCCGAGCCAGTCGAAGGTGAAGGACTGACGGTAGGCGGTCGGGTCGGTGGAGAGGGTCGAGGCGTCGGGGGCGGCGGCCGCGAGGGAGTCGGTCAGCGCCGTGGACGGGCTGGTGGTGTCGGTGGCGGTGGTGGCGGCCTCGGCCACCGGGCCGCTGGAGACCGCGCCGCTGGACCGGTAGCCCCAGTTGGTGCCCCCGGCGGAACGGCAGCCGGTTCCGGCGGAGTTCGGGGTGATCTTCGACGTCCAGGCGTTGACCAGTTCGCCCAACGCGTCATAGGTGTAGCACTGATTGTCCCAGACGGAGCCGGTGGCGCTGGTCAGCTTGCGGGCGTTGGAGGTGATGGTGCCCGAGGTGTCGTACGAGTAGTAGCTGTCGGCGATCCGGTGGGGCCCCGCGGTCTCCCGGTCGGTGACCGTGCGCTGGAGCGTTCCGGTGTGCTGGTTGATGAAGTTGGTGGTCCACAGCCGGCTCGGCTGTGATCCGGTGACCGTGCGCAGGGGTTCCCCGTACGGGGAGTACGTGACGTCGGAGGTGTACCAGTCGATGCCGGACGTGGACTCGGGCAGACCCTCGTCGTCGTACCGTACGACCACCTTCTCCGCCGCCAGGCCCCCCTTCGCGGGCAGGGTGATCGACAGGGGCTTTCCGGTGGGGGTGTAGGCGTAGGAGTAGCTGTACGTCCCGGAGAGGCCCGCGGTCATCGCGTTGGCCGGGATGACGGTGTCGCGGCCGGTGGGCCGGTAGTCGGTGTCGTAGCCGGTGACCCGGTTGATGTATTCGTCTTTTCCGGTGCGCCGGATCGAGGCGACCGGCAGGCCCACCGCGCCGGGCAGGCTGTCGTACGTGAACTCCTTGGTCTTCGCCGCGTTGGCCGCGCCCTCGCGGACGGCGGTGACCCGGTCCAGCTCGTCGTACTCGGTGTGGATCTCCTTGCCGACCGTGTCGGTGCTCCTGATCCGGCGGTCGGCGGCGTCGTACGCGAAGGTGGACGTGCCGGTGTCCGGGTCGGTGGAGCTGGTCAGCCGGCCCCGGACGTCGTAGTCGTACGTCCAGGTGTTGCCCGCGGGGTCGGTGACGGCGGTGCGGTTGCCGCGCGCGTCATAGGCGTATTTCGTGGTGCGGAAGGTCGTCGCCTTGTTGGCGCTGGTGTAGTGCTGGATCTGGCTGACCCGGCCCAGTGCGTCGGTGGATGTCGTGGTGGACGGAGTGGTCGCGCCCGGCGGGTCGGTGAAGACGAAGTCGTCGCCGTAGGTGCTGTACGTCGCGTACTGGAAATCGGCGCCGTGGTAGAGCGACGAACGGTACAGCCGTTCGAGGCCGTCGTACCGCAGCTTGGTCTTGCTGGGGACCAGCGATTCCGAGGTGCGGGCGAACGGCTTGGTCTCCGGGTCTCCCTTGGCGAGATAGCCGCTGGTCCGCTCCCACACCAGACCATGGTCGTCGTACTTGGTGTCGGCGATGATCCGGCCCGCGCCATGGGCCTCGCTCTGGGTCTGCACCTCCCGTGCCAGACCGTCGTAGATCGTGATCTGGCGGGAGTAAGTGCCGTCGTCCTCAAGAGATTTGACGGTGACGGCGGCGGTCCGGGTCTCCTTGGGCGTCGCGATGGCGGCCTGGTACGAGATCTCGGTGTCCGGTGTCTTCCCGCCCGACGAGCGGGCCGGGGACCAGCCCCTGACCAGCCGGCCCAGCGCGTCGTACTCGGTACGGGCGACCCGGCCGTTGGTGTCGGTGACGGTCAGGGCCAGGGCCCGGCCCGGGTCGTAATCCGTGGTGGAGGTGTGGCCCTTGGGGTTGATGGTCTTGATGGAGGTGACGGGGCCACCGTCGGCGGGCGTGTAGACGGTCTCGGACGTGCCGGTCAGTGGCGCGGTGACCTTCCTGACCCGGCCCAGACTGTCGTAGGACGAGGTGGTCTCGACGGTGTGTCCGGTGCCCTCGCCGTTGATCTCCGCCGCTGACGTCTCCAGGCCCTTCACGGGG
Organism: Streptomyces sp. NPDC088554; assembly: GCF_044752945.1. Taxonomy (NCBI): domain Bacteria; kingdom Bacillati; phylum Actinomycetota; class Actinomycetes; order Kitasatosporales; family Streptomycetaceae; genus Streptomyces; species Streptomyces sp. NPDC088554. Next base: position 360,835 of record NZ_JBIVMF010000004.1, on the reverse strand, counting down.
GCGGCGCCCCAGGGCTGGCCGTCATAGGAGGTGCGTGTCGAACTCAGTAGTTGTGTACGGGTGTTGGCGGAGTCGAAGGTGGCGCAGGGGGTGGCGGTGGAGCGGGCCTCCTTGGCCTTGCCGATGATCCAGTCGGCGGTGTTGTGGACGTACGACGTCCGCAGGCAGACCTGGTCGCTGACGGCCTCGCCGGTACCGCTGGGCCTGACGACCGACATCTCCAGCTGGACCGGCAGCCCGTAGGTGTCCTCCACCTCGGTCTCGGTCCTGACCGCCCGCCAGCTGTCGCGCAGCCGCTGTATCGCGTCGGTACGCGAGACCCAGGTGCGCTGGGCCAGCAGGGGATCGAGGTCGGTGCCGTCCTCGGCCTCCCGGGTGCGCGACGCGGTCTGCCGGGACTTCGGGAAGGTCAGGGTCCGTTTGAGCACATCGCCCTGGGAGTGCTCGTACACCAGGGTTTCGGCGGCCATCCCCGCGAACTGCGGAGCGTCGTCCGCGACCAGCTGCACCGCGTTCTTCGAGTCCTTCACCGCGCCGCCCGTACCCTGGAAGTAACGGGTGACGGTGCGGGACTGCGAGGGCAGGTCCCCCTGCTGCGAGCTGGACTTGCTGCCCTTGGTCACGGAGACCTCCCGGAAGCCGCGCCACACGCTGTGCGTGCGCAACGCCGGACGGGTGAACTCACTGTCCGTCCTGTCCCAGGCCGGGCCGGTGTACTTGTACGTGCTGACCACGGGCTTGCCGTGGGTGGTGACCTTGTCGATCTCGGTGACCGAGGCGACGACGTACTTGTTGAACCATGCCTTGGCGGGGACCTTCACATCGCCGTCGGGGGACCAACGAACCGGGTAGCAGGTCGTGTTGTCCTTGCCCTTGTCGGTGGCGGGCTCCGTGGCGCAGCCACCGGTGTACTCCACCTCGATGTCGCCGCCGTTCTCGGTGGCCACGACCCCGATACGCGGACGGGTGAACCCGGGCCGCCGGTCGTTCTGCCCGCCGGTCACGAGGTTGGGCAGCTGACGGTCCCTGAGCCGCGCCCGCAACGGGGACGAGGAGCCCACTGTGTAGTGACCGAAGCTGACACCGTTCGCGGACTGGAGGGTTCCCTTGGTGTCGCCCGGCGCGAAGCCGGTACGCGTCAGGGAGTTGAGCCACAGGCCGGGCGTGCTGTCGTACCAGTCGCCGGGGAAGGACTGGTGGAGGGTGTACGTATCGACCTTGCCCAGTCCGCTCACACCGGGCCTGGCGGCCTTCGTGGTGACCGTGTTCAGGCGCAGCTGCGTCCAGAAGGAGGGGAAGGCCGGGCACATCTTGGAGGTGGACTTGCAGTTGAGGTTGCCGGGCGTGTCCCACCAGGGGCGGTAGGCGCCGGGGTCGCCGGTCTTGGCGAAGTTCGCCGCGTCGCAGGCGCTGCCCTCCTGGAGGCAGCGCTGCTCGACCCCGAACTCGACGGTGGCGGAAGGCTTGGTCAGATCGGAGACGCGCATCCCGTACTCGATGGAGACGGGGTGGGCGGCCCGGTCGTAGCTCTCCGGCGACTTGAGCTTCTTGTTGACCGCGTAGTGGTTGGTCTCCTGCTTCCAGTTGACGACCATCGCGTTGCCGTGGACATCGACGACCTTGTCCATGCCCCACTGCCATGCCTGCTGCTTGCCACTGCCGCAGCGCGAGTCGGCGAAGGTGGTGGAGTAGCAGGGCTCGTCGGGGTGGTTGCCGTACACGGGGACGGTGGAGACTGAGTTGGTGGCGGCGTGTCCGCCGCCGACGGTGTTGAGGCCGTACGTGTACGTCGTACCGTCCGGGGTCGTGACGACCCAGTACTCACCGTCGTTGTCGCCGTTGGTGGCGCCGGTCTTCAGCTCGACACGGGTGCCGTCGTCGTTCTGCGGGCGGTAGATGTCGGACTGCCCCACCCGGACCAGTTCGCTGGTGCGGCCGTTGAGGGACATCACCGCGTTGTACGAGACCCAGCACAGGTCGGACGTCCGGTTTTTCTTGGCGGTGTTGTTGGGCGTGCCCGCCTTGAGGTTCTTCGTATCGTCCTTGCAGGAGCGGTAGCGGCGCTCGATGTGGCCGGGCTCGTAGTTCCACCCCTCGCCGATCCACGATGCCTGTGGTGAGGAGACGGCCGTCTTGCCGTCCACCTCCTGCGAGTTGTAGTCGAAGGAGATATTGGGGGAGGGGCCGGCCGGAGTCGGCGGAACGGTCAGCGGATACGACCAGGAGAAGGAGCCGGAGGAGCCACCGGCCGCCCATGATCCGCTGGAGGCCAGCGGGGTCGCCGTGAACGAACCGCCCTTCCCGGCGCCGGAGTCGGCGACGGCGAGCACCGCCGTACCACCACCGGCGGCAGCCGCGGTCCGGACGCCGAAACTCGCACGCTGTACGGCGGGGCTGTCGCCCTTCGGTGTGGACGGAGTCGACGATGCGGCGGACGACGGGGTCGCCGTACCGTCCGTGGCCGGATCCACCGTCGCGATGACAGACCCGGTCGCGGTGTCGTTCTCCGTTTCCAGCTCCTCGTACTCCTGGCACTCCTCAAGGTCCGGAGTGGTCAGGTAGCACGCGGGGAACTGCACGAAGCGCAGCCGGGAGGCCCAGTCCGCGCCGTACAGATTCTTGAACTTCTTGTAGTCGAACCGCACCGACACCGGTGCGGATCCGGCGGCCGGGGCCCGCACGGTGACCATCGCACCGTCGATGCCCCGTTGTTCGGTCTCCGCCCGGCCGGCCACGGTGACCTGCCAGGTGCCGGTCGGCGCGGCCTCCCCCGGAGCCTGTCCCAGGCTGACCGGCAGGTCTCCGACCGGGGTGTCCGCCACCTGTGTGGCGGTGGTGCCGGTACGGGCGAGTGCGGGCGCCGCTGCTGCTGGTGTGCCACCGCCGAAGGTGACCGTGCCGGTGTCGGCGGGCGGGACGGTGACCGTACCCGGCGGAGCCTTTTCGAGGTCCTCGGGTATCTCGGGCTGCAGGCTGTCGAGGCTCTTGTCGGCAGCGCTGCCCTTCACCGGTTCGTCCTGGTCGAGCTTCTCCAGGACCAGCTCGGTGCGGGCCACCGACTTGGGATCGGGCGGCAGGGCGAATGCCTGCGCGGGCAGCAGCGTCACCAGCAGGGCGAGGCCCACGGCAGGCACGACGGTGTGGCGAACTCGACGCCGACGATGGCGGATTGCGGACAGACGAGGCACGCCAGGATCCCCCCGGACCTGTGGCAGGGCACCGGGGTGGGCCGCACGGAAAGTCATACAAGAACGCGCTGATTCTGTGGGGAGATATGAGTAAACACCAGGGAAAATGCTGATCAAGTGATGATCATCACTTCACGTAAAACTTAATTACCCATCAAGGTTGAGAAATTGGCGAACAAGTGATGGATGTGACCAAGTGGGGTGAAGATTCACTATCGCCCTTGATTGATGTTCAGTCATTTAAGTGAATGAAAGGGGCAGTTCGATGGGTCGTTTTGTACGCTTTAAAGTTGTTTCATGAAAGAGTGTGCGGCCACAGCGGGGTCCGGCGGCCGTGCGGGCGGCTCGGTTGATGCCGCTCCGTATCCGAGTCCGCCGGAAAAATCGGAGGGTGACGCCCGCCCGTTCATGGGTGATGATCTGCTGGCTCGCTCCGTGTGCCCAGGCCCGTCGCGGTCGGTCCGCGTGGCGGGATTCGTATCTCCGGGCCGGTGGATCAGCCGGGCGCCGGAGCCGAGGGGGAGGGTTCACTCATGTCACAACGCCGGTACCGTCCACCGGGCCAGCGCGCCATCGCCATGCTCTGCGCGGCCGGGATCGCCGCGACCGGTCTGACCTACGCGGGTCTGCGGCTCGACGATCCGGATCCGGGCCCCGAGCCGCCGGTGCGGTCGGCCGGCCCCGTGACCACGGTGACGACGGAGGCCGACGCCGTCACCCGGGCGGCCAAGACCGGCAAGCGGGTGGAGGTGACCTCGCTCCGTACCCCCGAATCCACCACCTGGGCGAAGCCGGACGGGGGGATGCGCCGCGAGATCCACGCCGTCCCCATCCGCGCCAAGGTCAACGGCTCGTGGAAGCCCATCGACCCGTCCCTGCACCGTACGGACAGGGGCTGGGAGCCCCGGGCCACCAACACGGGCATGGTGTTCTCCGCGGGATCGGCGGCGCAACCGAAGCCGGGCAAGGGGGACGGCTCCCGCGAGGAGCGCGCGTCACGCGCCTCGGAGCGGCGGGTCTCCTTCCTGAAGGGCGCCGCCGCCGATGACACCGCGAGCCCGCTGGTCACCCTCCACTCCGACGGGCATGACATCCAGCTCACCTGGCCCGGCCCGATCCCCGAGCCGATCATCGACACCAACCGGGCGCTGTACCCCGAGATCATCCCCGGCGCGGATCTGGTGCTCACCGCGGACGACGACGGGTTCGCCCAGCTGCTCGTGGTGAAGAACCGGACCGCCGCCGCCGACCCCCGCGTCACCCGGATCGCGTACGGCCTGACCTCGCCCACCCTCACCTTCCGGCTCGACCCGGCATCCAAGATCGTCACTGCCGAGAACGGTTACGGCGACGAGGTCGCGATGTCACCGTCCCCCCTGATGTGGGACAACGCCGGCGCGCCGGCCGTCACGGACGGGCAGGTGGGCGCCAGCGCGCAGCCCACCGCCCCGGAGACGCTGCCCGCCGAGACCGGGACGCCCGAAGAGAGCCCCTCGGACTCGGCGAGCCCCGAGGACGGGACGGACGAGACCGAGACCGACGAGCAGACCGACGAGTACGCCGAGGAACTCCCGGCCGCGAGCGACGAACCCGCCCCCGTCGTCCCGGAGTCACCGCTGCCCCCCGTCCCGTCGGATCCCGTCCCCGAGCCGTCGAAGACCGGGACGGCTGCGACGCTGTCCCTGCCGGGTCTCAACGGTCCCTCGCCCGACTCCCACGGCGCGCTGGTGGACGCCGATCTCTCCGGCGCCGACTGGATCATCACCCCGGACGCGGAACTCCTGTCCGACCCCTCCACGGTCTTCCCGGTCTTCATCGACCCCTCGGTCAAGAAGGACATGGAGAACTGGACCACCGTCTACAACCGCTACCCGAAGGCCACCTTCTACAACGGCAAGGGCTTCAACAAGGGTGGCACCCATGAGGCGAGGGTCGGTTTCGAGTCGGACACCTGGGGAACCTCACGGTCCTTCTTCAACATGGAGTACGACAAGGACCTGAAGGGCACGGTCATCACCCGTGCCACGCTCCAGGTCATGGCGACCTACGCGTGGTCGTGCAGCGACCGGGCCATGACCGTGCATCTCACCGACCGGATCGACTCGAAGACGAACTGGAAGAACGCCCCCAAGCTCCACAACGGCAACAGGATCACCACCAAGAGCTTCGCGCACGGCTGGAAAACGAGCTGCCCCAAGGATCGCGAGAAGTTCGACGTGAAGAAGGCCGCCCAGCAGGCCGCGGACAAGGGCCTGGGCAGCGTCACCTTCGGTATGCGCGCGGTGAACGAGGATGCGCAGTACGCCTGGAAGAAGTTCTCCGCCAACGGCGAGAGCGCCCCCAAACTCGCACTCGACTACAACCGGCGCCCCACCACCCCCACCGGTCTCTTCCTCAACCCCGAGGCCAAGTGCACCACCACCGAGCCCTACGCCCGCATGGGCGCGGGGGACATCACCTTCACCGCTGCGGCGACCGACAAGGACAGCAACCTCGACTACCTGGACTTCGACCTGTGGGCGACCGGTAAGTGGGCCGCCACAGGCGACCTGCTCAAGGCCACCGGCAAGCGCTCCGTGGGCAAGGACACCGCCGCCGCCCGTGTCACCACCACCTCCTTCTCCACCAGCAAGCTGACCAACAACACGGTGTACTCCTGGCGGGTACGGGCCTTCGACGACGCGGGCGCGTCGTCGGGCTACGCGCCGAAGAAGACGCCCTGCCGCTTCATCCTCGACACCAGCGCGCCCCAGCCGCCCGAGGTCTCCTCCGTCGACTTCCCCGACGCCGACAAGAACAACGACGGCTTCGGCAACCAGCCCGAGGATGCGCTCTGGAGCACCAAGAAGTTCGGCACCCCCGGCTCCTTCACCGTCCGGGCCCTGAACAAGGACGTCGTGCGCTACGAGTACGGCTTCAACTCCGCCAGTTACCCGTTCTCCCTGTCCCGTACGGCAGGTACCGCGACCAGCGTCAACGGGACCATCACCAACGCCAGGCCGCCCGCCGCGGGTCCGAACGTGCTGTACGTACGGACCGTCGACGGAGCCGACAACGTCTCCGTACCGACGAAGCACTTCTTCTACGTCACCCCGCGCGATCAGGCGGACGCCCCCGGCGACTTCACCGGCGACCGGCTGCCCGATCTCTTCACCGTCACCGAGGCCGGCAACCTCGCGCTCTATCCCTCGCAGGCCACCAGTGATCTCAGCAAGCCCAGCGGGAAACTGGGCTACTCCATGCCCGGCGCCTACCGGGACAACCCGGCCAAGGATCCCAACGGCGACAGCCTTCCGTTCTATGTCGCCGCGCCCTCCGGGCACTTCAAGAACGCGCTGATCACCCACAACGGCGATATATACGGAGGCGACGGCCTCCAGGATCTTGTCGTCCGGGTCGAGGGCAAGCTGTGGGTCTACCCCGGTGACGGGTACGGCGCCGTGAACATCGGCAAGCGCCGCGAGATCCTGCTCCCCGCCGGGGCGCCCAGCCCCAGCACCTTCACGCAGGTCGTCTCCTCGGGCGATGCCAACGGGGACGGGCGGGCCGACTTCTTCGTCACCACCGGGGACGCGCTCTGGGTCCTCGCCGGCTACAACGGCGCCACCGTCCAGCAGGCGGTCCGGCTCTCCGCCTCCGCCTGGTCCGCCCGGGACATCGTCACCGTCCTGGATGTCACGGGCGACGGGGTTGTCGACCTGGTCTACCGCTCGGACGGGAGCGGGCGCCTGCTGCTCCGTACCGGAGTCAAGGCGGCGTCCGGCGGCGTCGACTTCAACTCGCTTGCGGCGGCCGCGAATTCGGCGGGCGGAGCCGACGCCGAGTACGGAGCCTCCGGCTGGTCCAGCACATCGATACCGCACCTCATGGGCACCCCAGACGTCACGGGGGACGGGGTCCCGGATCTGTGGACCGTTCTCGGCAACGGTTCTGTACGTCTCCACCCCGGCAGCAGGACCGCCCTCTCGGGCAGCGGTGCCGAGATCATCGCGCCTGCCGGTTACTGGAAGACGCGCCAGACCATCGGCTGATCGCCGTCGGCCCCTGGCCGGGCCGCCTCGCTCCCTCGGGAGGGGTGGCCCGGCCAGGGGTTTTTTTATCTGTGCGCGGGGTATCGCCGGGCTTTCGATGGCGAATTCGGGTCGGTACGGCTCAACTGGTTCTGTTCAACCGGTACGGCTCAACTGGTTCGGCTCAACTGGTTCGGCTCAACGCCATGGGGCGAGGTGCATCCACATCTGGTACGTTCCGCCGTTGCAGCCGAGGGTGTAGAGATCCCCGTCGTAGTTGGCGTCGAGACACCGGCCGGTGGCCTTGTTGATGAGGCGGTACACGGGCGTGCTGCGCTGGTAGAAATCGGTCCACTTCGTGCCGAGTTCCTCGACGCGCCAGCGCTGGAAGTCGCCGCCGTTGCAGCTGTGGCCGTAAACCTTGCCGGCGTGGTTGCTGTCGAGACAGATCCAGACTTTGTCGTTCTGGACGACCTCGTAGTAGCCGCCGGTCTTCTTGAGGAACTGGTATTCACTGCCGGGGACGCTGAACTTTTTGGTCCAGCTCTGCCCGATCTTGAGCCCCACGGCCTGGCCGGTCTTGAAGCTCTCCAGCCGGTGCCAGCCGGACGGCGCGGCGGAGGCCGGTGCCTGCGCGACGGTGAACAGGATGGCGATCAGGGTGGCGACGATGCCCGCGCGACCGATACGTGTTTGCTTCATGCAGTTTTCCTCCGGAGAAATGACGGGGGCTGCTTGGAATGTGCCCGCCCGCAGGGGCAGGCGGTGCGGCGGATGACTCCGCCGGGTCACGCATTTTCATACCTGCGTGACCCGGACGGGGAATCATTCCCGCCGGCTCGCACCACAAGATAGTGGCTGTGCGACATTCCTGTCAGTACGCCGGTGGAATTTTGATCAATATTCGAGGTCTCCGAGGACGACCTGAATTTTGTTTTTCGGACTTTCAGTAAGTGACTCAAAACAGCTCAACCATTGTGCGATTCGGCGAGTCTTTATGGGAATGCGGTCGCTCGATATCGCGTGCGGTATTTCTCCTGTGCGGAGCGGCTGTCGCGATTTCGTCAGAAGCGGAGGATCGGTTTGATGGTGTCGCCGGAGAGGGTGTCCGCCACCGCCTCGCCGATCTTCTCGAACGGGTAGTGCTTGACCAGGCGGTCCACCGGGAGGCGGCCCGAGCGGACCAGCTCGACCAGGACCGGGAGGAGCGTCTGGGTCTCGGCGTCGCCGAGGGTGAGGCCGACGACGCGGCGGCCCGGCATCATGAAGTTGACGTCGACCGGCACCTCGACGCCGAAGGCCGGGGCGCCCACGATGACGGCGGTGCCCCGGGCGGCGAGCGTGGTCAGGGCGGACTTGAGGACGCCGACATGGCCCGTGGTCTCGATGACGCCGTTCGCGCCCCCGCCCGCGGTGATCTCGGCGACGGCCTCGACCAGGTCGGCCGAGCGCGTGTCGATGGTGTGGGTGGCGCCGAGTTCCCTGGCGAGGTCCAGGCGCGCCGGTACGCGGTCCACCACGATGACCCGGGTCGCGGGGGTGAGGCGGGCCGCCATGACGGCGGAGAGGCCCACCGCGCCCGCCCCCGTGATGACGAGGGTGTCGCCGGGGCTCGGTGAGAGTACGTTCCAGACGGCGCCCGTACCGGTCATGACACCGCAGCCCAGCGGGGCCAGCAGGTCGAGCGGCGCGTCGGTGGGGACCTTCACCACGCTGCGCTCGTCGACCAGGGCATGGTGGGCGAACGACGACTGCCCGAAGAAGTGGCCGCCGATGTTCGTATCGCCCCTGGTCAGGGTGTGACTGCCATCGGCACGGGTGCCGCCCAGGAGGTTCAGGGGGAGCCACTGGCCGCAGTACGCGGGGTGGCCGCCCCGGCACGCCGTACAGCCGCCGCAGGAGGTGAAGGAGAGCAGGACGTGGTCGCCGGGGACGACCCGGGTGACCGCCGCGCCCACCGCTTCCACGACCCCGGCACCCTCGTGGCCCAGCACCCCGGGCAGCGGGAAGGGGAGGGCGCCCGAGGCGACGCCCAGGTCGGTGTGGCAGATGCCCGCCGCGACCATCCGGACGATCACCTCATCGGGGCGGGGCTCCGCCAGGCCGACCTCGGCGAAGGAGAAACCCGCGCCGGCGGACTCGACCACTGCCGCGATGGTGGTGGTTACTGGTGTGGGCATGCTGCTACTCCTGGTGCGGTTGGGGGTTGGGAGTGGTGGGGGCGTTGTTGGCGGTGTGTGTGGGGGGTGTTTGGTGCGGTCGGTCGGTCGGTTGGCCGAGGTCGGGTCGGTCAGGCCAGCCGGTCGGTCAGGTCAGCTTGATCACTACCGACTTGACCTTCGTGTACGCCTCCAGCGCCTCCGGCCCGTACTCCCGCCCGTACCCCGACTGTTTCACGCCGCCGAACGGGATCGCCGGGTCGAGCATCGCCCAGTCGTTGACCCAGACGATTCCCGCCTTCAGCCGCCCCGCCACCCGGTGCGCCCGGGTGAGGTTCTGGGTCTGGAGGCCGGAGGCCAGGCCGTACGGTGTGCTGTTCGCCAGGGCCACCGCCTCGTCCTCCGTGTCGAAGGGCTGCACGGTCAGCACCGGGCCGAAGATCTCCTCCTGTACGGCGCGCGCGTCGTTGGTCAGGTCGGCGATCACCGTGGGCGCGTAGTAGAAACCGCCGGTCTCCTCGTGGACGCGGGCGCCGCCGGTGATCACCCGGCCGCCCTCCTCGCGGGCGATCCGTACGTACTCCTCGACCTTCGCGAGGTGCCGTTCCCCCGTCATCGGGCCGACGACCGTCGCCGGGTCGAAGGGGTCGCCGACCGGCACCCCGGCCACGGCGCCTTCGAGGATGCCGAGCGCCGTGTCGTACAGCGAGCGGTGTACGAGAAGACGTGGCCCGCCCATGCAGAACTGGCCGGTGTTGAAGACGAAGCCCTTGATCACCGCGCCGATCGCGCTCTCCAGATCGGCGTCCTCGAAGACGATGTTCGCCGCGTTGCCGCCCAACTCCATCGTGACCGGCTTGAGCATCCGACCGGCGACGGAGGCCGCGTGCCGGCCCACCGCGGTGGAGCCGGTGAAGGCGACCTTGTCCACGCCGGGGTGGCGCAGCAGCGCCTCGCCGATCACGGTGCCCGCGCCGGTCACCACATTGAGCACCCCGTCGGGGACCCCGGCCTCGGCCAGGATCTCCGCCATCAGCAGCGCGCTGAGCGGGGTTTCCTCGGCGGGCTTGTGGACGACGGTGTTTCCGGCGGCGAGCGCCGCCGCGATCTTCGAACTGCTCAGGATCAGCGGGAAGTTGAACGGGGTGATGGCCCCGACCACTCCGAGCGGCTCGCGCACCGTGTACGCGTGCGAGGGGAACGGGAGCCGCCGTGTCGCCCCGTCCACGCCCTGCGCCAGCGCCGAGCAGTACTCGTACTGCTCGGCGACGGTCGCCACGTCCACGGCCCGGCACAGCGAGACCGGCTTGCCCACATCGACGCTCTCGGTCGCCACGAGGTCGTCCTCGCGGCGGCGGATGAGGTCCGCGACGCGGTGCAGGATACGGGCGCGCTCGCGGCCCGGCATCGAGGCCCAGGGCCCCTCGTCGAACGCCCGGCGGGCCGCGGCGACGGCGGCGTCGAGATCCTCGACGTCCGCCTCGGCGACCGTCGTGACCACCTGGCCGGTGGACGGATCGATCACCTCGCGGGTTGCCCCGGAGGCCGCCCCGCGCCACTCGCCGCCGATGAACAGCGCCCGGGGCTCCGGTTCGGGCCTGCCCACACCACCATGGGGACCGACCGGGTCGTCTCCGGCCGATCCGTTTTGCGGTGCTGCGGAAACAGACATGGACCGCCCCATTCGTCGCGTGCCGGTCGCGCCACTGCGACCAACAGGTTTCCTGATGATTGCGTGCTCTTCGCCGATTGGGAAGAGGCGCGCCGCCATCAGGAAACCTGATCAATGCAAGTATGTGTCGGGTGGCGTGCGCGCGGGGCGCAGTCGACGGGACCGGAGGTGGCCGACATGAGGCCGTACGTGTGTGAGGACCGGCCCGGAGCAGAACGCGAGACTCCGGGGGCGGGAGTGGGATCGGGAGTGGGATCGGAGCGGGGAGCGGGGGCGGAGGGGCCGGATGTCGGTCCCTCCATGCTCTACATCATCAAGCAGGTCGAACTCGCCGTGCGCTCCCGCATGGACGAAGTGGTCAAGCCGCACGGCATCACCGCCCTCCAGTACACCGCCCTGACCGTGCTGCGCCGCCGTGCCGGTCTCAGCTCCGCCCAGCTGGCGCGCAACTCCTTCGTCACCGCCCAGTCCATGGCCGACCTGGTCGCCGTGCTCGAACAGCGCGGCCTGATCACCCGCCGCCGCGACCCCGGCAACCGCAGGGCCCTGCTCCTCGGCCTCACCGACACCGGCGAGGCGCTGCTCGCCGCTCTCGACGAGCCCATCGGCGACCTGGAGGAACGCATGCTCTCCCGGCTGACCGCACGTCAGCGCGGCGACTTCGCGGGCTATCTGAACCGCTGCCGGGCCGCCCTCGCCGACGAGCCCCCGCGCTGAGACGGTCCTGCTCCGAACATCCGCCGCTTCGCCCCGGTGCCGTACGTGATTCATCGCATCCGCTCCGGGTGTTCCAGGATTCAGCCATACGATGCGATCGTATTCGGCAGCACGATGAGGGGCATCGATGTCCGATGAAACACGTGGTGGGGAACGCTCTACGGCAGAACGGTCCACGAGGCGAAGGTTCATGACAGAGCGGTCCACGGCAGAGCGGTCCACGGCAGAGCGGTCCGCGAGAGAACGGTCCGCGAGAGAACGGTCCACGAGGCAGCCGCCCGCGGCCGAATTACCGTACGGGGTCGAGGTGTTCCGGATGGGGTCCGGGGGGCGCGTGTTCTTCACGGACCGGGACGGCTCCCGGGAGCTGGGGCCGAGCGAGGAGTTCCTCCGGTTCATCGACGAGGGGCAGTTCGCCCACTACTTCGTCGGGGACGCGAAGACCTGCCCCGAGCGGCCCTCCAACGCCACCTTCGAACTCGGCGTCGTCGGCCCGCGCAGCACGTTCACCCCGCACGCCCACGGCGGCGAGCGCTTCGTCCTCGGCCTCGGGCGCGCGGGCTGCGGCCTGTACGACGCGACGCGTGGACGGGCTGCCGAAGTCGCGCTCTTACCAGGGGAGTTGATACGGATCCCCGAGATGATGCCGCACTCCTTCGCCAATCGCGGGTCCCGTCCGCCGAACATCCTCGCCGCCAACACCGGTTACGGGATCGACCACGAGGACTACGCGATCACCGCCGAGGAGGTCGAGCGGCGCTTCGCCGCGAGCGCCGACGCCGACTTCACCGCGCTCGCCGCCGCGCTCCGTGACATCGAGCGGCTCCAGCGCGTACGGGGCATCGGCGCCGTCACCGTACGGGAACGCCTCGCGGCCGGACTGCGTCGGGCCGCCGCGCTGGAGGGGCTCAGGTGATCTGCCCGCACTGTGCGGAGAGGCCGCGGTACAAGGAGCTGCCCGGTCGTACCCGCCCCGCATGCCGCCGGACGTTCGCCCTCGACCCCCGGCGCGACACACCGCGGCTGAGCGACGCGAAGGTACGGCACACCGTCGCGAAACTCACCGACGACGGCCGGATGAAGACGACCGTCAGCCGGCTCCGGTTCTCGGCGACGCGGTCCACGATGCGCACCCGCACCAGGAAGAAAACCTGGGAGGTCTCCGGGCCGGCGCCGGCGTATCCGGTGCTCGGCGTCGGACTGCTGGGCCTCGGGCTGTCGACAGGCCGCACGACGCTCTTCTTGACCATCACCGGCGGACTGATCCGCGCCTTCACCGTCGTCATCACCATCACCACCCTGATGGAATCCGGCCCCTTCCCCGAGCCGAACCCGATCAGCTGCTTCCGGGGCCCGCTGCTGATGGACAACTGGCCCGAGGGCTACGGGTCCTCCCCGGACGGCGTCGTGGCCGACGCGCGGACCGGGATCCAGGACTTCGGCCAACCCGCCTTTCCCCGGGCCGTGTTGCTCTGCCCGGACCGGCACACCCTGGTCTTCCTGGCCGCCAACGGGATCCCGGGGCGGCTCGGTGTCGTACTCGCCGCGCGGGTACGGGATCTGTCGGACGCGGTGCCCGGTGTGCCCGCTGTGCCCGTCGTCGTACCGCACGACGCGGACACGGCGGGCTGTCTGCTCGCGAGCCGGACCCGCGCCGAACTGCCCGGCCGCGAGGTCGTGGACGCCGGGCTGCCGCCGCGCGCCGTGATGAACAGGCGGGGCGCGGTGCCGGTGTGCCGGGCCGCGCCCGCGCGGGCCGACCTGCGCGCGCCGCGCGGGACCGGGACCCTCACCAAGGACGAACCGGCCTGGCGGCGCAAGGGCTGGACCAGCAGCCTCATCGGGGTGCCGCCCGCGCTGCTGCTCGCCGGGGTCACCAAAATCGTCGAACGCGCCATTCGGACGGCGACGATGGCGACGGCGGCCGGCGGCGACCTGCGCGCCGCCGATGGTCTCGCCTTCCTGAGCTGGCCGGACGGGGCCACCACACTCCCGGAGGGACCGCGATGATCTGTCCGCACTGCGACAAGAGGCTGCTCCGCCGCGAGCGCCCCGACCTGACCTGCTCCACATGCGAGCGCCGATTCGCCCTCGACCCGAAGACCAACGACCTGGGCATCAGCGATGTCGGAATCCGCCGCCTCACCGAGAAACTGACCGACGGCGGCCGGCTGAAGATCACCGTCGAACAGCTCTGCTTCGCCGCCACCCGTAGGAACAGGACCGCCGGGCGAGGCCGCGACGGCGCCATCGGCTGCTCGCTGATCGGGCTGCCGATCAGCGGCGCGCTGCTGGCCGTCGGAGCGCACGAGGGCGGGGACGGGCTGGTCTTCGCGGTCTTCGGCGCTGTGCTCCTCATCGGGGTCGTCGTCCAGCTGATCGCGAAGCTGGTGGGCACGAGGCGCGAGGAGAAGCTGCCGATCGGCTACTTCCGCTCGACGGTGCTGGCGAGATGGCGCGAACTGTACGGTGCGCTCCCGCCCGGCGTCGTGGACCGCACCGCCCACCATGACGCCGCCCTGCTCGCCGGGACGAAGGCCGCGCTGTTCTGCCAGGACAGCTCGGTCCTGGTGTTCCTGGAGATCAACAAGATCCCGCAGAAGTACGAGATCGTGCTGGTCACGGAGGTACGGGCGGTCCCGGAGGCGGTCCCCGTGATCGTCCTGCACGACGCGGACCCGGCCGGCTGCCTGCTGACGGAGCGGATACGGGAGACGCTGCCCGGCCGGAGAGTGATCGACGCGGGACTGCCGCCGCGCTCCGTGATGTCCGGGAAGGGCACAGCGTCCCTGCGCGGCCCGCGGCCGGAACCGGCCACTCTGTACGACCTGCGCGCGACCGGTGCCCTGACCGCCGCCGAACTGGCCTGGCTGGCCAAGGGGTGGACCGGCGCCCTGGCCGGGGTGCCGCCCGTGAAGCTGCTCGCCGCCGTGGTCCGGGTGGTGGAACGGGCCACCGCCGCCGTCGACACCGACCGGCGCGGGGCCGAGGCCCTCGGATTCCTCAGCTGGCCCGGCGAAGAGGCGGCACGATGAGCACACCAATCAGCACGCCCACCGGCACGCCAATCAGCACACCGACCGGCACACCGACCGGCACACCAATCAGCACACCGACCGGCACCCCGACCGGCACCCCCGGCGGTCGGCTGCTGGACCGGATCCTCGACCTGACCCTCGACCGCGCCCTGGCGACCGCCGTCACCCGCGCGGGCGCGCCCGGCCGGATCCGGTTCACCGAACTCCAGCTGTACTACGAGACCTGCCGCGTCCTGCGCCCGCTGCACCAGCTCCCGCGCCGGATCGCCCTGGCACCCGCCGCTCCCGTACGGTACGAGCGCTTCGCGCGGGCGCTGCGGAGGTACGGGGACCGGCACGGGGAGGTACCGGGGCTGCTGGTCGCACCGGCATCGGCACCGCCGCCGACACCGACGGACTCCGTCCCCGGTCACTTCCCCGACCCCGACTCCGACTCCGACTCCGAACCCGATCTCTACGACTACGGGCTGCCCCGGCTGCTCGTCTGCCAGAGCCGGTCCGTGGCCCGGATGCTCCTCGCCAACGATGTGCATCTGGAGGCCGCCTGCCCGGTGTTCGCCGCCGCCGACCTGCCGCTCGACCCCCGGCTGACCGCCGGGCTCGGCCGGGTGGACGGCGCCACCGTGCATGTCCTGCACGACGCGAGCGTCCCCGGCATCGCGCTCACCGCCCGGGTGCGCGCCGCGTTCCCGGGTGTACGGGTCGTGTCGATGGGCCTGGCGCCCCGGCACGCGAGGGCGCTGCACCTGTTCACGCGGCGGGACGGGGCCGGTGAGGCGGGTCCCGGGCCGGTCCGTACCGCGCTGCCCGCCGGGCTCGCCCCCCGGGAGCTGGACTGGCTCGCCGAAGGGCGCACCGCCGAGGTGGAATCCGTGTCCCCGGCCCGGCTGCTCCGTACGGTCCTGCGGCTGGCGCGCGGGCCGCGGACGCCCGTCCACTCCGTGTGGACGGGGCTGCGCGATCTGCGTACGGCGGGCTTCATGACCTGGCCGGGGCAACCGGCCGGACGAGACAAGGACAAGTGACGATGAACCGGCCACGCGAGACGTCGTACAGAGATGAGCTGCTCGCCGACGGCAGCGTCCACCGCGGATACGCGGACGGGCGCGAGGAGTGGCGGCACCGCGACGGGCGGCTGGTGCGCTGGCACGACAACCGGGGCGGCGCCGGGACCGACGAACTCCTCGGCGGGCGGATCATCAAGCGCCTGGCGGCGGACGGCTCGGTGACGTACGGCCGCGACATCGGCTACGGCCGCACGGTCTGGGGCCGGGGCGGGACGGTCCTCGTCAACCGGACGTCGTTCGGCGGGCGGACGGGCGCGGTGCTGGGCGGTCTCGGCATGGCGACCGTCGCGCTCACCGCCGCCCAGCTCCCGCCCGCCCGTCTCACCGCCGAGGAAGAGGAGGAGCTGCGCCGGCAACAGGCCGCCCGGAAACCCTCGTCGGCGGGCGGAGACGCGGGCGACAGCGGTGGGGACGGTGGCGGTGGTGACGACTGGGGTTCCGGGGACGGCGGCTGGAGCGACGGCGACTTCGGATAGACGGACACCCCAACCGGCGAAGAAGCGCACGAGAAAGAGGCGGACCATGGCACGTTTCTGTGCCTGCCTGGCGGCGACCCCCGAGCGGGCGCGCTACCACCTGGCGTCGATGGGCGCGGCGGTACGGACGGACACCGGGCCCACCGGCAGTGTGGCGCTGGTTCTGGACGAACCCGGTTACGCCACCGGCCCGTTCAGCGCGTACGGCCGTACGGCGGTCGGCGAGGTCACCCTGCACAACAGGCCCGAACTGCTTGCCGCGCTCGCCCGCGACGGCGCGTATGTCCCGGGTGGCTGCCCGGACGGGGAGCTGCTGCTGCGCTGCTGGGTACGGCTCGGGGCGGCCGGGATCCGTGCGGCGGAGGGCATGTTCGCGCTCGCCGTCCAGGAGGAGGATGACGAACTCATCCTGATACGCGACCACATGGGCGCCCGTACGCTCTTCTACGCCCGTGCCGACGACAGTTGGGCCGCGTCGACCTCGCTACGGGCGCTGCGCCGCTGGCCCGCGCTCGACGCGGGACTCGAACTATCCGCCGTACGAAGCTTCTTGACGTTCGCCTACCTTCCGGGGGAGGAGACGCTGCTGCGCGGTGTGCGCGAGGTGCTGCCGGGGCGGGTCCTGCGGCTCGCGGGCGGTGGCGCCGTCACCGAGGAGCACTACTGGGAGCCCCGGGAGCTGATCGAGGACGCCGGCGCACCGCCCGAGACCTACGCCCTGCGCCTGCGCGAGCTGCTGGAGGAGGCGACGGCGATGCGGCTCCCGGAGGCGGAGGCCGTGGGCGTCCTGCTGTCCGGCGGGGTCGACAGCTCGCTCGTCACCGCGCTGGCCGCCAAACTGCACACCCACCCCGTGCACACGTACTCCATCAGCTTCGGCGACGAACTCCCGGGCGGACTGGGCTATTCGGGGCTGGTCGCCGCACACTGCCACACCCGCCACCGGGTGCTCACCGTCTCCGGCGACGCCGTGGCGGCATGTCTCGCGGAGGCGGCCGGACTGCTCGACAGCCCGGTGGGTGACCCGCTGACCGTGCCGAACCTGATGCTCGCGGAGGCGGTCGCGGGCGACGGGCTGCGGGTCGTGCTCAACGGGGAGGGCGGCGACCCGGTGTTCGGCGGGCCGAAGAACCTGTCGATGCTGGTCCAGGAGATGCACCGCGACGACCTGCGGGAGCTGGGTGGGCGCAAGCGGGACGCCAGGGAGACCGCCTATCTCCGTTCGTACCGCAAGTGCTTCACCGATCTGCCCGACCTCCTGCACCCCGACGTGCTGGAGGCGCTGCGCACCCTGCCCGCGCCGGAGCGTTTCATCACCCCGTATCTGCGGCCCGGGGAGCGCGACGGCCGGATGGGTCATCTGCTCAACCAGCTGCTGCACTGCAATCTGCGGACCAAGGGCGCCCATCACATCCTCACCAAGGTCGAGCGGCTCACCGCCTCCCGGGCCGTCCAGGGCCGCGCCCCGCTGTTCGACCGCCGGGTCGTGGACCACGCCTTCGCGACCCCGCCGCGCTGGAAACTCAACGGCGCCGTGGAGAAGTGGGTGCTCAAGGAAGCCGTACGGGATCTGCTGCCCGGCACCGTCGTGGACCGGCCCAGGAGCGGGATGAGCGTCCCCGTGCAGCAGTGGCTCGGCGGACCGCTGAAGGGGCTGGCGGGCGATCTGCTGCTGGGCAGGGAGGCACGCGCGCGCGGTCTGTTCCGGCAGGACACCGTACGCGCGTGGATGAAGGGCGAGGGAGCGCTGCTGCCCGGACAGGGGGGCAAGCTCTGGCTCGTGCTCACACTGGAACTGTGGCTGCGCGCGTACGACGTGTAAGCCACATACGACGTGTAAGCCACGCATGACGTGTAAGCCACGCATGACATGTAAGCCCGGCCGAGGACGATCGCGGCGCGTATGCGTCCGGTCCGAAGCCTCTTGCCGACGCCCTCTTGTTTTGGGCGGGCGATATGTAACGATGCGTAAAGGGCAAGCAAACACTCCGTAAAGGCGCCGGAGTGGGGGTGTTGAAGGGGAGGACGGGATGGGGTTGTTCGTCCATGCACTGGTCTCCGCCGTCGCCGCGCTGTGTGTCGCGGCGTTTCTGCTGGGCGGCGAGCCGGTGGTGGCGGGTGTGGTCGTCCTGGTGGTGGGGGTCGGGGCCTGGCGGGTGGCCCGTGCGTCGCGGCCGCGGACCCGGCCGAAGCCGCGCTCGGCGGAGTGGCGCGGAAGCTGCGGCCGCGCCCGGTGCGGGGCGCGCGAGACGCGTAAGCCGTACGAGGTGGGTGAGGCGTACAAGGTGCGAGGCCGTACGACGAGCGGACGGCCCGGTAACCGCACGACCCCCCACGGCCGCGGCCGTGGGGGGTCGTGCGGTTAGGTGCTGGTGCCGGTTCAGGGGTGCCGGTACGCCACCAGCCAGATGCCGACGAAGTGCACCACGAACGCGGCCAGCGTGAAGGAGTGGAACACCTCGTGGAAGCCGAACCACCGGGGCGACGGGTTGGGCCGCTTGAGGCCGTAGATCACCCCGCCCGCGCTGTAGAGCACCCCGCCGACGATCACCAGCACGAGTACGGCGATCCCGCCCGCGCGCAGGAAGTCGGGGAGGAAGAAGACGGCCGCCCAGCCCATCGCGATGTAGCAGGGGGTGTAGAGCCAGCGGGGCGCGCCGACCCAGAAGACCCGGAACGCGATCCCGGCCGCCGCCGCCGCCCATACCGCCCACAACAGGGTCCGGCCCGTCGAGGCGGGCAGGAGCAGCATGGTCAGCGGGGTGTAGGTGCCCGCGATGATCAGGAAGATGTTGGCGTGGTCGAGCCGGCGCAGTACGGCTTCGCCGCGCGGCCCCCAGTTGCCGCGGTGGTAGACGGCGCTGACGCCGAAGAGAAGACATGCAGTCAGTACGTAGATGCCGCAGGCGATCCGGGCGCGGGTGGAGTCCGTCAGGGCGATCAGGGCCAGTCCCGCGACGAGTACGGCGGGAAACATCCCCGCGTGCAGCCAGCCGCGCATCTTCGGCTTGAGGTCCGCGGCCGGATCGGTCACGGCGGGATCGGACGCGGGATCGGACGCGGGATCGGGCGCGATCGGATCGGACGCGGCAGGGGACGACGCGGCAGGAGTCATAGGGCTCATGCTACCTACGGGTCCGTAGGTTACGCGTCGGTACGACAGGTTCGAAGAGGTGACGCTCGGCATGCCGGGCCCCCATGGGCCGCACTGGATCCGGCGTGCCGGACCGCGCGGACGGCACTGGATCCCGCATGCCGGGCCCCGGCGCGCGGCCGGGTGCGCCGGGGCGCGTCCGTACGTACCGACGGGTGATCGCGCAACCATGCGCCTCCGTGTGCAGGGCGCCACACCCAGTGGCGATGCTCACGTGTGATGCCCCCTGGACATATGGGTGGACTAGTCGGATGATCAAATGAGTGCGGGCGGCACCGGATGAGCGGCGATGCGTGGCGAAGGAAGCATCCGGGTCGCAGCCCCCAAGGGGCATACCACTCAAACCCTCATCAAGGAGCAAACGTGGCGCGCGAAGCAGCGCTCTCCGGGGCCGCCCCCCAGACCTCTTCGACCTCCCAGATCCCCTCGCCCTCCGGCACCGACCGGGCAGCCGACCCGTCCCCCGGCACCATCCCCACCCGGCACCGGGAGCTGATCTCCTGGGTCGATGAGATCGCGGCCCTCACCCAGCCGGACAGGGTGGTCTGGTGCGACGGGTCCGAGAGCGAGTACGAGCGCCTGTGCGGGGAGCTCGTCGCCAAGGGCACGTTCAAGAAGCTCGACCCGGTCAAGCGGCCCAATTCGTACTACGCGGCCTCCGACCCGTCCGATGTGGCGCGCGTCGAGGACCGTACGTTCATCTGCTCCGAGAAGGAGGAGGACGCGGGCCCGACCAACCACTGGAAGGCCCCGGCGGAGATGCGCGCCATCTTCACGGGCGAGGGAGCGGGCGCGGGCGACGCCGCGGGAACCGGGGAGGGCACCGGTGTCTTCCGGGGCTCGATGCGCGGCCGGACCATGTACGTCGTCCCGTTCTGCATGGGACCGCTGGGTTCGCCGCTCTCCGCGATCGGCGTCGAGATCACCGACTCCGCGTACGTCGCCGTCTCCATGCGCACCATGACCCGCATGGGCCGGCCCGTCCTCGACGAACTCGGCACCGACGGCTTCTTCGTCAAGGCCGTCCACACCCTCGGCGCGCCGCTCGCCGCCGGTGAGGCCGACGTGCCGTGGCCCTGCAACACCACCAAGTACATCTCGCACTTCCCCGAGTCCCGCGAGATCTGGTCGTACGGCTCCGGGTACGGCGGCAACGCGCTGCTGGGCAAGAAGTGTTACGCGCTGCGCATCGCGTCCGTGATGGCGCGCGACGAGGGCTGGCTCGCCGAGCACATGCTGATCCTCAAACTGACGCCGCCGCGGGGGGAGTCGAAGTACGTCGCCGCGGCCTTCCCGTCCGCCTGCGGCAAGACGAACCTCGCCATGCTGGAACCGACCGTCCCCGGCTGGACCGTGGAGACCATCGGCGACGACATCGCCTGGATGCGCTTCGGCGAGGACGGCCGGCTCTACGCGATCAACCCCGAGGCGGGCTTCTTCGGTGTCGCGCCCGGCACCGGGGAGCACACCAACGCCAACGCCATGAAGACCATGTGGGGCAACTCCGTCTTCACCAACGTGGCGCTCACCGACGACGGCGACATCTGGTGGGAGGGCATGACCGAGGAGCCGCCCGCACACCTCACCGACTGGAAGGGCAACGACTGGACCCCCGAGTCCGGCACCCCCGCCGCCCACCCCAACGCCCGCTTCACCGTCCCGGCCGGACAGTGCCCGATCATCGCGCCCGAGTGGGAGGACCCCAAGGGCGTGCCGATCTCCGCGATCCTCTTCGGCGGCCGGCGCGCCTCCGCCGTACCGCTGGTCACGGAGTCCTTCGACTGGCAGCACGGTGTCTTCCTGGGCGCGAACGTCGCCTCCGAGAAGACCGCCGCCGCCGAGGGCAAGGTCGGTGAGCTGCGCCGCGACCCGTTCGCCATGCTGCCGTTCTGCGGCTACAACATGGGCGACTACATGGGCCACTGGGTCAAGGTCGGCGCGGGCAAGGACCCGGCGAAGCTGCCGAAGATCTACTACGTGAACTGGTTCCGCAAGGACGAGAACGGGTCCTTCGTCTGGCCCGGCTTCGGCGAGAACAGCCGCGTCCTGAAGTGGATCGTGGAGCGCCTCGACGGCAAGGCGGACGGCGTCGAGACGCCCATCGGCATCCTCCCGACCAAGGAGGCCCTGGACACGGACGGCCTGGAACTGTCCGAGCCCGAGCTGGACTTCCTGCTCTCGGTCGACAAGGAGGTCTGGCGCGAGGAGGCCGCGCTCGTCCCCGGGCACCTCAACACCTTCGGCGACCACGCGCCGAAGGAACTGTGGGACGAGTACCACGCACTGGTCCGCCGCCTGGGCTGACCCACTGCCCCACCCGCCCACTCTGCCCCACCGGCCCCCGCTGTCCCGCGGCCGCCGTGTTCCCGGAGCCTCGCACGGCTCCGGGGCGCGGCTGCGGTGGCGCGGCTGCGGTGATGTGGCTCCCGGGATACGGCTCTGCAGGGCTCTGCAGGGCGCTGCCTCTCAGGCGCGGTCCGGGAGGTCCGCGCGATCCTTGGGGGTGTCCTCCTCCCGGTTCGAGCGGTCCCAGCGCGCCATCAGGCGCTGGATGGCCGTCACCAGGCGCTGGGTACGGGTGGGCGGCGCGTCGTCATCGGCGGGGGGTACGGCGGGGGGCTCGTCGGAGGGCGCGGTGGCCGCGGCCGCGCCCCGGAAGACGGCGTGCAGCCCGCCGGGCGGTGCGCCGTGCCGCAGGAGCGCCGAGCTGTTCTCGGACAGCTCGTACCGTACGGGCAGGAACCGCAGCCCCCGCACCACGGCGCCCGAACGCCAGGGCAGCTCCTCGAACGGCATGGTGATGCTCACCCGCGCGAAATGGTGGAACAGCCGCTCCACCGCCGCGACCACCAGCATCGTCCCCAACTCCCGCGAGGCGCTGGGACATTGGTGGTGTCCGGCCCCCCACGCCAGATGGGCGCGCGTGCTGATGGTGGTCGAGGAGGCCACCCCGGTGCTGAACAGCGGGTCGCCGTGGGCGGCCCAGGGCGATGCCATGACCATGTCCCCGGTCCGTATGAGGAACTCGCCCAGCTCGACGTCGCAGGCCGGGAACCGGTAGGTCAGATTCGCCACCGGGGGACTGGCCAGCGCGGCACGGTTGACGGTCTCGCCGATCAGCCCGGCCGACAGGCTCGTCCGCGCGCCCGTATTGCCGCGCAGCAGCTCCAGCACGGTGTTGGCGATCAGATTGCCGGTCACATCCGTGATGTAGACGGCGTTCATCAGCAGCTCCCAGCTCATCTCCTCGTCGGACATGGTGGGATGGCTCTCGAACAGGGACGTCGGAAGGTCCGGCCCCGGGTTCTTCCGTTTGTACGCGGCGAGTTCGGTCATCGCCGCCAGCACCCGCCCGTTCGCCTCTCCCGCGCCCTGGCCGCCGTCCAGCATCCGCCACATGTCCAGCACGATGTCGTCACCGAGCTGCTGGGGCAGGCCGTACAGCTGGTTCATGAACATCAGCAGCAGCGGCCGGATGTACTGCGCGCTCAGATCCGCGTTCCCGGCCCTTCCGCTGTCCGCCGCCAGCACCCCGATCAGCTCGTCCGCGAACTGGATCACTGTCGAACGCAGGTCCTGGGCCCGCATGGACCGCGTGTCCCGGAACGGCGCGAGGGCGGCGTGCAGGACGCGGCGCGCCGTATCGTGCTCGTCCCCGTCGAGGAACATGGTGTGCCGCATCTCGTACGCGGGCAGCATCGGCCACCCGGGAGGCAGCCGCCGCTCCCTCCTGGCCCGCCAGTGCCGGATGTCCCGCCGCCAGACCTCGCGGTCCCGCAGCACATCCAGCACTTCCGTATAACCGAGCACCAGCCACACCGGCACCCCCATGAAATCGACCGGTGCCACCGGCCCGTACTGGTCGCGCAGCTTGTCGTAGACCCCCGTGGGATCGACATCGAACTCGGGAGTGAGCAGGGGGGCTATGGGGAGCGCTTCCAGCGGGCGGTATTCCATGGGAGCCACCCAACCTCACCGTGTGTGCTTAGGGAAGTACGGCGGGGTAAGTGTGGGGGAATCGTAGGGGCCGGGATTTCATTGGGCGGTAAGTGGTATGGGTCGAGTGGCTCACCACCGCGCGGAGACGGCGTCGTACGTACGGAAGTACGCCACCCCCAGGGGCACTTGGCGGCGCTCACCCATCCCATCGTCCCGGGCTGAAGCCTCCCGGCCACCGCTCAGAGGGCGAGATGCATGATGTGCAGCCCGACATACCCCTGGGTCGGGTGCCGGAAGCCTTCGGGCACGGTGCCCAGCACCTCGAAGCCGAGCGACCGGTAGAGCTTCACCGCGTGTACGTTCGTCTCCACGACGGCGTTGAACTGCATCGCCCGAAAGCCCGCCGCACGAGCCCACTCCACACTGTACGAACACAACGCCCGGCCCACACCCCGCCCCGAGTACGCGGGGTCGACCATGTAACTGGCGCCCGCGATATGCGAGCCGTTGCCCAGGTGGTTGGTGTTCATCTTCGCCGTGCCCATGACTGCCCCGGCGTCATCCACGGCGACGACCGTACGGTTCGGGGCGGGCAACACCCACCAGTCGCGGGCCTGCTCCTCGCCGAGGTCGACCGGATAGGTGAAGGTATCGCCCGCCGCGACGATCTTCTGGAAGAAGGGCCAGACGGCGGGCCAGTCGTGGACGGTGGCTTCTCTGATCAGCATCCGACCAGGATGCGTGCAAAGTCGGTGGGTCCGCCAGCGGGTTCACACCCGGGGCCAAACGACTCCGATCTCGATTTTGCACGCCAATGCCCTACAGCCGGGGTCTTTGACAGACGAGCAAGCCGCCCAGACAAGTGACACGAAACGCGCCCTCCGCCCGAATGATCTCGTTGACCCGTTCTCGCGCGCGCTCGGTGGTTTCCCGAAACGGAACGCCCATCCGGTCTGCCCAGGCTTCGTACGAGGCCAACAGGAGCACCCTTGACGCCCGGCCCGGAGCCGCGACGATTTCACCGGCAAGGGGGCGGCCCCGCCCGTCATCGGCGTTACCGGCCCATCCCGTCAGGGCTTCCGGTGGCCTGTTTGCCGGCTCAGAGTTCGGTCCCTTCGGGGATGAGGTGGTCGTACTGGCCTGCCTTGACGGCGAGTATGTGGGCCAGCATTTCCTTGTCGGTGAAGCGGAGGGCGCCGTCCAGGTCGTCGCCGCTCTGCTCTGCACAATCGCGCCCTGACAATCGTGGGGTGCCCCGTATGGTGTGGGTTGCGTGTTGCTGGTGCGATGTAGTGTCCTTGGCCGGAGTGATCAGCAGGGATGACGGGGCTACTCATGGCGTGGGACGAGTGGGAACAGATCAAAGTCGATGTGACTGATCGGCAGCCTGTAGCGATGCGGCTCAACCAGGTTCCGGTCGAGCCCGGCCCCGGTCCCAGCGCTGTAACAGGCGGCCTGAAGTCCAGCAAGAAGGCATGGGCCACGGCCGGCGAAGGGGTGGGCTCCCGTCCACTCGACGGCATCGATCGTGTGGCTAGGTTACGACGCCCCGCAGGCCATCCTGACCGATGCGACGGAGACCAAGTGGGCAGACAAGGCCGAGGAGCCGCTGGGTAACTTCTTGCAGGGCATCGAGGAAGCCAACCATCGCGATGTGAACCAGACACTTCTGGGTCACAGCTACGGGTCCCTGGTAGCAGGCCAGACAATGAGAATGCACATAGACCTGCCGGTGGACAACGCGATCATGGTGGGCAGCCCGGGTGTGGGAGTGGATCACGCGAAGGACCTGAACATTCCGTCGGACCATGTCTTCGCGGCTACGGCCAAGAACGATCTCATCAACCTCGCCCCGCCCCCGGCAGGTCCCCTGGCACCTCTCAATCCGAAGGCATATATGGAGTTTTTCGACGACCACTCGATCGTCCACGGAACCGACCCGGTCTCTGACGACTTCGGCGGCGTGGTCTTCGACGTCCCCGCTGGGAAGTTTCCGGGCTTGGGCGGCGAGATGATGCCCGCGCATTCCCAGTACTGGGACGAAAAGCCTCTCGGTAGCCTGGCAAGGATCGTTACCGGAGGACAGCCGTGAATCTACGCAGGATAATCTCGGCTGCCGCACTGCTGGCCATGACGACCATGGTGACCGGGTGCGGGGCGCAGGACGGACAGGAAACCGGCGGAGAAGCACCGAAGCAGGTCACGATGGATGAGCAGCAGGCGATCGACCGGGCAGAGGAAATCATCCACCAGGCGGTGGACGGCATGTCTCCCGAGCCAACACTGGAGCGCATGGGCCCCGCTCCCGTCGGCCCCTGCGTCGCCAGGGACGACCACGGCTCTGACGATCGAGTGGCGGTCACCGTCACCTACAAACTGACCGGTGTTCCGGGGGCCAAGGCCCAGAACCTCGTGCGACAGGCACGGGACGCCTGGCTGAAGCAGGGTTACAAGTACAACACGTCGGGCGAGGTTGACTGGTCCGGTTCCTTTCCCACGGTCTACATGCGTACGGAGTCCGACGACTTCTGGATGGACGCCGTGACCGGCGTTGTGGATCGCGCCAAGGGTGAGGGCCTCGCTTCTCTCAAGGTGACATCGCCCTGCTTCCTTCCGCCGGAGAAAACATCGGCGTCGACCGCTGCCGACTCCGCCGCACTGAAGGACCCGCAGGCCGACGATTCCGCTCGGCATCGCGTCTTCGGCCACTCCAGCCGGATTTACGACGTCCTGCGGGTTCGGCCGGCGCCCACGCAGCCCGGGGAAGGCCTCAGCACGGTCCAGGACGAGTCCGGGACCTCGGTCCATCACACTTGGTCGAGCGAGCCGCTGCCGGAGGATGAGACGGTACGGGCCCTGGCTCGCGTGCAGGCGTACTTCCAGAGCGCGGGATGGATTGTGCGCCACGTGCCGACGGGGGAGGGCATCGCCGCTGCCGTTGCCCGCCACCCGGAAGAGAGCACGATCGTGCAGGTCGCAGCCTCGACCACCGGCGCGGTGCGTATCGCGGTGACGATGCCCGTCAACGGTCCGGTGTCCGCCGACGTATGACAGCCGGCCCCACACGCCGCTGACGTGAGGTCCGGGCGAGATCCTGGCTCGGACCGCGTGTGAGCAGCACGTCTGGAGGGCGCTCGGCTTCGGCAGTCGGCTCGCGTGGCCTCAGCCACTGTTTCTTGACAAGGCGCCCGGGTCAGGAAGTCCGGCGGCTGCGTTCCAGGGGAAGTACGGATGGGACGTCACCGCTCCCGCTGATGACACGTCTGATCCTGAACTCCTCTCCGGTCCCGGGCGTCCCTATGCGCGTCGGGGTCTGAGCCATGACCGGCCGACCGTTAGGGTGCGGACCAGGATCGCAGCCTGGAACACCGACTCCAGGCCTACATCTGGACCAAGACCGGACGAGATCCTCGAACGCCTCGCCTCATATCTGAACAGAATTTCCTGACCAAGCACTACTAGTCGCTCTCCTCGCGGAGGATGGTGTTGTTCTTGGCGTCCACGTCGAAGGTCGTCTTCTTCCAGTCGAACCGACCACATCGACCTGCCACATGACGCCGTTGCCGTCGTTGTCCTCAAGGCTGACGGAGGTGACCGTCCCCGTCTTCGACGGTATCGAAGACGGTCGAGTCGTTGACGTTGCCGGGCGCGACAACCACGGCCAGGGTCAGGCCCCCGGCCGCCGCAGGGCGAGGTAGACCTTCGTGGTCAACCCGCCCCGGGACCGCCCCGGCGTCTGGCCAGCCGACGCGGGTGCCGGACCTTCCAGTTCGTCCCCCGCCGCCGCACCCTTTCACGGGCGCCGGTCGCGTGCTGGTGGGCCTGGTTGACCGTGGAGTCCACCGACACTGTCCACTCCACAGCCCCGACGGAGTCGTCGCCTACCTGGACCTGCTCCAGCAGACGGGCCCAGGTCCGTCCGCTTCCCAGCGGCGAACCGCTCATAGACCGTCTACCACGGCCCGAAGCGCTCGGGCAGGTCACGCCATGGAGCACCGGTCCGCAACCGCCACAGCGCTCCGTTGATCACCTGCGGGTGACCCCGCCACAGCCGCCCACGGCCATCCACACCGGGCAACAAGGGCGCTATCCGCCCTCGCGCCGCATCTGTCAGCTCACCACGACCCACCACAAGATCAATTATCAGACAGGCCCCAGCTGCCGGATCCCGCCCGCCACAAGGTGACCACCGATTCAGTGCCCTGCCGCGCGCCTCTCAGGGCGGACCCTCTGCAGACCGGGTCCCGCCCCTGCCGTCAGGGCTTCCGGTGGCCTGTTTGCCGGCTCAGAGTTCGGTCCCTTCGGGGATGAGGTGGTCGTACTGGCCTGCCTTGACGGCGAGTATGTGGGCCAGCATTTCCTTGTCGGTGAAGCGGAGGGCGCCGTCCAGGTCGCGACGTTTGGTGTCACCGAAGGCGACGCCCCCGTTGATGGGCATGAGGGCGACGCAATCGCCCCCGTTCTGGGCGCTGAACTGGGACTTCTCCCAAACGCCTTCGAGTGGTGCGGCGTACAGTTCGTCCTTTTCGGCGCTCACGATAGTTCCTTCTCGATCTCTTCAATGCGGCGGATGGAGTCCGCTGAACTCAAGGCGTGGCGAGCCAGATCGCTGAACTTGCGTCGGCTCCGGCGGACTTGGGTGGTGTCATCTGTGATCATGTCGCCACGGATAAGCTCATTGAAGGCCACGCTGCGGTGCTCGGTACTGGGGAAGTCGAGCACGGTGAACGGGGTGCTCGCGACACTCGCGGCGCCAGCCTCGAACGGGATGATCCGTAGGGTGATGTTGTGCTGCTTCACGCACTGGAGGAGGTAGGCCAGTTGCTCGCGCATCACCTCGGGACCACCCACGGCAGCCCGCAAGGCTGATTCCAGGCACAGGGCGTCAAGAGTGGCCGGGTGATCCCGGGTGAGCACCTGTTGACGCCTCAGCCTTGCCTCAATGAAAGTTTCGCGACGTTCAACGCCCTCATGTTGCTGGGCGAATTCCACGAGAGCTGTGACGTAGCCCCGGGTCTGCAAGAGCCCGGGAACGTAGGTTCCGGTGTGGGTGGAGATCTTCTCTGCGGCATCCTCAAGGTAGAAGTACCGGTACGAGTCACCGGTGAACGCCGCTTGGATCTCGGGCTGTTCGTACCATGCGCGACCGAACGACTTGCCCTGGTCGATCGCTGCCACGATGGTGGCGCGCTCTTCGATGCTCGCGCTGTACGCCGTGAGCATCTTTGCGAGCTGGTTCGAGTTGGGGAACACCTTTCCCCGCTCGATTTTGCTGACCATGTGCCGTGAGCAGCCAAGAAGCGTCGCTATGTCGTCCTGCCGCAAGCGGGCCTGTTCGCGCAGCCGGGCAAGCTCCCCGCCTACCTTCCGCATGGCGAAGATCGCATTGGTGTTGACGCTTACAGGCAACGGTAGTTCCTCACGGTTGACGCTACGTCGATGCCAGCAGCGTAGCGCTCGCGGGAGGGCCCAATGACTCCGTGGGGGTGGCTTTCGGCAATCGGCTTGCGCGCGAATGGTCGCGCGAATAAAACTGGGACGAGCACACCGAGCACGCTTATGGGTGCGGTGTGTAGTCACTCCTGCGCGCCCCGAAAGGTGTGGGTCATGGATCAGTGCGGTTGTGTCCTGGCGGTCGAGCGCTACCCCTGTACGGCTGTCGCCGTGTCCGAGGCGCGCGCCATAGCGGCTCGGGCGTACGCGCCGTTTCCGTGGGTGGATCACGAGACCGTGAAGCTGCTGGTGGGCGAGACCGTCACCAACGCCGTGCTGCGTGCCGGGGGTGGCTGGTTCGATCTGATCTGCCACGCGCCGTACGACGGGGCCGTCCAGGTCGAGGTGCGCGACCGGAGCGAGGTGGTGCCCGAGCGGCGGCGGCACGGGGTCTGGGACCAGTACGGCAGGGGGCTGGAGCTGCTCGATCTGCTGGCGCCCGGGTGGGCCGTGGTGCGGACCATGCGCGGGAAGAGTCTGGTCTTCAGGCTGGCGGTGGGTCCGTGATCGACCCGTCCGGTCGGCTCGATCCGCTCGCGCCGCCCATGACCCGCGACGACCCCGTCCACGCGCGCTGGCTCAAGGTGCTGCTCGTGGGGCTGGGCGGGACCGTACCGCTGGAAGCGGAAGAGGCCCTGGTGGTCGAGGGAGAGGGTTCGATGATCACGTATCCCTGTGCCACCTGCGGTGTCACCCGGGGCGTGCGCAAGCTCGGCGCCCAGCCCTCCGGCAGTGGTGTCGGCGTCGACGTGTACGGGTGTCCCGCGCACGCGTCCGACCTTGCCGCCGGGCTGGACGACGTACTGCCCAACCTGGAATGGCTGCTCTCCAGGGAGGGCCGGCGGCCGTAAGGAAGTGGCGCCCGGTCCGCGGCCTCGGGGGGTACGCGGACCGGGGCCGTCAGTGGGCGCCGACCAGGTGCGGTGCGGCGGGGGCGGCCAGCGCCTCGGTGTGCGCGTCCATGCGCTCCGCCGAGAGGATCGCGGCGGCCGTGTCGGCGCGGGCGGCGGCGACGACCAGGGCGCGGCCCGCGAGGGCGAGGGCGCGGCGGTGGAGGGTGAGGGGGTCGCCGCCGCTCGGGTCGGCGTGCCGGGCCGGCGCCGTGCCGCGCAGGCGGGTGATCTGGGCGGCGAGCGCCTCGGCGGGGGCCTCCAGGCCCAGCTCGTCCGTGACCGCGAGCAGCGCCGAGAGGTGGCCCGCGAGCTGGATGTTCAGCTCCTCGCCTCGGCTGCGACGGGTGAAGTCGGTGCCGGGGACGGTGGTGGGCTCGGCCATGGAGTGGATCGACTTCGTACGGATCGGCTCGTACATGGGATGGCCTCCTGGCGTTGTCAGGAGACCATCCTACATTGGAATCAGTCTAAACTTGAGTGGGGTCCGGCAGCGGTCCGGCGGTGGGCGGGCGCCGGGCGCGCTCAGTGCTGGGAGTAGCCGTCCAGGAACGTCCCGATCCTGGTCACCGCGTCGTCCAGGTCCTGGGCCGAGGGCAGCGTCACGATGCGGAAATGGTCGGGCTCCGGCCAGTTGAACCCCGTACCGTGGACAACCATGATCTTCTCGGCGCGCAGCAGATCCAGCACCATCTGCCGGTCGTCCTTGATCTTGAAGACCTTCGGATCGAGCCGGGGGAAGAGATACAGCGCTCCCTTGGGCTTCACGCAGCTCACGCCGGGGATCTGGGTGAGCAGGTCGTACGCGATGTCACGCTGCTCCAGGATCCTGCCCCCCGGGAGCACCAGGTCCTCGATCGACTGGCGGCCGCCCAGCGCGGTGGCGACCGCGTGCTGGGAGGGCATGTTCGCGCACAGCCGCATATTGGCCAGGATGGTCAGGCCCTCGATGTACGAGGACGCGTGGGCCTTGGGGCCGCAGACCGCGAGCCAGCCCGAGCGGAATCCGGCTACCCGGTAGTTCTTCGAGAGCCCGTTGAAGGTGAGGGTGAGCAGATCGGGCGCGATGGCGGCGGTGGGGGTGTGGGTGGTGCCGTCGTACAGGATCCGGTCGTAGATCTCGTCGGAGCAGACGACGAGATGGTGGCGGCGGGCGATCTCGGCGAGGGCGGCGAGCATCTCGTCGTCGTACACCGCGCCCGTGGGGTTGTTCGGGTTGATGATCACGATCGCCTTGGTGCGATCGGTGATCTTCCGCTCGATGTCACCGAGGTCGGGCATCCAGTCGGACTGCTCGTCGCAGCGGTAGTGCACGGCGGTGCCGCCCGCGAGGGAGACCGACGCGGTCCACAGCGGATAGTCCGGGGCGGGGACGAGCACCTCGTCGCCGTCGTCCAGCAGCGCCTGCATGGACATCTGGATCAGCTCGGAGACACCGTTGCCGAGGTAGATGTCCTCGACGTCCAGGTCGATGCCCTTGGTCTGGTAGTGCTGCATGACCGCGCGGCGGGCGGACAGCAGGCCCTTGGCATCGCCGTAACCATGCGCCCCGGAGAGGTTGCGGAGCATGTCCTCAAGGATCTCGGGCGGGCACTCGAAGCCGAAGGCCGCCGGGTTGCCGGTGTTGAGCTTGAGGATGCGGTGGCCCGCCGCTTCCAGCCGCATCGCCTCGTCGAGAACCGGGCCCCGGATCTCGTAGCAGACGTTGGCGAGCTTCGTTGACTGGATGACCTGCATGTCGGCCACCTTACGGCCGCGTAACGGAGGCCGCCTGGTGTTTTTCCCCACGTTGCTCCGTACGAAGGGCGGATTTCGTACGGAGCGACGGGAGCCCATGTCCACGCGGGCCGCGTCTGTGGATCCCCGGCGGTTCAGCGGACCGGGAAGCTGAACGCGTACCCCTTCCCGCTCAGCCACGGCAGCAGCTTCTTCATCGCCGCCGCCGTCTGCGAACGGTCGCCGCCGCCGTCGTGGAAGAGGACGGTGGGCCCGTTCGCCAGCTCGCCCTTCACCGTGCGCAGGATGGCCTCGGCACCCGGGAGCTCGAAGTCCTTGGAGTCCACGTTCCAGCCGACCGGCCGCATCCCCGCCGCCGCCGCGATCTGGCGGCTGTACGGGGTGAACGCGCCGCCGGGGGCGCGGTAGTAGAGGGGCTTGACGCCGCCGGACGCCTTCTCGATCTGCGCGGCGGCCCTGAGGATCTGATCCTTCTGGTAATCCCGCGACCGATGGTCCATTCCGGTGTCGTGCGCGACGCTGTGGTCGCAGAGCCGGTGGCCCTCCGCCACGACGCGCTGGACGAGATCGGGGTGGGCCTCGGCCTGCGGGCCGACCATGCAGAAGACCGCTTTGGCGTCGTTGTCCCGGAGGATCTTGAGGATCTTCGGGGTCCAGACGGGGTCGGGGCCGTCGTCGATGGTGAGGTTGACGGTCCTGCCCTTGGTCTCCGAGTCGTGCGCGATATCCATGTTGACCACGGGCGCGGGCAGCTTCGGGTCCGGCGTCGAGGTCTGGCCCACCAGTGAGGGGACGGGGAGTTGGTCCTGTCCCCGCTCCGGATCCCGGCCGGGGGCGGGGGAGGAGCCGCGCGGGGAGGGGATGTGCGGGGTGGAGTGCGGGCGGGGGCCCGAGCCCTTGTCGTCCGTCGCCGTCTCGTCCGTCTTCTGCTCGCCGCACCCGGTGAGCAGCGCGGCCCCGGCGAGCGCGAGCGCGACGGTCAGCAGCCGGAGGCCGGGGCGGCGCACCGCCGTACCCCGTGCGCCTCCACCTCGTAGTCGTAAGGTCGCATGATCAGCTGTCCTGCCTGCCGCTTTGAGTGCCATGTCCCCCACCGCTTCCGACTCCGTTCCGCTGCGTACGGGAAGAAAGACGAAGGAAGGAGGGGGAAGGATCCACTTCTCGCGGCTTGATCATGAATTTGTGTGACGCGGTCGGTCGTAAGTTCTCATCCGGACCCTGGCCGGAAAGATCGGAAGCCGGAAGCCGGAAGCCGGAAGCCGGAAGCCGGAGGTCAGAAGTCAGAAGTCAGAAGAACGTGCGGATGAAGTCCGTGACCGTGCCGTCCGCCTCCACCAGGGGGATCAGCTGCCACTTGTCGAACGAGGTGCACGGGTGGGACAGCCCCATGCCGACCCAGTCGCCGACCTCCAGCGCGGCGCCCGGTTCGGTGGCCAACCAGCCGTGCTGGTCGGACAGGTCGGTCACGGAGATTCCGGTCGCCGGGCGGATCTCGCCGGTGCGGGCGTCCCGTACGACCTGGGCCTCGGGGAGGTGGAGGTCGTACGCGGCGTCGCGCTTGCCCGCGTTGACGAACGCCTGGTCGGGGGAGGGGCGGGAGACGACCTGGGCCCAGAGACGGAAGGCGGGCTGGAGGGCGCCCTCTTCGGGGACGCGGTTGAAGGGGGTGATGCGGCGGTAGTGGCCGTCGTCGTGGGTGACGTACGCGCCGGAGCGCAGCAGTTTCAGTACGGGGCGGGAGAGGGCCGGGATGTCCGCGAAGACCTCCGCCACCGTGTCGAACCAGGCGCTGCCGCCCGCGCTGATCACGATCTCGTGGGGGCCGGTGTCGGTCCCGGTGGCCCCGGAGTCCCCGGCACTCCCACCACTCCCACCACTCCCGGCTTCCCCGGCGAACCGGCCCGCCCGGTCGAAGTCGGCCGCGAGCGCGACCAGGCGCCGCAGCCAGGCGCGGACGCGGTCGCTGTCGGCGCCGGGCACCTCGCCCTCGTACCCCGCCACGCCGATCAGCCGCAGGGTTGGTACGGCGGCCACCGCGTCCGCGACAGCGGCACAGTCCGCTTCCGTACGGGCGCCGGTACGAGCACCCTCGCCCGCGCCCAGTTCGACGACGACGTCCACGGGGCGGGAGGCGTTGGCGTCCCGTAGCGCCTGGTCCATCAGTGCGACGCCGCGTACGGAGTCGACGTAACAGACGAAGCGGAAGCCGGGGTCCCGGTCCAGTTCGGCGGCGAGCCAGCGCAGGGCTGCCGCGTCGACCAGTTCGTTGGCCAGGAAGATCGACCCGACGCCGAACGCGCGGTAGACCCGGGCCTGGTGGGGGACGGCGGCGGTGATGCCCCAGGCACCGTACTCCAACTGGCGTGCGAAGAGCTGCGGGGACATGGAGGTCTTGCCGTGCGGGGCGAAGGCGAGGCCGTGGCGCTCGGAGTAGGTCTCCAACAGGGCGAGGTTGTGCTCGACCGACTCGGCGGAGAGCGCGAGTACGGGCGTGGTGAAACCGCCGCCGAACAGGGAACGGCGCTCGGCGGCGAGCGCGCCGACCGTCAAGCCCTCGGCGTCCGGGGGGAGGCCCTTGAAACGGTGGTCGACGCGTTCTTCGGAGAGCGCGAACCGGTCGTCGGCGGGCGCGAACCGGTTTTCGGCAGCCATGCGGGCCTCCACGGATAGCGGATAACAGTGCGTCGCGGTACGCGCGTTGCGCACGGTGAATGGTCGTGCGTATGTCGCTCAGCACTAGCATCCGGGGCGACAGCGGTCAACGGTGACGCGAAGAGCCCGAAGTGACCGAAACCGGAACCGGAAACAGGACCATGAACGCGGGCGCGGCCCCGCACGCGGATGGGAGTGCGCAGGGCGCGGGCGGCGACACGGTCACCACCGTGCCCGCGCCGCGCGTCGACGTCGTCGCCCCGGTGGGCGCGGGGACGCCTTCGCCGCTGGTCC
This sequence comes from Streptomyces sp. NPDC088554, assembly GCF_044752945.1. Classification (NCBI taxonomy): domain Bacteria; kingdom Bacillati; phylum Actinomycetota; class Actinomycetes; order Kitasatosporales; family Streptomycetaceae; genus Streptomyces; species Streptomyces sp. NPDC088554. Next base: position 326,349 of record NZ_JBIVMF010000004.1, on the reverse strand, counting down.
TCTCCGCGCCCTGCGCGGCCTGTCCGCCGCCGCCCGGCTGCGCCACGGCCGCCGCCGCGCTGACCGTCCCCGGTGACCTGGGGGCGCCCCCGGACCGCGCCCACGCCGACCGGCTCGCGGCACTGGACGCGGCGGAGTGGGGCGCGCTGCGACTCGGCCCCGGCCGGACCCAGGAGGCGGACCGGACGGACGGACGTTGACGGACGGACGTTGACGGACGGCGGCCGTACGGGAACAGCGGTGGCCACCGGCCTCGGCGGACGCGGCCCTCAGCCCTCCTGGAGCCGGTCCGCCGCGTACCCCGCCACGCAGCCGACCACCAGCACCGCGTTCGACATCAGCACGCCCTCGGCCGTGAGTTCACCCCACTGGAGCGCCATGGTCAGCGCCTGGGCCACCGCCGGGACCGTGAAGGCCGCCGGCATGTGCTGGAGCGCGTGGTCGCGGAACGGGTCGCGGTGGACGCGGCCCGCGGCCCAGGCCGCGGCGGCGATACAGGCGGCGTTGGGCAGATGGATCAGCATCAGGCGGCCGGGGAAGGTCTCCGGTCCATCGGCCCCGGCTGTCAGATGGCCGTGGATCAGCGAGAGCCGGAGGTACTCCGTGAAGAGCAGGACGACGGTGCCCGCCACCCAGGCGCGTACGAGCGCGAACACCGGCGCACCGCGCCCGTCGTCCCGTCGCGCGGGTGCTCCGGGGTAGTCGTACCGCGTCATCGCCCGGCACCTCCGAACCGATCGCTGCGCCCCCTCGGGGCCCGCCACGTCTTTTCGCACGTGGAATCGGAATGGGAGCGTACAGACGTGGGCACAGCAGTGGCGTGGGCCCCTGGGCCCAACCGGGGCCCAAAGTGGAGGGGGCATGGGGGGAGCGCGCAAGAGCACACGAGAGCGGGTGGGCGAGTTCGTAATTCCGAACGAATGAAATGTTCATCGAACGCCAGTCAACACCTGACTGCTTCGTCCGATTTTGCCGGTGCTTGTTGCCGGGATGCCCGATCACGGGCATCCGATAGGTGTTCTCTCGGTCGGAGGACGTGGATAAAGTGCTGAGCCACGAGAGTACGAAGTGTGGAGCGCGGGGCCTGAGTACAGGGCAACGCAACAAGCAACGCAAACAAGCAACGCAACAACGTCAACAAGCAACGCGCCAACGCCGGCCAGCAACGCGGCAGCGGAGAAACCTAGCAGGAGAGAACTGCGGTCGCCGGGCCCTCCGGCGCCGGAGCCGAACGGGGAACCAGCGTGCCGACCGCGATCGCCGTCACCAGCCGTGATCTGGTGCTGCCACCAACGGACCATCAGACGCCCACCGCCGCGCTGCTCCAGTCGCCGGACGCCCAGTCGCTGGACGCGGCGCTCGCCGATATGCAGATCCTCGTGGAGCAGCACGGTTATGTCGTCGCGCTCTACCCGGCGACCATCGCGCCCGTACACGAACGGCGTCTGTACACGGTCCGTTCGGTGCTGGAGAGCGACCGGATCGCCCTGCTGAAGCTGGACCTTCCACCGCTGGGTGTCGCCGTACTCGTACGGCAGCTGAGGCAATTGTCGGTCTGCGACTTCAGCGCGGGAATCGTCGCCTCCGCCGCCCGGCTGCTCTCGCACTACATTCACGCGGGAGCGCTGCTCAACTCGGTGACCAAGCTCGACCGGGTGCCGGTGAGTCTCAAGTCCCACGCGAAATCATGGGTGCCGGGCTCACAGTTCGGCGTACTGGCCAATCCCTCGCCGCAGTTGGTCAGGATCGGGACGGACGGCGAACTCGCCGGACCCGACTTCGGTACGCAACTGCTCATCGCCAAGGGGCAGTCGTCCCCGTCGTCGGACTGGGTCACCGCGACGCTCGCTCCCGAATGGAAGGCGCAGGGGATCGAGGAGACCGTGCTTCCGGCGGAATCGCCCCGGTGGTGGGGGACTTCGAAGATGATCGAGTTCGCCGCCTTCCTTCCGGATATCTCTGTTCTTTACCAACTGGTCTCTTCTGTAAGGAGGGAGAGCTGTTCCTGGTGCGGAATCGAACTCATAGGTGACCGCTGTGGATTCTGTTCGGCACCACTCGCACCACAACTCCCGGCGCTGCCGTCCGAGAACCAACATCGCGCGGGCGGTGTTCCGGAACAGGGAACGCCCTTGCAGCGCGGGTCGTAATGTGCCCAGCGCGGGGCCCCTTCCGAATCCCCGCTCTCGGCTCCCACGTCCCTCTCGGCTCCCGCGTCCTCGTCCCCCGTCCGCACGTTCCACCTGTCCGTGTCCTCCGTCCCTAGTTCTTCGTCCCCGTCCCGACGCTCCACCTGTCCCGTCCCGATGCTCCGCCTCCCCCGTCCCGCTCTCGCGTCCCCCGTCACCGAACGAGGTTGTCCCGCTCATGAATTCACGGCAACGCCGCGGCGTCATACTGCTTCTTCTCTCGGTTCTCTGCGCCTTCGGTGCCTTCGCCGGTGTTCTCTCGGTGATCAGCGACGTGAATTCGAAGGTGGGGCCCGAGGTCGACGCGTACCGGCTGAGGACGGATGTGGCGCCGTACACACAGCTCTCGCCGGGGCAGTTCGAGAAGATCACGATGCCCAAGCGCTGGCTCTCCAAGAACGCCGTGACCGATCTGTCCGTCGTCAACGGAAAGATCGCCGTCACCCAGCTCAAACAGGGCTCGCTGCTTCAGGACGACATGATCGTCAAAAGGCCCGCGCTCGCCGCCGACGAGCAGGAGATCGCCATCATGATCGATGCCGCGACCGGCGTCGCGGGCAAGATCACCCCCGGTGACCTGGTCAATATCTTCGCCACCTTCGCGGGTGACGACGAGGGCACCAGGGCCGAGTCCCGGATCATCGTCCCCAACGCCAAGGTCATCGACGTCGGCCGGCTCACCGCCCTGGAGCCCAACGACAACGACCGCGGCAGCGGAGTCAAGCAGGCCGTGCCGATCACCTTCGCACTGAAGACGAAGGACGCCCAGCGCGTCGCCTACGCCGAGTCCTTCGCGGAGCATGTACGACTCGCGCTTCTCGCCGACGGCAGCCCGACGACGCTGCGTCCCGGCGAGAGCACTTATACCCTCGAAGGGGACAAGTGAGGGACGAATGACGACCCGAATCCTCCCGGTCGTCGGCGACGCCGACGCCGCCCGGTCCATCACCACCCTGCTCAGCCAGCTCCCCGACGCGGAGCCGGCCGGGCCGGTCGGCGACTCGACCTCACTGATCGACACCCTGGCCCGGCTGGCCGCCGAGTCGATCGACGAGCTGCCGGAAGTCGTCCTCGTCCATGAGCGGATCGGCCCGGTACCGGCGCTCGAACTGATCCGGGAGGTGGCCCTGCGGTTCCCTGCGGTCGGCGTCATCCTCGTCACCACGGACGCGGGCACGGGCCTCTTCTCGGCCGCGATGGACTCCGGCGCCCGCGGCCTGGTCGGCCTGCCGCTCTCGTACGAGGAACTCGCCCAGCGCGTCCAGGCGGCCGCCGCCTGGTCCGTGGGGGTGCGCCGCCACCTCGGCCACGGCGCCGACGTGTTCACCGGCCCCGGTGGCACGGTCGTCACGGTCAGTGGGGCGAAGGGCGGTGTCGGTACGACCCTGACGGCGGTCCAGCTCGCGCTGGCCGCGAAGGCGTCGGGCATGAGCACCGCGCTGGTCGACCTGGACCTCCAGTCCGGGGACGTCGCCTCGTACCTCGATGTGCAGTTCCGCCGGTCGATCGTGGATCTCGCCTCCATCCAGGACATATCGCCGCGTGTGCTCCAGGACGTGGTCTTCGTCCACCCGAGCGGGATCGGGCTGCTGCTGGCGCCGGGGGAGGGCGAGCGGGGCGAGGAGATCAACGAACGGTCCGTACGACAGATCGTCAGCGCGCTCCGCAACCGCTGCGAGGTCGTCGTCGTCGACTGCGGCACCCAGATGAACAGCGCGAACGCGGCCGCGATCGAGATGGCCGACACCACCCTGCTCCTGACGACGCCGGATGTGGTGTCGGTCCGCGCGGCCAAACGCATGGTGCGGCTCTGGGACCGGCTCCAGATCCGCAAGGCGGAGGAGACCGTGACCGTGGTCAACCGCCATACGCGCAATACGGAGATCCAGCCGCCGCTGATCGAACGGATCACCAGCACCCGGGTCTCCCGGGTGACCATCCCGGCCAACTTCAAGGAACTCCAGGCGGCGGTGGACACGGGCCGGATGCAGGACCTGGACGCCAAGTCGACGGTGAAGCAGGCGATGTGGGGGCTGGCGGCGGAGCTCGGGCTGGTGAAGGCTCCCGAAGCCGGCGAGAAACAAGGCAAGTTCAAGGGGGACCGCGGATCGATCGGGATCCGGCGGGGACGATCGAAGTAGCGGGATCGGGCGGGACCGGCGCGGGCGCGGGCGAATGAGTTGAGGGGGCACGTTGAGCCATGGACATCCAAGGAAGAAGAGCAACGGGGAACTGGCTTCGTACGGATCGGTTCTGTACGGAGCGCTTCCGTAGCGACCGTGGCCAGGCCGCCGTCGAGTTCGTCGGCATGGCCCCGATCGCCCTGGCCGTGGCGGCCCTGCTCTGGCAGGCCGCGCTGCTCGGCTACACGTTCTCGCTCGCGGGAAACGCGGCGGACGAGGCGGTACGGGCGTATGCCGTGGCGGAGGGCGGGGGCGGGGCGTGCCAGCAGGGTGCGGAACGGAACCTCCCCGGCGCCTGGAACGCCACCGCCAGCTGCGGGGAGAGCGGGGATCTGGTGACGGCGAGCGTCGAGGTCGAGCTCCCGCTGTTCTTCCCCGGCGTCAACCTCCCGATCAACGTCCCCGGCCACGCCTCCGCCGTGAAGGAGGGCTGACCCATGACGAGGCGCGCGCGGCGGGAGGACCGTGGCCAGGCGGCCGTCGAGTTCGTCGGGGTGGTCGCCCTGCTGATCTTCGTCGCCCTGGCGGTGATCCAGCTCGGGATCGCCGGGTACGCCGTACAACAGGCCGGTACGGCGGCGAGGGCGGCGGCGAGGGCCGAGTCGTACCGCGAGTCGGACACCAGTGGCCGGGCCGCGGGCCGGGCCGCGGTGAGCGACTGGCTGGACGTCAGCATCGCGGGCGGCGGCGGGGAGGCGGTCACGATGACGGCGACGATCCCGATCCCGTCCATCCTGCCCGTCTTCCAGCTGCCCAGCGCGCAGCGGAGCGCCACGATGCCTCGCGACTGATCGGGCGTACCGCTTCATTGAGGTTCATCGAGGTGTACCTGTAACAAAACTCCACTGCCAGGCGGGAGAGTCGCAGAGAGATAACAAGCGAGCCAGAGATACAAAGCGAGCCAGCGAACCAGCGAGCCAGCGAACGCCGAGATGCCGGCACACCGAGCAGGACCGACAGACCAGGGAGTTGAGGGGACATGAGCCTCCGGGCGCGTATCAACAGCCCCGAGCCGACGAACGGGCACAGCGAGGAGAGTCTTCTCGTCGGGGTCTACCGCGCCAAGCTCCTGGAGGAGATCGACCTCGCCGAGATGTCCGCCCTCGCGGCGGCCGAGCGAAGGGCCCGCCTCGAACGGGTCCTCAGCCACATCATCAGCCGCGAAGGCCCGGTTCTCTCCAGCGGCGAGCGCACCCAGCTGATCCGCCGGGTCGTGGACGAGGCCCTCGGCCTGGGCATTCTGGAACCGCTGCTGGAGGACGCGTCCATCAGCGAGATCATGGTGAACGGCGCCGACCAGGTCTTCGTCGAGCGCGGCGGGCGGCTGGAGCTGCTGCCGATGCGCTTCACCTCCAACGAGCAGCTGATGCAGACCATCGAGCGCATCGTCTCCACGGTCAATCGCCGGGTGGACGAGGCCAATCCGATGGTGGACGCCCGGCTGCCCTCGGGCGAGCGGGTGAACGTGATCATTCCGCCGCTCTCCCTCACCGGGCCGATCCTCACCATCCGCCGTTTCCCCCGGGCCTTCACCCTCCAGGAGATGATCGGCCTCGGTTCGTTGGACGAGCAGATGATGGTCCTGCTGGCCGGTCTGGTGCGCGCCAAGTTCAATGTGATCGTCTCGGGGGCCACCGGCACGGGGAAGACGACCCTGCTCAACTCGCTCTCCGGGCTGATCCCGGACGGCGAGCGGATCGTCACCATCGAGGACTCCGCCGAGCTTCAACTCCAGCAGTCCCATGTGATCACTCTGGAGAGCCGCCCGTCGAACGTCGAGGGCAAGGGCCAGGTCACGATCCGCGATCTCGTGCGCAACTCCCTGCGTATGCGCCCCGACCGCATCATCGTCGGCGAGGTCCGTGGCGGCGAGACGCTCGACATGCTCCAGGCGATGTCGACCGGTCACGACGGCTCGCTCGCCACCGTGCATGCCAACAGCGCGGAGGACGCGCTGATGAGGCTCCAGACCCTGGCCTCGATGTCGGAGGTCGAGATCCCGTTCGTGGCGATCAAGGACCAGATCAACAGCGCGGTCGATGTCATCGTCCAGCTCACCCGGCACGCGGACGGCTCCCGGCGGGTCACCGAGATCGCCGTCGTCGACTCCCGTGGCCGCGAGGAGTATCGGATCGTCTCCGTCTGCCGCTATGTCGCCCAGCCGATGGCGGCGGACGGCCGGATCTACGGAAGGTTCGAGTACTACCCGCTGCCGCGCCGGATCGCCGAACGGCTCTATTTGAGGAGCGAACCCGTGCCGCCGGCGTTCGGGGTCGCGTTGTCGGAGGAGGAGTTGGCCGTACGGCGCGCAGCGGCCTGAGCGAACCCGCACTTTCGAGGACCCCCGCCCCCCAGCGCTCACCCCCAGTCCCCGTCCCCACCGAGAAGGCCCGTACGACATGGATAATCTCCCGCTCCTGACGGTCGGCGTCACACTGCTCACCTGTGTGCTCGCCGTCGTCGGCGTACATGTGTACTCGTCGGGGAAGGCCCAGCGGCAGCTGCTCGTCGACCGAATGTCCCAGACGGGCCAGATCGAGGCATCGACCGGCAGGCGCCGCCGGTTCGCGGCGCTCGACCGGCGGCTGCGCAGAACGTCCCTGGGCAAACGCGTCGAGCGCAAGATCGCGGCGACGGGGCTGGACCTGACGCCGGGCGAATATGTCGTGTACGTGGTGTTCGGGCTGCTCGCGCTCTACTTCGTCGTCGGCGCGATCTTCGCGCCCTTCTTCGGCGTCCTGGCGGCGCTGATCGGGATATGGGGCGGCAACGCGTTCCTCAACTGGCAGCGGGTGAAACGTACCGAGGCGTTCATCGGCCAGTTGCCCGAGCTGACCCGCGTACTGGCCAACGCGATCCACGCGGGTCTCGCCATGCGCACGGCGCTCGCGATGGCCGCCGAGGAGCTGGAGAACCCGGCGGGTGAGGAGCTGCGCCGTGTCGCCGACCAGCTCGCCGTCGGGCACTCCCTGGACGACGCCCTCGGGGAACTCGCGGACCGGCTCCCCTCGCGCGAACTGGTCGTGCTCGTCACCACCCTGGTGCTCTCCAGCCGGGCGGGCGGCCAGGTCGTCAGCTCGCTGCGCAATCTCACGGAGACGCTGGAGGAGCGCAAGGAGACCCGCCGGGAGGTCACGACGATGCTCTCCCAGGTCAAGGTCACCGCCCTGGCGGTCCCGCTGCTCGGCCTCGGCTTCCTGCTGATGATCAACGCCACCGCGCCGGGAGCGCTGGACAGGATGACGGGCTCGGCGGTCGGCCAGACAGGGACCGTCGTCGCCTTCGCCATGTACGCGGTCGGCTATCTCCTGATCCGGCGGCTGTCCCGGGTCCAGGTCTGACGAATCAGACACGAATCAGACACGAATCAAGCATTGAGGGAGGAGAAGACAGACACATGAGGGGACTTCTGTACGCGGTTCTCGTCGGGCTCGGTGTGTACGGGATCTTCCACGGCGTCCGGATGTACCGCGCGGACGCCCGGCTCCCCGGAGACCTGGCCCTCGCGCTGGAGGTCGGGGCCACCCGTACGACCGCCGTCGGGTCCGGTATCGACCGGCTCGGCATGCGCTGGGCGCCCACCGTGCTCGGCATGATGGGCCCCAAGCGGGTCGAGGCCCTGCGCCGTCGGCTCGACATGGCGGGCAACCCCGGCGGTATGACCGTCGACCGGTTCGCCGCCCGCCGGGCCGTGTACGGCGCGCTGGGCGCCCTCGCGGCGCTCTCGATGCTGGCCAGGGGACAGCCGGTCATCGCGCTGGTCGCGCTCGCCTACGGCCTGGTCTGGCCCGATGTCATCATCAGGTCGGCCATCCGCCACCGTAAAACAGACATCGAGCGCACGCTTCCCGACTTCCTGGACGTCCTGGCGGTCGTGGTCTCCGCCGGTCTGGGGTTCCGCCAGGCGCTGGAACGCGTCTCGGACAAGTACACCGGCCCCTGGTCGGACGAACTGCGCATCACCCTGCGCCAGATGGACATGGGCGTCAGCCGCAGAGAAGCCTTCGAGCAGCTGCGCAAACGCAACGCGTCCGAGCAGGTGTCGATGTTCGTCACGGCGCTCCAGCAAGGCGAGGAGCTGGGCGCGCCGATCGTCGAGACGCTGATCCAGATAGCCAACGACATGCGCAGGGCGGACGCGCAGAACGCGCGCAGGAGCGCATCCCAGGCGGTGCCCAAGAGCACGCTCGTGGTCACCATGGTGATGCTCCCGGCGACCATGATCCTGATCGTGCTCAGCTTCTACTACGGCTCGGGGGTCGACTTCGGAAGCATCCTCTCGGGGTAGCTCCGCCCGGGGCATCCGCAGATGCCCCACCACTCTCCCCGGCTCCCTCCACCCACGCATCCGAACGGGAGGTGACCCCGATGGCCCAGAAGACCTTCACCCTCACGGGCGGAAACACCAGCGAAGTGCCACGTTCGGCCACGGCCGCGCCGGACCACGTGCCCTCGCTGCCGATCCAGGTCAACGCCCTCCAGGCCCTGTGCAGACAGACCTTCGGCTTCCGGCTCGCGATGATCGTGCTCGCCGCCCCCTTCGCGCTCGCCGCGACAGCCCCGGGGCTGGGGACCTGGCTGGTCGGCTCGGCCGTACTGGTCACCTTCATGGTCTCGTACGTCCTGCTGCGCGACTGGGAGCGCTTCGGCCCCGTGCTGCTCCGGCACCCCATGGTGCTCGCGGGTGACATGGCCTTCGGCTCGCTGCTGCTGGTGACGGCGTCCCCGGACTCGACCCTCGCGTACGTCACGATCTGCACCCCCCTGCTGGCCGGACTGGTCTACGGCCGGCGCGGGGCCTCGGTCTTCGCCGTACTCCAGTCGCTGATCGTCGGCGTCGCCTACGTGGTGAACAGCGAGGTGGAGGCCGATTTCAGCGCGTTGCTCCTGCCGGGGCTGTGCGTCATCGCGGGCGCGATCGGCAGCACACTGCGCAATCTGATGCTGGGCTTCGGCGCCGCCGGCCAGGCGCTGACCGAGGCCCGTGCCCGGCTCGCGGTGAGCGGCGCGGTCGAGGAGGAACGCGCCAGGCTCGCCCGCGAGATGCACGACTCGCTGGCCAAGACCCTGCACGGCCTCGCCCTGGCGGCGGACGGCCTCGCCCACTCCGCGGACCGGCTGGACCCCGAAACGCTGAAGAGCCAGGCGGAGCTGGTCGCCCGTTCGGCCCGGCGCGCCGCCGCCGAGTCCCGGGAGCTGCTCTCGGACCTGCGCAGGGAATCGGGGTTGGACGGCGGGATCGACGTACTGGCCGAACTCCGCTCCCGTACCGACGACTTCGCCCGCCGTCACGCCGTGCGAGCCTCCTTCCGGCAGCTCGGCACCGCCCCCGTCCCCGTGATCCCGCACGCCGTGGCCCGTCACGTGCTGACGATCGCCGCCGAGGCCATGGAGAACGCGCAGCGCCACGCCCACCCCGGCTATGTGATCGTCTCGGCCGGGGTCGTGGGCGACGTACTGCGTATCAGCGTGTACGACGACGGCCCCGGCCTGCCGCCGGGCACGACCCTGAACGACCTGCGCCGGGCCGGACACTTCGGCCTGATCGGCATGGTCGAGCGGGCCGCTTCCATCGGGGCGCGCATCCGTATCGGGAAGGGCAAGGCGGCGAAGGGCACGGAGGTACGGCTCGACCTCCCGGCCGTGGCGCTGCGGATCCCGCGCCCTTCGTCCCCGGAGCGCCGGTCCGCTACCGGGCCACAGCTCCACCCATCGACACCGATGCTCAACTGACTCCGCCCCCGCCGCTCCTCGGACCGCCACACCTCCATACCGCCACACCTCCATACCTCTGCGAGAGGAGGCCGCCGCCATGCCGGACAACGACATCCCCAGCAGCTCCGGACAGCGGGGCGCGCAAGAACCGTATCCCCGCCCTTCCCCATCCGTGGTGTCCGCGCCACCCGAAGACAGCCGGCCGCCGATGCCCCCGCCAACCTCTCTACCAACCCCTTCGCCCTTCCCCGCCCTACCCGACGTCCCGCAGGCGATGCCCGCCGCGCCGTCGATGCGGGTGGTGGTCGCCGACGACAACCCGGTGGTACGGGCGGGGCTGACCGTGCTGCTCTCCGGACGCGACGACATCGAGGTCGTCGCGGAGGCCGCGGACGGCCGTCAGGCGTACGAACAGGCCGTGCTGACCCACCCGGACGTCATCCTGCTGGACGTCAGGATGCCGGGTGTCGACGGGATCTCCGCGCTGCCGCACCTGGCCCGGCTGGCGCCGGTGCTGATGATGACGTACAGCCGCGAGAGCCATATCGTCCACGAGGCGCTGCGGCTGGGAGCGGGCGGCTATCTGGTCCACGGCGAGTTCACCGCGGACCAACTGGTGCACGCCGTAAGGGACATCAGACAGGGCCGCGCCCACTTCACCCACTCCGCGTCCAGCGCGCTTCTCGCGACGGTACGGGCCACAGGGGGCGGGGGGCCGCTGCCGGAGGGGCTGGGGACGGCGTTCACGGGTCCGGGGTACGTCCCTGTTACCTCGGAGCAACCGTCTGCAACCGCACACATTCCAGCATTCGGACAGCCGTCATTCTTTCCATCAACGAACCTGCAGGTAGGGGGAGTTGGTGAGGAGTTGAACGCTCAGCAATTCTTCCCGAACCCTTCGCTTCTGCAATCCGATGTGGCACATTCGTCTGAGGGGCGGTCACGTACCGGGTCGCCCGGGCCCCCGGGACACGCCGAGGGGCCGCACTCCGAACTGAGCCGGCGGGAGGTGGAGATCATGGACCTGATCGCGTCGGGCATGACCAATCAGCAGATCGCCGCCGCCTGTTTCATCAGCCAGAAGACCGTCAAGAACCACATCAACCGCATCTTCGCCAAACTCGACTCGGCCAGCCGCGGCGAGGCCATGGCCCGATGGACCGGCACCGCCCGAGGGAGGTCGAGCAGCCGTGGCTGACCGCACACGCCGCCCCGGCACCCCCTGGGAAACGTCTCCGGCAGACTCACCGGCAGGCCCGCCACCCGGGGCCCAATCCCCCGTTTGGGCCCCGAGTTGGGTCCTGAGGCCCATGGCGAGGGACGCCTCCCGGGCGTACGTTTCTCATGTCGCCAGCGAGACCGGCCAGGAGGAAGCCGGAACCGCGGACGACACCAAGGACTCGTACGAGTCGGTCGGACAGCGGCCGGCCGAAACCGGAGGAGAGCACCATGTCGAACATCGCGCTGAAGACCGCCACCGCCACCAAGACCTACGTCGGCACCTGGGCGAACACGGCCGTCACAGCCATGAAGACCCGCCGCGACAAGGGGCAGGGCGCCGTCGAGTACGTGGGAGTGATCGTGCTGGTGGCACTGATCATCGCGGCACTGGTGGGGTCGGGCGTGGCGGAGACCATCGCCAACGGGCTGACCACTCAGGTGGGGAACATCCTCGGCGGTTGACGGCGCCCAGCACACGTGAGACAGGGCAGGCCGTTCCCATCTACATCACGATGGTGGCGGGCCTGCTCTTTCTCGCGCTCGCGTTCTTCGCGGTCGGCCAGGCCGGTGCGACACGCAATGGCGCTCAGTCGGCGGCGGACGCCGCGGCTCTGGCGGCGGCCCAGGAATCCCGGGACTTGTTCCGTGCGGGGCTTCTGACACACCTGCTGGATCCCGACTACCTGGACGACATCTTCAACGGCAATCCGATGGGCACGGCCAATGGCTGTGCGGCCGCAGCTCGTTTCGCCAACGAGAACAAGGCCGATGTGGATGGATGCGGCTGGGCCGGGGGCGGCCGCTGGGGCTTTACGGTGCACGTCATCACTCAGGAACCGATGGGGGACAGCATCCTGCCGGGGACCGAGAACGAGCGGGCCAAGGCTCATGCCACGGCGATCGTCGAATCCAGGTGCAAGTTCGATGCTGCCCCGGCTGAGACGACACCGACACCGGCGGACGAAGACGTTCCGGGGGATGCCGAGCCTGTCTCGCCGGGTGGGTTGGTATGCGGTGGTGTGAACTGGCAGATCGATCCGGAGCGTCTGGATCTCCTCCCGGACATGGCCGATCTATTCTCCGTCCGGCTGGCACAGGGCTGACCGCGAGCGAACGCAAAGGAATGACACACATGAGCATGTGGCACGGAGCGCAGGCGCGCAGGGCCGCCGCAGCGGCCCTCGCGGCCGCGGCGCTGGCTGTCTCCCTGACAGCCTGTGGCAGCGGCAGCGAGAATGACGACGCCAAAAAGGACGGCGGAAGCTCCGCGTCGGCTCCTGCCAGTACGGAGAAGCCGAAGGACGACGGCGACAACGACGGAGACAAGGGGCCGGACACCAGCCAGACCTTGGCGACGATGGCCAATGGAAACGGACTTGAGATCGCCGTCCACTCAGCCAAGCGTGACGAGGGCGGATTTCTCACGGTGACCGGCACTCTTACGAACAGCAGTTCAAAGCAGCAGTACGCCCCTGTCGAATGGAACGGCCAAGAGCAGCAAGTCCGCCGTACCGGACGGTCATTCGCGGGCTTCACTCTTGTCGACAAGGCGGAGAAGAAGCGCTATTACGTACTCCGGGACACCGACGGGTTTCCGTTGACCACCACAGGGGTCACGGCGGTCAAGGCAGGCGAGAAGATCGTGGTCTTCGCGCAGTTCCCCGCTCCTCCGGCATCCACGTCCCAGGTCGACATCCAGCTTCCCCTGATGCCCACCGCGACGATTGCGATCTCCTGATGCGTGCCGCCACCACACCCCGTGCCGTGCGCAGGGCATCCAGGCGCCCCGCGACCACGGCGCTCGTCGCGGTCGTGTTCTTCGCCGGGGTGCAGTTCACGATGGCGTCGGGGGTACGTGCCGACGAGAGCCCCAGTACACCGCCCGGTACGGAATCGACCTCGCCGCCGCCCCTGGTGGACGGTGCTTCGCCCGCGCTCAAGCTGCGCGACGGTGCCACGCTCGCTCCGGCGAAGGTGCTGGACATCATCTCGGTGGTCGAGTCGGAGGGCGGGGAGGAACGTCGCGAGGACACCAACGAGAACGTGAAGTTCGCGCTCCAGGCCGAGGTCCTCTTCGGTAAGGACAGCGCCAGACTGTCCCCCGCCGCGAACTCCCGTATCGCCGCCATCGCCGACGAGATCAAGAAGCAGAACGCCACAAAGATCCGTGTCTTCGGTTTCACCGACAACCTCGGCTCCGCCGTGCACGGAGATGTCCTCTCCAAGCAGCGCGCCGAAGCCGTTCACGGGGTGCTGGACAAGGAGCTGGTGTCGGCGGGGATCACGTACGAGATCCGTGGGTACGGCGAGGACTATCCGATCGCGGACAACAGCACGGAGGAAGGCCGCAAGAAGAACCGCCGGGTGGAAGTCTCCTTCCCACGCGGCGAGAGCGGCAGTTCTCGGAACTGACGACCTGTTTCATGACGGCGCGGTGGTGGCACCTGTGCCTTCCGCCGCGCCCGAGAAGGCGAGAGGGCTGATCGGGGGCGACGGGCCCTCGACCTGTACGGCGGTGAAACGGCTGAGCGCGGTCGAGGCCGGGGACGACGCGCTCGCCTATCTGGTCACCGGGGATTACGAGGGCGCGCCGGTCCCGCTGCTCTTCCACGTCGTACGGGTGAGCGGCACCGTGGCCACCTTCTCCACCGTGAACCTGGAGAGCGCCACGACACCGACGATGCCCCCGGAGCTGCTCGCCGCGCAGGCGGCGAAGCTCGCGCAGCGGTGACGCACCCGCCGGTGACGCACCCGCCGGTGACGCGCACCCCGGTGACGCGCACCCCGCCGGGCCCGCTCACTCCGGGGGCTGCTCGCTCCCGGGGCCGCTACGCCGTGGTGACATCGACGCGCGCGCCCGGCCGCAGCCCCCATCGGGCCATCGCCCCTGCCTCCGCCTCCAGCACATGGCGGGCCCGCAGGCGGGGGAGGGGGAGCCGGCCGGGCTTGAGGGTGTGGACGTCGATGACCGTCAACTCCTTGTCCAGATAGGCGACATCGATCGGGAAGAGCATCCGGAAGGTGTGCACGCTGTTGCACGGCGTGATCAGCAGCGCTCCCTCGATCCCGGTGCGCCCGAGCAGGCCGCGCCGGCGCGCCCCGTACGAGGCGGCGATCTCCAGCGGTACGGACCCCGGCCCGTCCACTCCGTCCGCCGCCCCGCCCTCCGGTCCACCGCTCCCGACCGTCAACCGTCCGCTGCCGTTCCGCCACGCGCCCATGGCCGTAGACCGTAGCGCCCACCGACCGGTTCTGGGCCCGGTGCGGCCCGAGTTGGGTCCGTGGACCCATGACCGGGCCCGTGGTCGGCCCTAGGCTCGGCGAGGTGTACGCCACGCTGATCGTTGTCGCCGCCGCCGCGCTCTGGGGCGCGGCCACCGGGCTGCTGCTGCCGCGCGCCGCGTACCGGCTGTCCGTCGAGCCGGAGGAGCCGTGGCGCGGGCACTGCCCCACCGGGCACCCGTTCACCGGACCCGCCGGGGGCTGGCTGTCCACCCCGGGCTGCCGGGACTGCGCCGGTACGGGCAGAGCCCCGGCGCCCCCGAAAGCCACAGCACCCGCCGCGCCCCCGCAAAACACAGCACCCGCCGCGCTCCCGCAACCCGCCGCACCATCCCTCCGGGGCACCGTCGCCGTCCCCGCGCTCACCGCGCTCGTCTGCGCGGCGCTCGCCGCCGCCAACGGAGTCCGGCCCGAGCTCGTCGTCTGGCTGCTGCTCACACCGGTCGCGGTGCTGCTCGCCCTCGTCGACCGCCGGGTCCACCGCCTCCCGGACCGGCTGACACTGCCGCTCGCCACCGCCGCGGCCGTACTCCTCGGGCCCGCCGCGCTGCTCCCGGGCAGCGCCGGTTCGTACCCCGGGGCGCTGCTGGGCGGGGTGGTACTGGGCCTCTGCTACTTCGTACTGTTCCTGATCAACCCGAACGGCATGGGCTTCGGCGATGTCAAACTCGCCCTCTCGCTCGGTGCCGTCCTCGGCTGGTACGGCTGGCTGGTGCTGTTCCTCGGCGCCTTCGCCGGGTTCCTGTTGGGGGCGGTGTACGGGGTCGGGCTGATGCTGCTGCGCCGGGCGGACCGCAAGTCGGCGATCCCGTTCGGCCCCTTCATGATCATCGGCGCCTTCCTCGGCCTCCTCCTCGGGGCCCTCGCCGCGACCTGACACACCACTACGGGTACCGGGAGCGGCTGGTGGCGCTGCACCGCCGTATCGAGGCGGCGGGGTCTTTCACAGCGACGACGACCCGCTTCCTGATCGAGGCGGTCAGGCCCGCCCGCTGAGGGTACGGGCTCGGCGCCTGGTCGTACACACTGCGTCACCGCCGGAGTCAAGGCGCCGCCATCCGGGGGTGACGCTCCTGAGGGTTAGGCAGTTACGGCATGAAATGGCAACTACTCGCCACAGCACGGTCCGAGAGCGGGAAAAGCCAGGTGGCGAGGGCATTGCGAGGCTCTCCGGGCCCGGAGAAGCGCCTCGCGACACACCTTGTGGCCCGTCGTCCCGCCCATCGCCGCTCACGAACGGTTATGGTGGAACTCCCCCCCTCGGGCCGGTCCGTATCCCCCCCACGGACCGGCCCGTTTTATGTCCCGGCTCATGTCCGCGCTTGTTCCCGCGCAGCGGACGTGTGCGCAGAAGACCGTGTGCGCAGAAGACCGTGTGCGTGGCGGACCGTGTGCGGGCGCCTCGGGCTGTCCCGGTGTTACGTCCGGTCGGCCCAGATGTTCGTGCCCTTGGTGTCCACCGCGAAGCTGTCGATCTCCGTCAGTTCCTCGGCGGTGAGCTCCGGGCCCGCCAGCGCCGCGACGTTCTCCTCCAGCTGTTTCACACTGGACGCGCCGATCAGCGCCGAGGTCATCCGGGGGTCGCGCAGCACCCAGGTCAGGGCGAGCTGGGCCAGCGACTGGCCCCGGCGCTCCGCGATCCCGTTGAGGCCGGTCAGCCGGCGTACGACCTCGTCCGACAGCAGATCCGGGTTGAGGGACTTGCCCTGGGTGGCCCGGGACCCCTCCGGAATGCCCTTGAGGTACTTGTCGGTGAGCAGGCCCTGGGCGAGCGGCACGAAGGAGATGCAGCCCATACCGGCCGTCTCCAGCGTGTCGAGCAGCCCGTCGTCCTCCGTCCAGCGGTTGATCATCGAGTACGACGGCTGGTGGATGAGCGCCGGTACGCCCATCTCCCGCAGCAGCCTCGACGCCTCCGCGGTCTGCTCCGCGTTGTACGAGGACACGCCGGCGTAGAGCGCCTTGCCCCGCTGTACGGCGGAGGCCAGCGCCCCCATCGTCTCCTCCAGCGGAGTGTGCGGGTCGAAGCGATGGGAGTAGAAGATGTCGACGTGGTCGAGGCCCATCCGGCTCAGGGACGCGTCCAGGGAGGACAGCAGGTACTTGCGGGAGCCCCACTCACCGTACGGGCCGGGGTGCATGAAATACCCCGCCTTGGTCGAAATGATGAGTTCGTCCCGGTATGCCGAGAAATCCTGGGCGAAGATCTTGCCGAAGTTCAGCTCGGCGGATCCGGCCGGGGGCCCGTAGTTGTTGGCCAGGTCGAAGTGTGTGACGCCGAGATCGAAGGCGCGGCGCAGGATCGCGCGCTGTGAGCCGAGGGTGCGGTCGTCACCGAAGTTGTGCCAGAGGCCGAGCGAGATCGCGGGCAGTTTCAGGCCGCTGCGCCCGCTGCGCCGGTACTCCATGGAGGCGTAGCGGTCGTCGGCTGCGAGGTAAGAGGGGGAATCAGTCACACTTCCCTCCTTATCACGTACTTGTGACAGACCGGGTTGGGTGACCGCGCCGAGTGCGCAGTAATGTGACGCCTTCGGGGTCCCGGGCCGGCCCCAGGATCCCGTCAGCGGACGCGCCGGTCCCCACGGAATTGAGAGGGTGGACTCAGTGAACGTGCGCGACCTGGTGTATCGGCTCTACGCGCGCCGGGTGGGAGGCCGTCTCGATCACGATCAGGTGCCCAAGCACATCGGTGTCATCCTCGATGGCAACCGCCGCTGGGCGCGGGCATCCGGCGGCACCGCCGAACAGGGGCACAAGGCCGGTGCCAGCAAGATCCAGGAAATGCTCGGCTGGTGTTCGGAGACCGATGTCGAGGTCGTCACACTCTGGATGCTCTCCACGGACAATCTGAACCGTCCGGAGGAGCAGCTCGCCCCGCTCGTCGCGATCATCGAGGACGCGGTACGCGACCTGGCGGCGGACGGCCGCTGGCGGGTGCACCACGTCGGCACGATGGATCTGCTGCCCGCCCGTACCCAGACCGTACTGAAAGAGGCCGAGCAGGGCACGGCCGGGAACAAGGGAATACTCGTCAACGTCGCCGTGGGCTACGGCGGCCGGCAGGAGATCGCGGACGCGGTCAGCTCCCTGCTGATGGACCACGCGAGCAAGGGGACCTCCTTCGAGGACCTCGCCTCGATCGTCGACGTCGACATGATCTCCTCCCACCTCTACACGCGCGGTCAGCCCGATCCGGATCTGGTCATCCGTACCAGCGGGGAGCAGCGGCTGTCCGGGTTCATGCTCTGGCAGAGCGCGCATTCGGAGTACTACTTCTGCGAGGTCTTCTGGCCCGCGTTCCGCAAAGTCGACTTTCTGCGGGCGCTGCGCGATTACGCCGCGCGTCACCGCCGTTACGGAACCTGACGACTCCTCTTGTCCCGCACGGCGGGGCCGCTTCCGGCAGGTTCCGGAGCGGCCCCGTCGTGTCTTCGTCACCTCCGGTTCACGCATCGTCCGCCGCATGCCCTGGCATGGCGGCACGTGTTCGAGGGAATACCTCCTTCAAGTCGGTGTCCGAAAAGCAAGGTCAGTGGACACTGCATCTCAGCGGACGGCATGGGGCCGTCCGCCCGGGAGGCCCTTTGCACCAGGACGACCGTGCGCGCAGTCGTACGGGCGACATGGAGGGCCGAGCTCGGCCCGCGCATGGGGCCGCAGCCCGGCCCACCCGCCCGCGACGCCGTCGCACCCGAACCTCGTCCGAGGGGGTACGTCCTTCCGTGGTGACCAGCACAAAGCGCCGCATGCCCGACAGGCGCACCTATGTTCTCGACACCAGCGTCCTGCTGGCCGATCCGAACGCCATGTCCCGCTTCGAGGAGCACGAAGTAGTGCTCCCGATCGTGGTGATCACGGAGTTGGAGGCCAAGAGGCACCATCCGGAGCTCGGCTACTTCGCCAGGCAGGCGCTGCGCCTGCTCGACGATTTCCGTATCCGGTTCGGCCGTCTCGACGCCCCCATCCCCCTGGGCGACCTGGGAGGCACGCTGCGCGTCGAGCTCAACCACTCTGATCCCGGCATCCTGCCCGCCGGCTTCCGATTGGGGGACAACGACTCACGGATCCTCGCGGTGGCGCGCAATCTCCAGGCCGAGGGGTACGACGTCACGGTCGTCTCCAAGGACCTGCCGCTGCGTATCAAGGCGTCATCGGTCGGTCTGCTCGCCGAGGAGTACCGCGCCGAACTCGCCATCACCGACTCCTCCAGCTCCTCGGGGTGGACGGGGATGAGCGAGCTGTCGCTCGCCGCGGATCAGGTGGATCTTCTCTATACGGAGGAGAGCCTCTATGTTCCCGAGGCGGGCGAACTGCCCGTACACACCGGTCTGGTGCTCCAGTCCGAGCGCGGCAAGGCGCTCGGCCGGGTCACGCCCGAGGGCAATGTCCGGCTCGTGCGGGGCGACCGGGAGGCCTTCGGGATCCACGGCCGCAGCGCCGAGCAGCGCATCGCCCTCGATCTGCTCCTCGACCCGGACATCGGCATCGTGTCGATGGGCGGCAGGGCGGGCACCGGCAAGTCGGCGCTGGCGCTGTGCGCGGGGCTGGAAGCGGTCCTGGAGCGCAGGCAGCATCAGAAGGTGATGGTCTTCCGGCCGTTGTACGCGGTCGGCGGGCAGGAGCTGGGCTATCTGCCCGGCACCGAGGCCGAGAAGATGAGCCCCTGGGCGCAGGCGGTCTTCGACACGCTCTCCGCGGTCGCGGGCCGCGATGTGATCGAGGAGGTGCTCGGGCGCGGCATGCTCGAAGTGCTGCCGCTCACGCATATCCGCGGCCGTTCGCTGCACGACGCGTTCGTCATCGTGGACGAGGCCCAGTCCCTGGAGCGGAACGTCCTGCTGACCGTTCTGTCCCGTATCGGGGCGAACTCCCGGGTGGTGCTCACGCATGACGTGGCGCAGCGGGACAACTTGCGGGTGGGGCGGTACGACGGGATCGTCGCCGTCGTCGAGAAACTGAAGGGGCATCCGCTCTTCGCGCATGTCACGCTCACCCGCTCCGAGCGTTCGCAGATCGCCGCGCTCGTGACCGAGATGCTGGAGGACGGCCAGATCTGACCTTCCGTCATCAGGAGGGACTCCACAGTGGGCGCCGCCCGGCAAAAGTTCAGCAGCCTAGCCGGGTGGCGCTGTGGCGCGCGGCTATTTCCACAAAACTCCCGGGGCAAACAAGGTGTGAGCTTTCCCACGCAAGGAAGAATTGCCCTCGGCGTGGCCTTCCGGCAGAGTCTTGCTTCCGTCAGGCCCCGCATGCGGCACATACGCATCTCCACAGATGTGGCACCACACAACTCAACAACTGCCGCCGTATGCCGCCCGCGCACCACGCGACCGTCCCCGGAAGGGGATGGTCCACCGGGCCCGTGTCTCCCCGTGACCAAGTGGTACGGAGACCAGTGCCAGGGGCACGATCGCGCCTGTGAGGTCACGTAGGCGGGCGATGCTGGAAGGACACCGTGTGAGCCGGATCTCGGTCCGGGGATTTGCCGTGGCATCTGCCACTGCGGTCACCACCGTCGGCGCTGTCGTGGGAGTTGCCTCCGGCGACCCCCAGACGACCTCGAACGACAATTTCGAGGCGACCGCAGCCGACATGACGCTTCTCGCAGACATCCCCGCGGGCCAGCAGGCCCAGGTGCAGACCGCGTCGCTGACGCAGCAGGCGGACGTGCAGGCCGCCGCCGCCGACGCGAGCGCGAAGAAGTCCGCCGAGGAATCGGCCCGTGTCCAGGCGGCCAAGGACGCCACGGCGAAGAAGCAGGCCGCCGAGGACAAGGCCGAGGAGGAGCGCGAGGCAGCCGCTCAGAAGAAGAAGGAAGAGGAGGAGCGCGCGAGCCGCGACGAGATCCGTTCCTCGACCGCTCCCGGAGACGGCTACTTCCCTCCGCAGGCTTCGTACACCGTCGCCGAGGTCCAGGCGCTGGCCCAGCAGATCATCCCCGCCGACCAGTTCCAGTGCTTCAGCAACATCGTGAACCACGAGTCCACCTGGAACTACCAGGCGCAGAACCCGTCTTCGGGCGCGTACGGCCTGGTCCAGGCGCTCCCCGGGTCGAAGATGTCCTCGGTCGGCGCCGACTGGCAGACCAACCCGGCCACGCAGATCAAGTGGGGCCTGAACTACATGAACGAGCGCTACGACAGCCCCTGTGGCGCGTGGTCGTTCTGGCAAGCCAACAACTGGTACTAGCAGCCGGCGGCGGGTACGGGAACGTACCGGCGCCGCCGCCCGCTCGACCCTGGCAAGCCCCCCTCCGTTCCACGGTGGGGGGTTTCCCACGTGTACGGTCGATTCGAGCTCCTCCGGGGAAGTGCGGGTGGGAGGCCAGGCGGGGGAAAGAGGGAATGTCATGTCGAAAATGCCGGACTGGCTCAGTTCCGTGGGAGCGGAACTGACCCGTCTCGGAGAACGCCTGGAGCAGCGCAGGGCCGAGGCGGAGAGCGACGACGACCCGATTACCGTCGCGGTACGGGACAGCGTCCCGCCGCTGCCCGCCTACGCGCCCTCCGCCACGGCGAAGCGGGAGCCCGATCCGGCCACCGCGATCCCCTGGGGGATGCGGGTCGCGGGTGAGGCGGCCTGGCGGCTGCTTGTCCTCGGGGCGCTGCTCTGGGTGCTGATGCGGGTCATCAGCACCGTGCAGCTGGTGGTCGTGGCCTTTGTCGTCTCGCTGCTGATCACCGCGCTGCTCCAGCCGACGGTCGCCTGGCTCAGGCGGTCGGGGGTGCCGCGCGGGCCGGCGACGGCGCTCACGGCGGTCGCCGGGTTCGTGCTGATGGGGCTGGTCGGCTGGTTCGTGGTGTGGCAGGTCATGGAGAACATCGACGACGTCTCCGACCGGGTCATGGACGGCATCAACGAGCTGAAGCGCTGGCTGCTCGACAGCCCGTTCCATGTGACCGAGGCGCAGATCAACGACATCGCCAAGACGTTGAGCGACGCGGTCGGTTCCAACACCGAGAAGATCACCTCCGCGGGGCTCCAGGGCCTCACCGTGATCCTCGAACTGCTCACCGGCACGCTCCTGGCGATGTTCTCCACGCTCTTCCTTCTGTACGACGGTCCGAAGATCTGGCACTGGCTGCTCAAGTTCGTGCCCGCGCCCGCCCGTGAGGGCGTCGCCGGAGCCGGGCCGCGTGCCTGGACCACTCTGACCGCGTATGTGCGCGGCACGGTGCTGGTGGCGCTGATCGACGCGGTGTTCATCGGCCTCGGGCTCTACTTCCTGAGCGTGCCGCTCGCCGTGCCGCTCGCCGTCTTCATCTTCCTCGGGGCCTTCATCCCGCTGGTCGGCGCGGTCATCTCGGGCGCGCTGGCGGTGGTCGTGGCGCTGGTGACGCAGGATGTGTTCACCGCGCTGATGGTCCTGGCCGTCGTCCTCGGCGTCCAGCAGATCGAGGGGCATGTGCTCCAGCCGTTCATCCTGGGCCGCGCCGTGCGGGTGCATCCGCTCGGCGTCGTCCTCGCCGTCGCGGCGGGCGGTCTGGTCGCGGGGATCGCGGGCGCGGTGGTGGCGGTGCCGCTGGTGGCCGTCACCAATACGGTCGTCGGTTATCTGCGCGCGTACAGCCAGGAGCAGGAGCTGCGGAACTCGCCCCCGCCGCACGGCGCGACCGCGTACGCCACCGCTCCCGTACCGCCCCGGCCCGTCGCTCCGGAGGCCCCGGCCGCCGAGCCGGACGAGCCGCCCACCACCTCCGGCGAGCCGGGGGACGGGCCGCGATGATCTCCGAACCCGAGCTGGCGGGCGAGGAGAGCCCCGGCCGCCCGGCCGCACCGTCCATCCCGGCGCCCCGGCCGGGCGCGGGCCCCGCCGGCCCCGTATCGGACGCTCCCGACGGATCCGAGACGCTCATCGGCGAGGGCCTGCCCACCGTGGCGCCGGGCCGCCGGCCGTGGCTGTGGGCCCTCGGCGGCGCGGTGGCCGCCTCCGCCGTATGGACGGGCGGGCTGTACGGGTACGACATGACGGGGCCCGATCTGCACGGCTACCGGGTCAGCCGCAACCTCTGTCTCGACGCCGAACTGTCCGCGCTCAGCACCGGACTCGGCCGGAAGACGGAGGAACAGGCGGGCGGCGACGAGAAAGCGTCCCTCGCCCGGGCCGTATGCAGCGTCACCCTGATGCCGGACGGGCCCCGGGACCCCGAGAAGGACACCGCTCCGACCCCGTTCGCCGTCGTGCAGGTCGGCTACACCCTGCACAAGAGGACCGACCCGGCCGCGGAGTTCGACGAGACCGTGACCGACCTCGCCCCCGACGCGTACGGGCGGCCCTCCGCCGAACGGCTCTCCGGCCTGGGCGACCGGGCCTATCTGGTGGAGATGCCCTCCGGCGACATGATCCGCCTCAGGGTCCTCGACGGCCGGGCGGTGCTCACCCTGGACGTCACCACGGCCACGGGCTACGCGCTGGATCCGGTCACCGGCGAGCAGGAGGAGACGGCGCCGGTCGACCCCGGCGAGCTGCGGCCCGAGCTGATCGACGACATGAGAGAGCTGATGGCCGCGCTGAAGACCTGAGCGTTTCGAGTGACATGGCGGATCGCACCCGGTCGGCTCGCCGAAGGGGCCCCGGCGCACCCCCTCGTACTTCTCGTACTTCTCGTACTTCTCGTACTGGAGAACCCGGCGCCGTCGAGCGCGGTGGTCGGGCCGTACGCCTTGCGCGGGTCGTCGGCGACGAGCAGGGATCCGGCCGGTGTCATCGCCGTACCTCCGCCGCGAGCCGGTCCAGCCGGGCGGCGGCCAGTTCGAGCCAGCGCAGGTCGGCTTCCAGATGGAACAGCGCGTGGTCGCAGATCAGTTGGTCGGCGAGGTCGCCCGAGCGCTTGCGGAGGGTCAGTTCGCGCATGGTCCGCAGATGTTCGGAGCGCTGGGTGTCGAGCGGATCGGTGGCGCTGCGGCCGGTGAGCAGCGCGATGACGACCTTGGTGTACAGGGCCGACTGGAGGAACTGCTGCGGGCTCTCCGGCTGGGCGAGCCACCGCTCGACATCGGTGACGCCGGCCTCGGTGATCGCGTACCGCTTGCGCTCGGGGCCGCCGTCGGTCTCGACGCCGTCGACGACGACGTGTCCGTTCTTCAGCAGCCGGGACATGGTCGAGTAGACCTGCCCGTAGTGGAGGGGCCGGTCGTGGCCGAACCGGTCGTCGAAGGCCCGCTTGAGGTCGTAGCCGTGGCGTGGTCCGGACTCCAGGAGTCCGAGGAGGGTGTGCCCGATTGACATAGGGGGACTTTACACCGCGACTATTCATTGTGTGTATAGTCGTTTGCCGGGGTGGTCGGCCGCGGGGGATCGGCCGGCCGCCCCGTCCCGCTACTCCGCCTCCGGCGGTGGCGCCTTCGGAGGGCGGCCCCGGCGGGGGATCGGGGCCGCGTTGCCCGGGAGCCGGCCCGCCTCGGCCAGGGCCCGGCGGAGGAGGAACTCGATCTGCGCGTTGGCGCTGCGCAGTTCGTCGGACGCCCAGCGGGCCAGGGCGTCGTACACCGCCGGATCCAGTCGCAGGAGAACCTGCTTGCGTTCGCTCACTGGTAAAGGGTGCCCGTGTTCACGACCGGCTGTGCCGCGCGGTCCCCGCAGAGCACGACCAGCAGATTGCTCACCATCGCGGCCTTGCGCTCCGCGTCCAGCTCGACGATGTCCTCCTCGGTGAGCCGGGTGAGCGCCGCCTCCACCATGCCGACCGCGCCGTCCACGATCTGCCTGCGGGCCGCGACGACCGCGCCCGCCTGCTGACGCTGGAGCATCGCCGAGGCGATCTCGGGGGCGTACGCGAGGTGCGTGAAGCGCGACTCGATGATCTGGACCCCGGCCGCCTCGACCCGGGCGTGCAGCTCGACGGCGAGCTTCTCGGTGATCTCCTCGGCGTTGCCGCGCAGCGAGAGCCCGGCCTCGTCATGAGCGTCGTACGGGTACTCGATGGCGATATGACGGACGGCCGCCTCGGTCTGGGTGGAGACGAACTCCAGGAAGTCGTCCACCTCGAACAGGGCGCGCGCGGTGTCCTCGACCTTCCAGACGACGACCGCCGCCAGCTCGATCGGGTTGCCGTAGGCGTCGTTGACCTTGAGGACCGCCGTCTCGTGGTTCCTGATCCGGGTCGAGATGTCCCGGCGCGAGGTGAGCGGGTTGACCCAGCGCAGTCCGTCGGTGCGGATCGTGCCCCGGTAGCGGCCGAAGAGCTGGACGACCTTGGCCTCGCCGGGCGCCACCATGTTCAGCCCGCCCATGGCGAAGAGCGCGGCGGCCCCGACCAGGACGCCGAGCACGATCAGCACCGCTTTCATCCCGTCGCCGTCCAGGGCCATGGCGCCGAGGACGACCAGTCCGACGCCGCCCGCGAGCCCGGCCAGTCCGAGCGTCAGGGCGAGCCCGCCGCCGATGCTGTGGGCGGCGGTCTCCCGGACCTCGGGCGCGGGCCTCGGCGGAACGCCGTCCGCGCTGTGGGCGCTGGTGCTGGTGTTGCTGGAATCCATGTCCGTACCCCGTTTCGCTGTGTGCTCCCGCCCGGTGGTGAGAGCCGGCCTCGCGCTAGCATTGTGATTACACATTAACTCCTTCCGCAACCCTTCGAGGCTCTGGTGAGTCGGTTCCAGTGAGGCGCGTGCTGATTGTCACGTCCCAAAAGAACGGATCAGTTGCCCTTTGTCACAGCGGGCGGTGTTAGCTTTCTGAGCTGATTCCGGTGGGTGAGAACTGTGAACAAGTCCTGAAGACCAGACCTGAGAGTGGAGCGACACGGCGATGGGCCGAGCGGAAGCCAGACACGCGGGGCAGCGCGAAGCGCGCCGCACGGTGAAAAAAGGCGGTATACGCCGCTTCTTCACGCTGAAGAAACTGCTCGGCGCCTTCTTCACGCTCTGTCTGCTCGCCATGGGCGGGCTCTTCGTGATCTATCTGATGGTCCCGGTGCCCACCGCCAACGCGCAGGCCCAGATGCAGAGCAACGTCTACAAATACAGCGACGGCACGATCCTCACCCGCACGGGCAAGATCAACCGCGAGATCGTCGGCCTGGACAAGATACCCAAGGACGTCCAGCGGGCCTTTGTCGCCGCCGAGAACAAGTCCTTCTACACGGACAACGGCGTCGACCTCAAGGGCACCGCGCGCGGCGTGCTCAACACCCTCTCCGGCCGGGGCAAGCAGGGCGGCTCGACCATCACCCAGCAGTACGTCAAGAACTACTACCTGACGCAGGACCAGACGATCACCCGCAAGCTCAAGGAGCTGGTGATCTCGCTGAAGGTGGACCGGCAGATGAGCAAGAGCGCGATCCTCGCCGGCTACATCAACACCAGCTACTACGGCCGCAGCGCGTACGGCATCCAGGCCGCGGCCCAGGCGTACTACGGCATCGACGCCGTCAAGCTCAACGTACGGCAGGGCGCGTACCTCGCGGCGCTGCTCCAGGCCCCCAGCCAGTACGACTGGGCGGCGGCCACCCCCACCGGCAAGAAGCTGGTCACCGAGCGCTGGAACTACGTCCTTGACAACATGGTCGGCCAGAAGTGGCTGGACGCCTCCGCGCGCGAGGGCATGACGTTCCCGACGCCGCGCGAACCCCGGGCGGCCCCCGGTATGGAGGGCCAGACCGGCTATCTCGTCGAGGCGGCCAACGACGAACTGGCGGCCGAGGGCGTCGACCGGGCGGACATCGCCAAGGGCGGCTGGACGATCACCCTCAACATCGACAAGAAGAAGCAGAAGTCGCTCGTCGAGGCGGTCGACAAGCAGCTGGAGGAGAAGCTCGACCGCAAGGGCAACAAGACGGACTCCACGGTCCAGGCGGGCGCCACCTCCGTCGACCCGAAGACGGGACACGTGGTCGCCCTCTACGGCGGTGTCAGCGCCACCCAGCACTGGATATCGAACGCGACCCGCTCCGACTACCAGCCCGCGTCGACCTTCAAGCCCCTCGTGTTCGCCTCGGCCCTGGAGAACGGCTCCGAGACCCAGGACGGCCGGCCGATAGGCGTCGACACGCAGTACGACGGCACCAGCAAGCGCCCGGTCGAGGGCAGCGACACCCCCTTCGCCCCGGAGAACGAGGACGACCAGGACTACGGTCCCGTCACCGTGCAGAAGGCGATGAACGCGTCCATCAACTCCGTCTTCGCACAGATGGTCGTGGACGTCACCCCCGCCGAGGTGAAGCGGACCGCGCTCACCCTCGGCATGCGGGACAAGAACTTCCCCGAGCGGCCCGCGATCACGCTCGGCACGATGAACGCCTCCACCTGGGAGATGGCGGGCGTCTACGCGACGCTCGACAACCACGGCAAGAAGATCACGCCGACCATCGTCAGGTCCGCCGAGCACAAGGACCGTACGGCCGAGCTCCCCGACCCGATCGGCAAGCAGGTGATCAGCCGCGAGACCGCCGACACCGTGACCCAGGTCCTCCGGGGCGTCGTCGAGGAGGGCTCGGGCTCCGCGGCGAACACCCCCGACTACCAGGCGGCGGGCAAGACCGGCACCTCGGAGAACAACCGGTCCGCGTGGTTCGCCGGGTACACCCCCGAACTCACCACCGTCGTCGCGCTGTTCGGCGAGTCGACCAAGGACGGCGGCGGCCAGGTCTCGCTGACCGGCACCGCGAACGCCGGACGCGCCAACGGTGGCGGCTTCCCCGCCAGGATCTGGGCGGACTACACGCTCGGCGCGCTGAACGGCTTCTCCGACGCGAAGTTCGACCTCGACGTCGCCCCGTCGGTGCCGACGGAGCCGACCCAGGCCCCGACCAGTGAGGCGCCGACCCCGTCGCTCTCCCCGGAGCCCTCGCCGAGCGAGTCGCCCAGCCAGGAGCCGACCCCGTCGCGGACGCCGGAGGCGCCCCCGGTGACCCTGCCCGCGACCCCGTCCCCGCCGGTCACCCAGGACCCCGGCGTCGAGACCACCCCGCCCACCATCGAGCCCACCACGACCCCCACCGACGACCCGGGTGGGGGTGCCGGCACCAACCCCGGCGATTTCCCGAACCTCCCCTGACCCATGCGCCTCCCCTGACCCACGCGGTTTCTGTACGGAAACGGCGGGGCCCGCGAATCCGCGGGGCCCCGCCGTTTCCGTACGCGCCGACCGGTCGCACCGGCCTTGGGTCAACCGCCGTTGACCTTCGTGGCGATCCGGTCGCCGGTCTTCTTGTCGATATTGCGCCAGTACTGGAGCGCCCGGTCCAGCACCGGACGGGACACGCCCTGCTGCAGATGCCCGCTGACGTTCGCCACCAGCCGGTCGCGCTGGGCGTCGTCCAGCACCTGCCGGACCTGGGTGCCCGCCTGGCCCCAGTCGTCGTCCTCGGCGTGGAGCCGGTACGCCTCGCGCACCATCTCGCCCGCCGAGGCCCAGCCCGCCGGGTCGCCGAACCGCGCGGTGTCGGCCGCCGGACCGCCGTACGAGTTCGGCGCGTACGGCCGGGCCGCGTTCGACGCCTCGTACCGCATCGGCCCGTCCTTGGCGTACGAATTCACCTGCGACCGGGCCCGGTTGGGCGGCAGCTGGGTGTAGTTCGGGCCGATCCGGTAGCGATGGGTGTCCGGGTAGGAGAAGAGCCGGCCGAGCAGCATCTTGTCCGGGGACGGGCCGATGCCCGGCACCAGGTTCGAGGGCTCGAAGGCGGCCTGCTCGATGTGGATGAAGTAGTCGTCCGGGTTCTTGTCGAGCGTCATCCGGCCGACATCGATCAGCGGGTAGTCGGCGTGCGGCCACACCTTGGTCAGGTCGAACGGGTTGAACCGGTAGCCGGCCGCGTCCTCGAACGGCATCACCTGGACCTTCAGGCTCCAGCTCGGCGCGTTCCCGGCCGCGATCGACTCGTACAGATCGCGGCGGTGATGGTCGCCGTCCGTCCCGGCCAGCTCGTCGGCCTCGGCCTGGGTGAGGCACTCGATGCCCTGATCGGTCTTGAAGTGGTACTTCACCCAGAACCGCTCGCCGCCGCCGTTCACCCACATGTAGGTGTGCGAGCTGTAGCCGTTCATATGGCGGAAGGACTTCGGGATGCCCCGGTCGCCCATCAGCCAGGTCACCTGGTGCGCGGACTCCGGGGAGAGCGTCCAGAAGTCCCACTGCATGTCGTTGTCGCGCAGCCCGGTCGCCGGATGGCGCTTCTGCGAGCGGATGAAGTCCTGGAACTTGATCGGATCACGTACGAAGAAGACCGGAGTGTTATTGCCGACCATGTCGTAATTGCCGTGTTCCGTATAGAACTTGAGCGCGAAGCCGCGCGGGTCGCGCCAGGTGTCGGGTGAGCCCAGCTCGCCCGCGACCGTCGAGAAGCGGGCCAGCATGTCGGTGCGCCGGCCCGGCTGGAAGAGGTCCGCCTTGGTGAACTGGCTGACGTCGTTCGTCACTTCGAAGACGCCGTACGCGCCGGAGCCCTTGGCGTGGACCACCCGTTCGGGGACCCGTTCGCGGTTGAACTGGGCCATCTTCTCGATGAGGTAGTGGTCCTGGAGCAGGATGGGGCCGTCGGGGCTTACGGTGAGCGAGTGTTCATCGCTCTCCACCGGGATGCCTGCGTTGTTCGTCGTGTACGGAGTGTCCGGAGCCTTCGGGGATGACGCGGCCACGGGGGTGTCCTCCCATCGCGAGAGAGCCCGGGCGCGGAACCCGGGCCGGGGCGGGCGGCCGTTGCCGCACCGCCTGCCCCAGCTAACCTCCGCACCACCCCGCCTGCAACATTTGTCCGGCTCTGCGGCGTTCCTACGCTGTCGCCGAGGGCCGGGCCGGGGTCGTGATCTCGAACCAGACCACCTTGCCGGTGGACAGCCGCGTCGCCCCCCACCGCCGCGCCAGCCGGTTGACCAGGAACAGCCCGCGGCCGCCCTCGTCGGTGTCCCGGGCCCGCCGCTGTCTGGGCAGCTGCGGCGAGTCGTCCCCGACCTCGCAGCGCAGTACGTCCGTACGGAGCAGCCGCAGCGTCACCGGGCGCTCCGCGTACCGTACGGCGTTGGTGACCACCTCGCTGATCAGCAGCTCGACCGAGTCGCTCAGCTCCTCCAGGTCCCAGCGGGCCAGCGCGCGCCTGGCCAGCCGCCTGGCCCGCCCCGGAGCGGCGTCCTCCGGTTCGAGGAACCAGTACGCCACGTCGCTCGGCGCGATCCCGTCGAAGCGGGCCGCGAGCAGCGCGATGTCGTCGTCCCGGTCACCGGGGCCCAGCACGTCGAGCACATCGTCGCAGAGTGCCTCCAGCGGCGGCGGGTGGTCGGGCCCGGTGAGCTGCGCGGTCGCCGCGAGGCGCTCCCGCAGCTGCTCGATGCCGGTCCACACGTCCCGCAGCCGCGACTCGACGAGCCCGTCCGTGTAGAGCAGCAGGGTCGCCCCGGCGGGCGCGTCCAGCTCGACGGCCTCGAAGTCCACCCCGCCGACCCCGATCGGTGCCCCGGGCGGCACCCGGAGCACCTCGGCCCGGCCGCCCAGATGCAGCATTATGGGCGGCGGATGACCGGCGTTGGCGATGGTGATCCGGTGCGCGACCGGGTCGTACACCGCGTAGAGGCAGGTCGCCATCCGGTCCGTACCGAGCCGCTGCGCCTGCTCGTCCAGATGGTGCAGCACCTCCTGCGGCGGCAGATCGAGCCCGGCGAGGGTCTGCGCGGTCGTCCGCAGCTGGCCCATGATCGCCGCGGAGGTCATCGAATGGCCCATGACATCGCCGACGACCAGGGCGACCCGGCTGCCGGGCAGCGGGATCGCGTCGTACCAGTCGCCGCCGACGCGTGCGGTCTCGGCGGCGGGCAGATAGCGCGAGGCGAGCCGGACGCCGGTGGGCTGCGGAAGGTTCTCCGGCAGCATCGTGCGCTGCAACTCGTCGGCGATGTACGCCTCGCGGCCGTACAGCACCGCCTTGTCGATCCCGAGCGCCGTGTGCGTCGCGAGCTGCGCGGCGACCAGCAGGTCGTTCGCCTCGAAGGCCGTGCGGTCGGGCCGGCGCAGGAAGACCGCAGCGCCGATCACCCGCCGTCGTCCGCGCAGCGGCGCGAGGATCGCGCGGTGCCCGGTCGGTACGGCGCGGTCGGCGCCCAGCAGCTCCGGCAGCGCGGCACGGGCCGCGGCCGAGTCGCCGAAGACCGGCCGTACGCCGCGCAGGACCTCGGAGAGCGCCCCGCCCGCGTGTACCTCGCACAGCTCGGCGGCGGGCATCACGTCCGAGTGCGGGTCGAGGAGCGGCAGTTGCAGGCCCTCGGCGGCGTGCAGGGTCAGGGCGGCGCCGCCCAGCGCGTTCTCGGGGTCGTCGTCGGTCAGCCGCAGCCGGTCCGTGCGGCGCAGCCGCAGGACGAACGGCGAGACCGGGCGCTCGTCGCCGACCGGCAGCGGATCGCGGAGGTAGACGAGTATGGCGTCGGAGAACGTCGGCACGGTCGCCCGGCACAGCCCGAGCACGATCTCGTCCAGGTCTATGCCGCGTGCGATACGGCGGGTGGCGGCTCCCACGAAGCGCAGCCGGTCGCCCTCGCGCCGTGCCGTCCCGGCGAGGTCGGCCGGTGCCGGTGCCGGTGCCGGCACAGCGGGCTGTGGCACGGCGGCGGCCGTCTCCTGCCGGGGCCGAGTGCGTTCCTGCGGCCGGGCAACCAGGGGTTGCCGGCCCTCGTGGGAAGGGGGGTGCTCCGTCACGCGTGGGATTCCGTCCGTCCGGGCCGGGATTGCGGTGCGGTCGCTTCGGCCGGGTGTACGGCACCGGGGTGTGTGCCGCGAGCGGCCTGTCCCGCTCTTCCCCGTTCACCAGGCGAAACTACCGCTCGGCAGGCGGCGTCGACAGGGTGGCAGCCATGACCCACGGCTCCACCCCCTCGTAGTGACTCACGGTCGATGTGATGTGTGGTCGTACCGGTCAACAGTGTGACGTGCGGTGTGGCGCGGCGTGTGACCAATGGTCAGTCCCGTTGCCACGCCCACCCGTTGTCCCGGTGCAGTCTTCCGGAGGACGATCCTACGTTTGCACCCTGGGGGCCAATCAAGGGTCTCATGGCCCCGGTGGGCGTACTTCGCGATCATGATGTGGACGTCCGTACCGGTGCCCGGTCCCAGCCGTCCGGAAGCTCCGGCACCTCCCAGTGCGACTCGGGGCGCCAGTGCTCCCAGCCGTCGCGGAAGGGGGTGCCCCACGCCCTGATCATCTCGACGGCGGCCCGTCCGGCCGCCTCGACCCGCCGTGCCCCCGCCGGGTCCATCAGCCCGTCCTGCTGGGCCTGCGCGAACTCGTCCTCGTCGCGCCAGCGCCAACTGCGGTCCGGGTAGACGTCGATGTCGAGGAAGTGGTCCTCCGAGTCGATCCCCCCGGACCAACGGGTGTAGGGCTCCTCCAGGTTCACGTACCAGCTCTGGAAGCGCCAGTCCTCGTCCCACCACAGCCACACCGACCAGGGCTCGCCCGGCCGTACCAGCTTGAGCACCCCCATGCCGTGCCACCGGTCGCGCACCACGGCGCGCGGCTTGGTGTAACGGGTCGCCAGCGGCTCGTGGTTGACGGGGGTGCCGTCCGCCAGCACCGGCTTCACGCAGATCGTCCCCGGCGCCAGCCAGACGGCGAGCAGCTCGTCGGTGTCCCGCACGACCGTGACGGGACGGCAGATGTGCACCCCGTCGCCGGCGTTCTCCCGGTACCGCCACAGGATGTGCGTCCCGGGCGGCCAGTGCCCGCCCGCCGCCGCCGTACCGTCCGCCGCCCTCACCGTCGCTGTCATGCGGAGATACTAGGTGGTACGGAGACGGCGAGGACCGGCGCCCGGAGTGTGCACCGGGATTCCGGGGCCGGGTCCACAGGTGTTTACGGGCGCGTCATACGCAGCACATCCAGCGCCTCGTCGAGCTGCTCCAACGTCAGCTCCCCGCGCGCCACATGACCGAGGGCGAGGACCGTCTCACGGATCGTCGCGCCGTCGGCGAGGGACTTCTTGGCGACCTTGGCCGCCGCCTCGTACCCGATGTACTTGTTCAGCGGGGTGACGACGGACGGCGACGACTCGGCGTACTGCCGGGCCCGCTCGGCATGGGCGACGATGCCGTCGACCGTACGGTCCGCGAGGAGCCGGGACGCGGTGGTGAGCAGCCTGATCGACTC
This sequence comes from Streptomyces sp. NPDC088554, assembly GCF_044752945.1. Classification (NCBI taxonomy): domain Bacteria; kingdom Bacillati; phylum Actinomycetota; class Actinomycetes; order Kitasatosporales; family Streptomycetaceae; genus Streptomyces; species Streptomyces sp. NPDC088554. Next base: position 293,691 of record NZ_JBIVMF010000004.1, on the reverse strand, counting down.
CAGGAGGTTCTTGGCGATCACCGGGAGCATCACGTTCAGCTCGAAGTTCCCGGCGGCGCCGGCCACCGCGACCGTGGTGTCGTTCCCCGTGACCTGCGCGGCGACCATCAGCACGGCCTCCGGGATCACCGGGTTGACCTTGCCGGGCATGATCGAGGAGCCGGGCTGGAGATCCGGGAGACTGATCTCGGCCAGTCCGGTACGCGGCCCGGACGCCATCCAGCGCAGATCGTTGGCGATCTTGGTGAGCGAGACGGCGAGGGTACGCAGCTGGCCCGAGGTCTCCACGAGCCCGTCGCGCGCCCCCTGCGCCTCGAAGTGGTTGCGCGCCTCCGTCAGCGGCAGCCCGGTCGCCCGCGCCACCTCGGCGATGACGGCGGCCGAGAAGCCGGGCGGGGTGTTGATCCCGGTGCCCACCGCCGTACCCCCGAGGGGCAGCTCCGCCAGCCGGGGCAGCGAGGCGGCCAGCCGCTCCACCGCGTACCGGATCTGCGCGGCGTAACCGCCGAACTCCTGGCCCAGGGTGACGGGCGTGGCGTCCATCAGATGCGTCCGGCCCGACTTGACGACCTCTGCGAACTCCTCGGCCTTGCGCTCCAGCGCGGCGGCGAGATGCTCCAGCGCGGGGACCAGCCCGCCGGTCACGGAGGCGGTCGCCGCGATGTGGATGGACGAGGGGAAGACGTCGTTGGAGCTCTGCGAGGCGTTGACGTGGTCGTTCGGATGTACGTCCCGGCCGAGCCGCTCGGTGGCCAGCGTGGCCAGCACCTCGTTGGTGTTCATATTGGAGGAGGTGCCCGAGCCGGTCTGGAAGACGTCCACCGGGAAGTGCTCGTCCCACCGGCCCGCCGCGACCTCGGCCGCCGCGTCCTGGATGGCGCCCGCGATGTCCTTGTCGATCACGCCCAGCTCGGCGTTGACCTTGGCGGCGGCGGACTTGATCCGGGCCAGCGCCTCGATGTGCGCGCGCTCCAGCCGCTGTCCGGAGATGGGGAAGTTCTCCACGGCACGCTGTGTCTGGGCCCGCCATTTCGCGTCCGCGGGGACCCGGACCTCACCCATGGAGTCGTGCTCGATCCGGTACTGGCTGTCGTCCGTCGTCATCGTCGTACCTCCTGCGAGGGAAAGCGCCCGGGTGATCCATTGTGTTCCCACCCGGAACGCTTTCCCCCAAGGCTCAGCCGAGTTCCGGAGGCCTTGCCCGGTCGGCGACTCAGCCGGGCCCCGGACCGGGATCGAGGTGAACGTCGGCGCCGGGACCGGTTCCGTGAAGAAGTCGTTGCCCTTGGCACCGGTGCTGATGGCCGCCCTCGCATTGCTCGGCCCTGGGGGCCTCGCAGGCTTCGGGCAGCCGCGCCGGACTCCGTCCGTCGGGTGTGGCCGCCGCTCGTGCCTATGCCCCGGCGCGTACCTGAATCGTCGTGAACGTCGGCGCCGGGGCCGGTTCCGTGAAGAAGTCGTTGCCCTTGTCGTCCACGACGATGAACGCGGGGAAGTCCTCCACCTCGATCTTCCAGACCGCCTCCATGCCCAGCTCCTCGTACTCCAGGATCTCGACCTTCTTGATGCAGTCCTGGGCGAGCCGGGCCGCCGGGCCGCCGATCGAGCCGAGGTAGAAGCCACCGTGGGTGCCGCACGCGTCGGTGACCTGCTTCGAGCGGTTGCCCTTGGCGAGCATGACCTTCGAGCCGCCCGCCGCCTGGAACTGCTCGACGTAGCTGTCCATCCGGCCGGCCGTCGTCGGGCCGAAGGAGCCGGACGCGTACCCCTCGGGGGTCTTCGCCGGGCCCGCGTAGTAGACCGGGTGGTCCTTCAGGTACTGCGGCATCTCCTCGCCCGCGTCGAGCCGCTCCTTGATCTTGGCGTGCGCGATGTCGCGGGCCACGACCAGCGGCCCGGTGAGCGAGAGCCTGGTCTTGACCGGGAAGCGCGTCAGCTCGGCGAGCACCTCGTCCATCGGACGGTTGAGGTCGATCCGTACGACTCCGTCGTCGGCGGCGGCCTCCGTACCGAGGTGCTCGTCGGTGGTGTCGGGGAGGAAGCGCGCCGGGTCCTTCTCCAGCTGCTCCAGGAACACGCCCTCGGCGGTGATCTTCGCGACGGCCTGGCGGTCCGCCGAGCAGGAGACGGCGATGGCGACCGGCAGCGAGGCGCCGTGGCGCGGCAGCCGGACCACTCGTACGTCGTGGCAGAAGTACTTGCCGCCGAACTGCGCGCCGATCCCGATCCGCTGCGTCAGCTCGAAGACCTTCTGCTCCAGCTCCTTGTCACGGAAGCCGTGGCCCGTGGGGGAGCCCTCGGCGGGCAGCTCGTCCAGGTAGTGCGCCGAGGCGTACTTCGCGGTCTTGAGCGCGAACTCCGCCGACGTACCGCCCACGACGATCGCCAGGTGGTACGGCGGGCACGCGGCCGTGCCCAGCGAGCGGATCTTCTCCTCCAGGAACTTCATCATGGAGGTCTCGTTGAGGACCGCCTTCGTCTCCTGGTAGAGGAACGACTTGTTCGCGGAGCCGCCGCCCTTGGCCATGAAAAGGAACTTGTACGCGCCGCCGTCCGTCGCGTACAGCTCGATCTGCGCGGGCAGGTTCGAGCCGGTGTTCTTCTCCTCCCACATGGTGAGCGGGGCCATCTGGGAATAGCGCAGATTCAGCTTGGTGTACGCGTCGTAGATTCCGTGCGAAAGGGCTTCCTCGTCGCCGCCTTCCGACAGCACGTTCTGTCCGCGCTTGCCCATCACGATGGCCGTACCCGTGTCCTGGCACATGGGGAGAACGCCCGCCGCCGCGATATTCGCGTTCTTCAGGAGGTCGAGCGCCACGAACTTGTCGTTCGACGACGCCTCCGGGTCGTCCACGATCCGGCGCAGCTGGGCGAGGTGCGCCGGACGCAGGTAGTGCGAGATGTCGTGCATCGCCTCGGCGGCCAGCGTGCGCAGCGCCTCCGGGGCGACCTTGAGGAACGTACGCCCATCGGCCTCGAAGGTCGTGACACCTTCGGCGGTCACCAGGCGGTACGGCGTGGTGTCCTCTCCCAGGGGGAGCAGATCGGAGTACGTAAACTCTGGCATTTCGGCCATTCCTCACTCGACAGACGGCGACGCGGCCCCCATTGGCAGCGGCGTCCTCCAGACTAGGGCGCCCCACTGACAGGGCCCCTGTGAGGTAAGGCTCAGTCGGATCGTCGTATCGATACGACATATCCGCGCGGGCGCGCCGGGCTCAGCCACTAGTCGCGATCTATCGCGTTTCGCTACCCTGAGGTCGTGGACCTCGAAAAGCAACCCCAGAAGCCGGTCGCCCCGGCGGAGCCCCCGGCGATCCGGGCCTCCGACGCCGACCGGGACCGGACCGCGGACATCCTCCGGGAGGCCCTGGCGGAGGGCCGCCTGGACGCCGAGGAGCATGGAGAGCGGATCGACGCGGTCTACCGCGCGAAGACCGTCGCCGAGCTGGAGCCCCTGGTGCGGGACCTGCCCGCCGCCGGTGCGAACGGGCGGCCGTTCGCCGCCGCGGACCCGCACGGCGCGTACGGATACACCCCGGAGGACGCGCACGCCCCGGCGGAGAACCTGGTGGCGATCTTCAGCAGCTCGACCCGCAAGGGGCGTTGGCGCATCGGGAGCAGGACCAACGCGTTCTCGCTCTTCGGCAATATCGAGATCGACCTGGCCGAGGCCCTCTTCGGCCAGCGGGTCACGGTGATCAACGCGACGGCCATTTTCGGCAATGTCGAGATCGAGGTCCCCGAGAACATCTCGCTGCGCGGCAACGGCAGCGGCATCCTGGGTAATTTCGAGGTTCACAACCTGGAGGCCGAGCAGCCGGACGCGCCGGTCGTGGTGGTCAACGGATACTCGGTGTTCGGCAATGTGGAGGCCAAACCGAAGCGCGGCAAGCGCATCTCGGACCTCCTTCAGGAGAAGCTCCGCAAACACCTCGGTTCCTGACGGTTCGCGCCCGGCCGCTGTCCGGCTGCTCCCTTTGTTCCCCGGCTCGTGTTCCCCGGCTTGTCCCGGCTTGTTCGCCGGGCCTGTTCCGCCGGTTGTTTCCAGCCATTTCCGGCCGGGAGTACGGGATGGGCCGAGGGTCTGTATTCCTGTGCGGCGTTCCGGGCTGCCGAAGTGGGTACCACTCAGTGCATAGGAGTGCGTACAGCGGGTAGGGAAGGCTTCATCGTCTCTCGCTCGCGAAGCCGTCGTCAGGAGTAGACCGTGCTGCAACTGCCGCATCAGCCCCTGCAGGTCGCCGCCGTGCCGCCCCAGCGGAGTCCCGCTCGGGAGGATCAGGCCGGCCCCTGGCATTCGGAGGCGGTGTGCCGTCGTGACGAAGCCGGATTGTTCTTCGCCCCCTCGAAGGAGCCGACAGCCGCGAGGCTGGCGCGGGAGGAGGCCGCGAAGCGGGTCTGCGCCCGATGTCCGGTCATGGTCGAGTGCCGGGAGCACGCGCTGATCCAGCCGGAGCCGTACGGGGTGTGGGGCGGCCTGACCGCCGCCGAGCGCCGCGTCGTGCTCGCCCGGCGCAGGCGGCGCGAGGTGGAGCTGCGCAAGGCCGCGGCCGCCGACGAGCGCATCGCCGCCGCCGGCTGACCCGGTCCGTCCGCGTCCGGCCTGTCCGCGTATACGGAGGGGCGCCCCGCCGCACGATCGGGGGCGCCCCTCCCTGTACGCGCGGGGCCGCCGTCCGGCCCGTACCGCGTCGGTCGCTACTTGGCCCGGTCGAAGTCGATCGTGCTGTACGCCCGGAGCTTGGAGAGCCGGTGCGTGGAGTCGATCTGCCGGATCGTGCCCGACTTGGAGCGCATCACCAGGGACTGGGTGGTGGCGGTCTCCGAGCGGTAGCGCACCCCGCGCAGCAGTTCGCCGTCGGTGATGCCGGTGGCGACGAAGAACACGTTGTCGCCGCTGACCAGATCGTCGGTCGACAGGACGCGGTCCAGATCGTGTCCGGCGTCGATCGCGCGCTGCCGCTCCGTGTCGTCCTTGGGCCACAACTTGCCCTGGATGACTCCGCCGAGGCACTTTATGGCGCACGCCGAGATGATGCCCTCGGGGGTGCCGCCGATGCCCAGCAGCAGGTCGACACCGGTGCCCTCGCGCGCGGCCATGATCGAACCGGCGACATCGCCGTCCGAGATGAACTTGATCCGGGCGCCGGTCTCCCGGATCTCCCGGACGATGCCGTCGTGGCGGGGGCGGTCCAGGACGACGACCGTGACGTCCTCGGGGGAGCAGCTCTTCGCCTTGGCGACCCGGCGGATGTTGACCGCGACGGACGCGTTGATGTCGACGTAGTCGGCGGCCTCGGGGCCGGTGACCAGCTTGTCCATGTAGAAGACCGCGGACGGGTCGAACATGGCGTGCCGGTCGGCGGCGGCCAGAACGGCGATGGCGTTGGGCATGCCCTTCGCGTTCAGCGTGGTGCCGTCGATGGGGTCGACGGCGATGTCGACCTCGGCGCCCGTGCCGTCGCCGACACGCTCGCCGTTGTAGAGCATCGGGGCTTCGTCCTTCTCGCCCTCGCCGATGACGACGACACCATTCATCGACACGGTGGAGACGAGGGTGCGCATGGCGTTCACGGCGGCGCCGTCCGCGCCGTTCTTGTCGCCCCGGCCGACCCACCGGCCGGCCGCTATCGCGGCGGCCTCGGTGACCCGTACCAACTCCAGGGCGAGGTTGCGGTCAGGGGCTTCGGGGGACACCTCAAGCGGGGCGGGCAGTTGATGCTCGGTCATCGAGCGCACCTTTCTGTACGGCGACGGCCGGAAACAAGGGTGGACACGACTCTATCCGCACAATGCCAGATTGAGCAGAGGGCCCCACGTTTGAGCGCAAGGGGGTGATGCGACGATGGTGCGGTGGCAGGCAAGCGAGGTACACAGACGGTGCGGGACATGTTCCTGTCGATGGCGGTCATCGGGCTCGTCGTCGCCGCGATCTACATGTTCATTCCGCATGACGACACGGCGGCCCCGGTGAAGGTGGTCGACTACCGGGTCGAGCTGGTGACCGCCCGGCGTGCGGCGCCGTATCCGGTGGCGGCACCGGCCGGGCTGGCGGAGACCTGGAAGCCCACTTCCGTCTCGTACAAGAGGGAGAGCTCCGACGCGTGGCACCTCGGCTATCTTGACCCGGACGGCCAGTACGTCGCGGTCGAGCAGTCGACGGCGCCCGCGAAGAAGTATGTGGCGGAGGTCACCCAGCAGGCCGCGGACACCGGCAGGACGCAGCGGGTGGCGGGCGAGGCGTGGCAGCGCTGGAAGGGGCCGAAGTACGACGCCCTGGTCCGCGTGGACGGGGACGCGACGACGGTGGTGACGGGGACGGCCTCGTACGAGCGGCTGGCGGAGATGGCGGCCGCGCTGGAGACCGCGAAGCCCTCGGAGCCGGAGACGGCGAAGCCCTGACGGGCGGGCGGGTCCCCGCCCTGTTGTGTACGTGTACGTATGAGAAGAGGCCGCCGCTCCTCCCGGGTCCGGGAAGGGCGGCGGCCTCTCTTCGCGTACGGTGCCGGGCGGGCCGGTCAGACGGTGGTGACGGCCTCTTCGAAGGCGAGGCGCGGAGCGCGCGGGTAGAAGGCGTCGGCGCCGGGCTTGCCGATGTTGACGATCGCCAGCGGGGTGTGGTCGTCGTCCAGGAACTCCTTCTGGACACCGGCGGCGTCGAAGCCGGTCATCGGGCCCGCGGCGAGCCCGGCGGCGCGGACGCCGATGATGAAGTAGCCGGCCTGGAGCGTGGCGTTCAGTCGGGCGGCCTGCTCGCGGGCCGGGCGCTCGCTGAAGAACATGTCCTTGGCCTGCGGGAAGGCCGGGAAGAGGCGGGGGAGCTCCTCGTGGAACTCGTTGTCCGCGGCCAGGATCGCGACGAGCGGCGCGGCGGCGGTCTTGGCCCGGTTGCCCTCGGCCAGGTGCGGGGCGAGACGCTCGCGGGCCTCGGCGGAGCGCACCAGGACGACGCGGAGCGGCGACTGGTTGAACGCGGTCGGGCCGAACTTGACCAGGTCGTAGATGGCCTGGACCTGCTCCTCGGTCACCGGCTCGTCGGAGAAGGTGTTCGCGGTGTGGGCCTCGCGGAAGAGGAGGTCCTGGGCGGCGGTGTCGAGCGCGAGAGACATGGGGGCCTTCCGGGTGTGCGATATGTGCGGTATGTCTGTGGTGCGATAAATGAATCGGAGGATCCGTTTCACCGTACAACTCGATATATTAACTTTCAACAAAAACCGTCGTGGGGACCCGTGACTCGACTCACAAGCCTTGCGGGGAAGCGGCCCGGACCGCTCCGTCCGAGGTCGGAGAGGCGCCGAGCCGCCCCGGCCGGGCTCAGCGGCCCGTCGCGCCGTCGCGCTCGGCGCCGACCCCGGTGCCACCGGTGTCCTCCTCGGCGGCGGGGCCCGCCAGCGACGCGTCCAGCCGGGCGCGGGCGCCCTCCAGCCAGCGGCGGCACACCTTCGCCAGCTCCTCGCCGCGCTCCCAGAGCGCGAGGGAGTCCTCCAGCGACGTACCGCCCGCCTCCAGCCGGCGTACGACCTCGATCAACTCGTCCCGCGCCTGCTCGTAACCGAGCGCCGTGGTGTCCGTCCCTGTCATGTGATCCACCCTATGGTCAGCGCGTACCCGCGCGGTCCGACGACTGATGGCGCTCCCGGGGCGCCGCTCACGGGGTGTCCGGCCCGGCGACCCGCACCACGAACTCGCCCCCGGCCACCCGGGCCCGCAGCTCCTCGGCGGCCACGACATCCTCCGGGGCGCGCACCACCGTGCCGTCCGGGCGCTGGAGCACCGCGTACCCCCGCTCCAGCGTCGCGGCGGGCGACAGCGCCAGCACCCGGGCCCGGGTGTGCGACAGCTCCGAGTCGGCGCGGTCCAGCCGATGGCGCAGTACCAGGCGGCCCCGGTCGGCCAGCGCGGACACCTCGGCCGCCCGCTCGTCCACTATCCGGTGCGGCCGCTCCATCACGGGCCTGCCCAGCGCGTGCGCCAGCCCGCGCTCCTCCCGGTCCAGCAGCCCCCGCACCGTCCGCAGCGCGCGGTCCCGCAGGGCCTGGACGCGGTCCAGCTCCTCGCCGACGTCCGGCACGGTCCGCTTGGCCGCGTCGGTCGGCGTCGAGGCCCGGACATCCGCCACCAGGTCCAGCAGCGGCGAGTCCGGCTCGTGCCCGATGGCGGAGACCACGGGCGTACGGCACGCGGCGACCGCCCGTACCAACTGCTCGTCCGAGAACGGCAGCAGATCCTCCACGCTGCCGCCGCCGCGCGCCACGATGATCACATCGACCTCCGGCAGCGCGTCCAGCTCCTCGACCGCCTGGACCACCTGCGCCACCGCGTTGACCCCCTGCACCGCGGTGTTCCGCACCTCGAAGCGCACGGCGGGCCACCGCCGCCGCGCGTTCTCCAGCACATCGCGCTCGGCGGCCGACGCGCGCCCGCACACCAGCCCGATCAGCTGTGGCAGGAAGGGCAGCGGCCGCTTGCGGTCGGCGGCGAACAGACCCTCCTCGCCCAGCGCCCGCTTCAGCCGCTCCAGCCGCACCAGCAGCTCGCCGATTCCCACTGGCCGTATCTCCGTCGCCCGCAGCGACAGCTGTCCGCGCGGCGCGTACCACTCCGGCTTCGCCTGCACCACGACCCGCGCGCCCTCCGAGACCACGTCCGCGATGGCGTCGAAGACCTGCCGATAACACGTGACGCTCACCGAGATGTCGTGCGACGGGTCGCGCAGCGTCAGGAAGACCACCCCCGCGCCCGGTCTGCGCGAGAGCTGCGTGATCTGCCCCTCGACCCAGATCACGCCGAGCCGGTCGATCCATCCGCCGATGGCGCGCGACACCTCACCGACGGGCAGCGGGGCGTCCGCGGACGTATGAAGAGCCATGGAAGGGAGCGTATCGGCCACCTCTGACAAAGCTCCTTCTCCGCCCCGAACTCCCGTACGGCCCGAACTCCCGTCCCTCCCCGGCGGCCTTACGATGGGGCGTATGACTGACACGTCCCGCCCGTCGCCCGCCGCCACCCCCAGTGGAGACGCCGTGCGCCGCGCCGGCAAACGCGTCCTCCTCGCCGCCCCCCGTGGTTACTGCGCGGGTGTGGACCGTGCCGTGATCGCCGTGGAGAAGGCCCTGGAGCAGTACGGTGCACCGATCTACGTCCGGCACGAGATCGTCCACAACAAGTACGTCGTCCGGACCCTGGAGAACAAGGGCGCCATCTTCGTGGAGAGGACGGCCGAGGTCCCCGAGGGCTCCATCGTCATGTTCTCGGCGCACGGCGTCGCCCCCGTCGTCCACCAGGAGGCGGCCGAGCGCAGGCTCGCCACCATCGACGCGACCTGCCCCCTGGTCACCAAGGTCCACAAGGAAGCGGTGCGCTTCGCCAATGAGGACTACGACATCCTGCTGATCGGCCACGACGGCCACGAGGAGGTCATCGGCACCTCGGGCGAGGCCCCCGACCACATCACGCTGGTCGACGGCCCCGCCGATGTGGCCAACGTCGAGGTCCGCGACGAGTCCAAGGTCGTCTGGCTCTCGCAGACCACGCTCTCCGTCGACGAGACGATGGAGACGGTCGACGCCCTCAAGGAGAAGTTCCCGCAGCTGATCGCGCCGCCGAGCGACGACATCTGTTACGCCACGCAGAACCGCCAGATCGCGGTCAAGCAGATGGGCGCCGACGCGGACCTCGTGATCGTCGTCGGCTCCAAGAACTCCTCCAACTCGGTACGTCTGGTCGAGGTCGCCCTCGGCGCCGGAGCGGGCGCCTCCTACCTGGTGGACGGCGCGGACGAGATCGACGAGGCATGGCTCGACGGCGTCTCCACGGTCGGGGTCACCTCCGGTGCCTCCGTCCCGGAGATCCTGGTCGAGGGCGTGCTGGAGTGGCTCTCGCAGCGCGGCTACGAGGACGTCGAGATCGTCAAGGCGGCCGAGGAGTCGATCACCTTCTCGCTGCCCAAGGAGCTCCGCCGCGACCTGCGCGCGGAGGCGGCGGAACTGGCGCGGAAGTAACCCCGTAGGCCGTTTTGGGCGTCGCTGTCAGCGTCTGGCCGTAACGTTGTGTCCATGAACGTCTTCGGAGTGGACATCGGTGGCTCGGGCATCAAGGGTGCGCCCGTGGACCTGGAGCGCGGCGATCTGGTCGAGCCGCGGTACAAAGTACTCACGCCGCACCCGGCGACGCCCGAGGCCGTGGCCGACGGAGTGGTCGAGGTCGTCCGGCACTTCGGCTGGTCGGGGCCGGTCGGGATCACCTTCCCGGGGGTGGTCACGGGTTCCGTGATCCGTACCGCCGCCAATGTCGACAAGGCATGGATCGGCACCGACGCCGGACAGGTCCTCGGCGAGCGGCTGGGCCTGCGGGCGACGGTTCTCAACGACGCGGACGCGGCGGGCGTGGCGGAGATGGCCTTCGGCGCCGGACGCGGCCGCAAGGGCACGGTCTTCCTGCTGACGTTCGGTACGGGCATCGGCAGCGCCCTCTTCATGGACGGCAAGCTGATCCCCAACACGGAGCTGGGCCATCTGGAGCTGCACGGCCACGAGGCGGAGAAGCGCGCCTCGACGAAGGCCAAGGACGACGAGGAGCTGAGCTGGCAGCACTGGGCGCACCGGGTGCAGAAGTATCTGGCGCATCTGGAGATGCTGTTCTCGCCGGAGCTGTTCATCATCGGCGGCGGGGTGAGCCGTAAAGCCGACAAGTTCCTCCCGCTGATCGAGGGGATCAGGGCGGAGGTCCTTCCCGCCGAGCTTCAGAACAACGCGGGGATCGTGGGCGCGGCGATGGCCGCCGCGGGCCGCTGACGAGGAGCTGTTGATACGGGCGGGCGCTGGCCACGGGAGCTGTTGTCCGGGCGGGCGCCGGCTGCGGGCGCTGCTGTACGGGCGCGGCGGTGCCCCTCCCGCTACCCGCGCCGGGCGGCCCGTGACGCGGTCGCCCCGGTCCTGGCCGCCATCGCCGGGCCCCGGACAGCCCCGGCCCGTACCGCGGCGTCCCGGGCGGCGGCGTCCCTGAGCGCCTGCCGCCGCCCCATCTGCCGTACTTTCCGTACGGAGGCGATGAGCCCGGCGGTCAGCGTGCCCCCGTACAGCCACCCGGCGTGCACGGCCAGCGCGGTGACCAGCGCCATCACATGACCGCCGACGCCACCGGTGCCGCCCGAGATGGGGACCGTACCGACCGCGAAGGCGATCGGCGCGGAGATCGGCGCCGTTACCAGATCGGCGGTGCGCACCCAGAGCGCGGTCACCGCGCAGACCGGCAGAAACAGCAGCCCGTAGACGAGGGGCGCGCCGTCGAAGAGCAGCTGGTCCAGAAAGGCGATGAACAGCATCGTCGCGGTGGCGAACAGCCCGGCGCCGAGCCCGGTGAACCGGGGATTGGGCAGCCTCCGCAGATGGCGCACCACCGGCGGCACCGGCCGGCGGCGCCCCGCCGTCGCCCGCCGGCCCCGGGGGGCTCCCGGGAGGGCGCTCCGCCCGGGGAGAGGGGCGCGAGGCCGTCGGCGCCGCTGGGGCTGGTGTGTCCTGTGCTGCTCCACCGGACCAACGTAGGCGGCGGAGGGTGACGAACCGGGTACGGGACACGCCCTTCGACCGACCCCGGAATTGAGTTCGACGCCCCCGACGCGCGCCCGGGGCGTGCCGCCGGGCATCCGGGCACCCGGCGTGGGCGGTGGCGGCCCGCCCGTAAACTGAGGGATCGGCTCGGTCCCCGGGCCTCCAGTCCTCACTTCAGGAAGTCGCCAACGTGTCGCTCACGATCGGAATCGTCGGTCTGCCGAATGTCGGCAAGTCGACCCTGTTCAACGCCCTGACCAAGAACGACGTGCTGGCGGCCAACTACCCGTTCGCCACCATCGAGCCCAACGTCGGAGTGGTCGGCGTCCCCGACCCCCGGCTCACCCAGCTCGCGGAGATCTTCGGCTCCCAGAAGATCCTCCCGGCGACCGTCGACTTCGTCGACATCGCGGGCATCGTGCGCGGCGCCTCCGAGGGCGAGGGCCTGGGCAACAAGTTCCTGGCGAACATCCGCGAGTCGGACGCGATCTGCCAGGTCATCCGCGCCTTCAAGGACGAGAACGTCGTCCACGTCGACGGCAAGGTCTCGCCCAAGGACGACATCGAGACGATCAACACCGAGCTGATCCTCGCCGACCTCCAGACGATCGAGAAGGTCCTCCCGCGCCTCCAGCGCGAGTCCCGCATCAAGAAGGAGGTGCTGGGCCAGGTCAAGGCGATCGAGGAGGCCCAGGCCATCCTGGAGACGGGCGAGACCCTCTTCTCCGCGGGCATCGTCCAGGGCACGGAGAAGGCCGAGCCCCTGCGCGAGATGCACCTGCTCACGACGAAGCCGTTCCTCTACGTCTTCAACGTCGACGAGGACGAACTGACGGACGACACCTTCCAGGACGAACAGCGCGCCCTGGTCGCCCCCGCCGAAGCGATCTTCCTCAACGCCAAGCTGGAGTCCGACCTCGCCGAACTGGACGACGAGGAAGCCCTCGAACTCCTCCAGTCGGTGGGCCAGGAACAGCCCGGCCTCGCCACCCTCGCCCACGTGGGCTTCCGCACCCTCGGCCTCCAGACCTACCTCACGGCAGGCCCCAAGGAATCCCGCGCCTGGACCATCAAACAGGGCGCCACGGCCCCCGAGGCGGCCGGTGTGATCCACACCGACTTCCAGAAGGGCTTCATCAAGGCCGAGGTCATCTCCTTCGCCGACCTGGTCGAAACCGGCTCGGTGGCCGACGCCCGCGCGGCGGGCAAGGCCCGCATGGAGGGCAAGGAGTACGTCATGCAGGACGGCGACGTGGTGGAGTTCCGCTTCAATGTGTAATCGCTTCGTTACTGCGGGCTAGTTGGTTCGTCAAGTCTGCAGGTGGCAAGGGGTTGGCTCTTTCGGGAGTCGGCCCCTTGCTGGTTCCCGTGCTGGATGAGTGCTGGATTTTCTGACGCTTCGTCACCTACGCGTCCTTGAGTGCCTTAGTCGGCAAGCGGTTCGAGCATCGGCTGGAAGGCGGAGTTCTCCTCGTCGGGAACGTGCGGGAGGAAGCCGTCGGGGACGGTGCGGGCGGCGGTGGCGAGGAGACGGTCAAGGACTTCCTGCTCGGTGGCCGGGGGGAGCCGAAGGGCGGCGAGGAGACGGTCGCGGACGGCGGGGTGGTCCGGGTGGTCGTCGAGGTAGTCGGGGCTGAGGGTCGGAGGTCGGAAACCAGCCAGTGCGTCGTGCCAGGACGGGAGGGTGACGGCGAGGGTCAGGGCCTCGGCGAGCGAATCGGCGATCAGGGAGGCATGCCCTTCGGAGTCGGTGTAGAGGACGGGGCAGGGGCCGCCAGGGACGGCTGGGCCGCAGAGGTAGTGGGTGCCGCCTGCGTTGCAGCCGGCGACAGGCTCCACCGGGAGGCCGTTGGGCAGGACGATCGGCTCGATCGGGTCGGTGCGGGCGAGGTCGAACTCGCCGTCGCAGGCCAGGTAGGCCGCGACCTCGGGATGCGCGGCGATTCTGTTGAGCAGGGCGTTGTCCGAGAGGGCGGCCGGGTTGAGAGCTGCGGCGACCGCAGGGGTGAGGGGATGTCCGGCGAGGACGTGGCGGACGGCTTCGAGGGGGACGGGGCGCTCGTAGTAGTCCTCGAAGTGGGCCTGGGCGGCCTCGGGGGAGCGGTCGGCGAGGAGGTGGAAGAGGAAACCGGAGCCGTCCGGGTCCTCGCTGCCGGGCGGGAAGTCGATGTTCGAGCCGGTGCGCCAGGCCGTGTCGCCGGTCTCCCGCCACAGGCAGGCGGTGACCCGAGGGGCGTTGATGCCCTCATCGCAGAAGGCAGGTTCGTCCAGGAGCGGGCGCAGTGCGGCGGGCACTTCGTCGATGACTCCGGGCCAGACCTGCTCGTCGTCCGTCCCGTACGGGCTCATCGCCGACTCGTGGTCGAAGCCGCGTATGAGCACGCCGGCCGGAGTGAAGAGGACGGAGAAGTCGTCCCCCGAACCGTTCTCCATCAAGGCTGCCTCTTCGCCGGGGCCCCAGGCGACGTCGAAGGTGTAGTAGCAGTACTGCGGATCGTCGGCGATCGCAGTCTCCAGGACTGTCAACGCGCGCAGGTGGGCGCGGAGTTCGATGGGGGCGGGAAGGAGGGTGGCGATCGCGTGCACAGTGTTCATGGCGTCATGAAAGCAGTCGCCACTGACAACCTGGCCTGCTGGTCCGGACGGTGGCGTCCCTGACTCTAGGTGTCGTGCACGGTGGAGCGATGCCCGATATGCACGAACCACACCACCAGTTCACCGTTGTCGATCGTGTAAACGACGCGGTAGTCGCCGACGCGCAGGCGGCGACGTTCGGGCTGGGACGCGAGCGCGGTGGTGTTGAAGCCGAGAGGGTCGGTCTCCAGCTCCGTCAGCTTGGTCAGGATGCGTAGCGCCATGTCGCGGGGGATCTTCCGAAGGTTCGGCCTGTGCCTCAGGGCGGAAGACGGTTCGGTACTCACTCACTCCGCGCCAGCGTCTCCTTCATGATGTCCTCGATCGGGATGCCGGACGCGGGGTTGGCCATGCGTTCGTCGATGATCCGGTTGATCTCGCGTTCTTCCCACTCCTGATACTTGCGCAGCACCTCGATGGAGACGATGGCGGCGACTTCCTTGCCTCGGCGTGTGATCACTGTGGGCACGTCGTCGCGGTCTGCGCGCTCCACGACGTCCGCCAAGTGCGCGCGCACGTCGCGGATGGACTCTGTGGGTAGTGGCTGCGTCATGCGCTCAGGCGTACCGAGTGTTCCATGTGTACGCAACGGAAATCGTGGCGGTGGACAGGCCCTCGTTGCTGCGGTCGCGCGTGTTGGATGTGCTGGATGAACTCGCGCCGTGCTGGATCGGTGCTGGATATAAGCTTCGAAAACGGTGTTTTTACAGGTGGGAGTGTTGTGCTGAACACTCCGCTTCAACGTGTGGCGGATGACGTAACACCACGTGGGTGACCTGGCGGACCCGCGTGATCCCTTCACGGGGATCGGCAAGCCCGAGCCGCTCAAGTACCACTTGCCTGGGGCCTGATCGAGGCGGATCGACGACGCGCATCGCCTCGTTTACTTGGTCACGGACGGGGAGATTGTGATCCTGGCAGCTCGCTACCGCTACTGAGTCCGGCACTGTCCCACGTGCTGCTCGGCACAGGTCCTAGCTCCCGGTCAGTGTGAGGACGACGAGGAGCGCGTTCAGCACGACGATGGCCAGGGCGGTGGCGTAGGTGGTCAGCCTCAGCGCGGTGCCGTTGGCGAACGGGCCCATGAGGCGGGGGTCGGAGGTCAGGCGGGCCAGGGGGATGAGGGCGAACGGGATGCCGATGCTCAGCATCACCTGGCTCAGGATCAGGGCCTGGGTCGCGTCGAAGCCGAGCGTCAGGATGACGAGTGCGGGGACGAGGGTGACGGCGCGGCGCAGCAGCAGCGGAATCCGTACCCGTACGAGCCCGGACATCACGGCCGCACCCGCGTAGCAGCCGACCGAGGTGGAGGCCAGGCCGGACGCGAGGATCCCGACGGCGAAGACGAGGCCGACGGTGGTGCCGAGGCTGTGGGCGATGGCGGCGTGGGCGCCCTGGAGGGTGTCGACGCCGGGGACGCCGTACAGGTTGCCCGCGGCGAGCAGCAGTAGCGCGATGTTGGCCGAGCCAGCGATGAGGAGGGCGATGCCCACGTCCCAGCGGCTCGCGCCGAGCAGCAGCCGGATCCGGGAGGGGTCCGGGTCGAAGCCGTGGCGGTCGCGGGTGAGCGAGGAATGGAGGTAGATGGCGTGGGGCATGACGGTCGCGCCCAGCATGCTCGCGGCGAGCAGTACGGTCTGGGCGCCGTCGAACCGGGGGGTGAGGCCGCCGGCCGCGGCCGTCCAGTCGACGCCGTTGACGAACAGCCCGGCGACGAAACCGATGACGATGATGGCCAGCGCCCCCATCACGACGCCTTCGAAGGTGCGCTGACCGTGCCTGGTCTGGAGGGCGAGGACCCACATCGACACCCCGCCGACGATGAGGCCGCCGAGCGGCAGCGGTACGCCGAAGAGGATCTCCAGGGCGATCGCGCCGCCGACCACCTCGGCCAGGTCGGTGGCGATCACGACCAGCTCGGCCTGGGCCCAGAAGGCCAGTCGGCCGGCCCGGGGCATCCGGTCACCGAGTACCTCCGGCAGACTGCGCCCGAGGACGAGCCCCAGTTTCGCCGACAGGTACTGCACGACCATGGCCATCGCGTTGGCCACGACCAGCACCCAGACCAGCAGGTATCCGTACTGCGCCCCGGCGGAGACGTTCGCCGCGATGTTACCGGGGTCGACGTAGGCGATGGCGGCGACGAAGGCGGGGCCCAGCAGCGGTACCGCCCTCAGCCGCGGTCGCGTGGGGTTCTGTTTCGTCACGGTCCCATCCGTCGAAGGCATGGGCACTCCTTACGGGTGGTTCGCCGGTGGGCCGGGTGCCGGGTGGGGTGTCGGGTCGGCGGTGACCCGGTCGAGATCGACCGTCAGGTCCTTGTCGGGCAGGTCCTTGTCGGGCGGGGGCGGTCGCAGCGGGCTCAGCAAGGGGCCCGTCATGACCACGACGGCGCCGCGAGGATCCGCACCACGGCCGCCGCGACGTTGAGCCCCGGGCTGATGCCCAGCATCAACAGGTGGTCCCCCGGGACGAGTTCGCCCGAGCGCAGCATGTGGTCGAGGGAGACCACCTGGTCGCTCGGCCCCAGGTGGCCGAGATGGCGGCCGAACTCCCAGTTGGACCGGTCGATCCCGATGCCCAGTGTGCGCAGCACACCGTCCTCCATGTGCTGCCGGGAGGAGTGGTTGTAGGCGACGCGCGTGATATCGGCTATCTCGATGCCGGCCTCGTCGAGTGCCCGGTCGATCACCTCGATCCGGGCCTTGACCAGCGGCAGCCAGGGGCTCTCGCCGTCGTCCCGGTCCGCCACGTCCCTCTGGAAGTCCTCGATGCGCCCGGCCAGGTCCCAGGCGGCGCTGTCGTCGCGGGACGGGAACAGGGGCTCCCGTCCGCGTCCCATCTCCTCCAGTTCCACCACCGTGATGGAGGTGATGGACAGCAGCTGGGCGACGCCCGGCGCACGGGTCAGGACGACCGCCGAAGCGGCGTCCCCGATGACGAAGTCCGGGGCCAGGCACTGCCATCGGTTCACGTGCGGCATGCTGATGTTGTCGGCGGCCACCGCCATCGCGGTGGCGTCCGGGCCCTGGCCCGCCAGGAACCCGGCGGCCAGTTCCAGCGCGGCGAACATGCCGTTGCACCCCTGGCGCACCTCGGCCGTGGTCAGGTGACCGCCCACCAGATGGCGTTGCAGGTAGGACTGCGGATACCAGCCGATGGGGCCGTTGTTGTAGTTGTCGGCGTACAGGAGCAGGGAGAGGCCGGTCGGGTCCTGGCCGGACCGGGCGAGTGCCTGCCGGGAGGCGGCCAGGGCCATTTCGACCGGGGGTACGTCACCGGCCACGGCGGCACCGGTGTACCCGGATGCGCGGGCCGGTCCCTCGGCGATCAGGCCGTCGGCCACGGCCCGCTCGATCGGGACGGTGTCGGGCAGGTGGACGCCGATGCCGCTGATGAAGACGTCGTTCACTTTCATGGGGGAATCCGCCGTACGAGTCAGGGCCGTTGCGGCCGGGCCACCACGTAATGGGCCGGAAGGGTCAGGGGCGTGCCGTCGGTCAGCTTCTCCGTGGTGTGCATGGACAGGCTTCCGGCGGCGAGGAGTTCGAAGCGGGCGGCGGTGAAGACCGCCTCCAGCTCGGCCTCGCCCGCCGCTGTCTGCAGCCCGATGCCGAAGTAGGCCGACACACGGTCGAGTTTCGGCAGGTCGTGGCGGCCGGTGGTGATGAGGTGGGCCATGTAGTGGTAGCTGTCGGGGGTGAGTTCCTGGGCGAACACGGTGCCGCGCCCGCCCGTGAGCAGGGCCAGCGAACGGATGCAGGTGTCCCGGTCGGCCGGGGTGAGCTGGTGGATGACACCGGACAGGTAGACGTTCACCTCGCCCAGCTCGTCCCGGAACTCCCGTACGGCCGCCTCGTCCAGGATGTCCAGCCGCCGGTACTCCACGCGGGGGCCGCCGTTGACCTGTCTGGCCTTGGCCAGCGCGGCCTCGGCGATGTCCACGCCCAGCACCCGCTCGTAGTGCCCGGCCAGATAGGCGGTCTGGGTGCCGTTGCCGCAGCCCACGTCGATCAGCGGCAGCGTGGGGTCGGCGTACGGTCCGAAGAGCCGGATGTGAGTTGCGGCGCCCAGGTCCGGCGGGCAGTCCCAGAAGGCCTCGCTGTCGCGCTGTGGGAGATCCTTCCAGTAGACCTCCCACAGAGGCCCGTATCGGCTTCCCATCCGGCTGTCTTCCTTTCCTCGCGCACTGCTCCGGAGGCCCGCTGCGGTGCGGCGGGCCGGTGGTGGGTGTTCCGTGTTCCGGGGCCCGTCGGGTGGGTCGGGGCCCCGGGTGACCGGAGACCGGGACTTTCGCAACCCGCCCTAGAAGAGGGCCAGCGCCGAGGCCGACGCCTTCAGGTTGCCCAGGTGGGAGTGCCAGAGATGGGACGGGTCGGCCTCGACGGCCGCGACGTACTCCTTCATCGCGGTCAGGGCGGCGGGCTCGTCCGCGTCGTACACGTCACCCTGGAGCATGCGGATGACGTCCTCCCGGTAGCGGGGGTCGTCGATGAACGCGGTGAAGAGCACGTTCAGCCGGTAGTACATGGAGATGAAGTCGTACCAGATGTTCACCCCGCGCCGGAGTGTGTCGACGTAGCCGTCGAAGCGGTGCTTGGTGAAGTCACCGGCCTCGTGCGCGGCGATGATGGACGTCGCGGCGAGCCGGCCGCTGTTCATCGCGACACTCACACCGCTGGAGAAGATCGGGTCCACGAAGCGGGCGGCGTCCCCGATGAGGAGCCTGCTGTCGCCGGATATCTCCCGCATGCCGTAGCTGTAGTCGCCCTCGGACTTGAACTTCCGCAGCTGCTTGGCCTTGCGCAGGGCGTCGCCCAGTTCGGGCCGGCTGCCGACGGCCTGCCAGAAGAACCCCTCCAGGTCGTCCTTGGCCTCCTTGAACCGCTGCTTCTGGGTGACCACACCGATCGACGTGATGGTCTCGGTGATGGGGATCTGCCAGACCCAGGTGTCCTCCTCGGGGAGGAAGTGCACATGGATGTAGTCGGCGTCCTGGGGGCGGCGGGCCAGGGACTCGCGGTCCAGGTCCTCGAACCAGGTGTGCACCGCGTACTGGTTGAAGACCGGGTCGTTGACCTTGACCTTGAGCTGACTGCCCAGGAGGGTCTGGCGGCCGGTGGCGTCGACCACCATGCGTACCGGGACCTCGGTCCGCTGGTTGCCGACCTTCATATGGAGCACCGGCCGGTCCGCCCGGGAGAAGTCCACGCGGTTGACCCGCATCCCCTGGTAGACCTTGGCGCCCAGCTCCTCGGCGTGCTTCAGCAGGACGAGGTCGAACTCGCCCCGGTCGACGTGCCAGGCGTAGGTGCGGTCGACGCCGGGCTGTTCCCGCTCCTCGTACGCGATCTCCGCGACGCCCAGCCCGTGCGAGCCCGCGTCGAACTCCATGGTGCTGGTCGGGCGGGTGTCCGAGGAGGTCCAGGCCGCGCCGTACTTGCGGACGAAGGGACCGTTCTCGATCTTGTCGATGGCGCCGATGTCGTGCAGGACCGGGATCACCGCCGGTACCAGCGACTCGCCGACGTGCTCCCGGGGGAAGAACTCGCTCTCGAACACCGCGACGGACAGCCCGGCCTTGGCCAGGTAGGAGGCGAGGGTCGAGCCCGCGGGACCGCCACCGATGATGCCCACGTCGTAGTCGTACTCGTGGTCACCGCTCATGAGTTGGCTCCTTCATACGTGTCATGGGGTCGTGGAAAGGGAGGTCCGGCGGTCTCAGGCCGAGGAGTCCTGGAGGGAGAGCAGCAGATCGGCGATGGACTCCAGGTCCTGGAAGTTCTTCTTGACCATGTCGGCCGGAGGCACCCGCACCCCCAGCTCCTGCCGGACGAAACTGACCAGCCGGGCCGTCTCGATGGAGTTGAGCAGGCCCCAGTCGAGCAACGGCGTCGTCGTGTCGAACTGTTCGGCGTCCTTGCCGTCGAGCAACTCCGCGACGACGTAATCGTTGAGTTTCGACAGGATCTTCGTGCGGTCGAGGTCGGTCACGGTTTCTCCTTCTGCTGAGCGGGGGTGAGCGTGGCGAGCAGACGAGAACGGTCGGTCTTGCCGTTCGCGGTGCGGGGGAGGCTTTCGGCCGCCGACACGGAGTCGACGACCATGTACGTCGGCAGCGATGCCGCGCAGTGGGCCTTGAGAGCGAGCAGTCCGGGCGGCTGGGGGCCGGCCGGTACGACGACGGCGTGCAGCCGGGCCTCGACTCCCGTGCCGGTGACGGCGACCGCCACATCGGCGATGCCCGGGTGGGTGCTGAGCACGGCCTCGATCTCGCTGGGTTCGACCCGGTGGCCCCGTACCTTCACCATGGCGTCCTTGCGGCCCAGGTATACGAGGTTCCCGTCGGCGTCGTAGCGGCCGAGGTCCCCCGTGCGGTAGCCGCCCGGGGGCAGCCGGTCCTGACCCCAGTAGCCGAGCATGACCGTGGGACCGTCCACGACGATCTCCCCGGTGCCGTCCGCCGTCGTACCGTCGAGCCTGATGAGGTCGCCGGCGGCGGGTTTCCCGATCGGCAGTGGCTCGGACCGTCCGTCGTCGGCCCCGGTCAGTTCGTATCCGGCGCATACGTTGGTCTCGGTCGGCCCGTACCAGTTGAACAGCCGCACCCCCGGCCAGGCCGCCCGTAGCCGCAGGGCCCCGCCGGTGGGAAAGGGCTCGCCGGCGAAGACGCAGACGCGCAGGGCCGGGGGGACGCCCGCGTCGAGCAGCCCGCCCAGCCGCATCATGAGCAGCAGCGCCGACGGCACCGAGTACCAGACGGTGATCCTCCGCTCGAAGAGGAAGTCCACCAGGGCCGAGGGCGCGTGGGCGAGGTCGTCCGGGATCAGGTCCACCGACGCCCCGGCGCGGAAGGCGCCGTAGAGGTCGAAGACGGAGAGGTCGAAGTTGAAGGGGGCGTGGTTGGCGAGCCGGTCGCCGGCGCGCAGACCGGTCTCGGCCACGGCCCACCGCAGGAACGCCAGCGCGTTGCGGTGGCTCAGGCAGACGCCCTTCGGGTCACCGGTGGAGCCGGAGGTGTAGAGGACGTACGCCGGATCGTCCGGCCCGGCGGGGTGCCACGGCGGAGCGGGCCGGGCGGCGGCCCGCTCCCGCAGGGCGTCGAAGGTGATCAGGGGCGGTGCGGCGGTGGGCCAGCCCGCGGCCGCCGCGGCCCGTGCGCCCGCCTGGTCCGTGACGACGTGGGTCGGCCGCAGGGTGGCGGCGATCCTGGCCACCCTGGCGGGCGGGTTGGCGGGCGCGAGGGGGCTGTAGACCGCGCCCAGGCGCAGGGCGGCCTGCGTCAGCGCGATGACGTCGGCACTTTTCTCGGCCCAGATCAGCACCGGGTCACCGGCGGTCACGCCGACGGCGGCGAGCGCGGCGGCGTACCGCTCGGCCATGCGGTCCAGCTCGGCGTACGACCAGGTCGCGTCGCCCAGGTGCACGGCGGGCGCGTCGGGGGTGGCGCGGGCGGCGTCGGCCAGCAGGTGGTGGAGCCCGGCGGGTTCCGGGGACGTTCTCATCGGTATGTCCTCACAGACCCAGTTCGATGGCCACCAGCTGCCGCTGGATGTCCGAGGTGCCGGAGAAGAGGGTGGCGGCGACCGAGTCACGCAGCGCCGACTCGATACCGAACCCCTTGCGGAACCCCTGGCCGCCGAAGGTCCGCACGGCGTCGACGGCGGTCGTCAGCGCCGCCTCCGAGATCGCGAGCTTCGACAGCGCGGCGGAGAGTCCGCTCGTACCGCCCTGGTCCATCTCCCAGCAGGTCCGGTAGAGCAGCAGCCGGGCGCTCTCCAGACGGATCTTCATATCGACAACGCGGTTCGACACGGACTGGAACTCGGCGATACGACGCCCGAACTGGCGCCGTTGGCGGGCGTACGCCACGCACTCGTCGACCAGGCGTTCCTGGAGGCCGACGTAGAGCGCGAACAGGCAGGCGCGTTCCCAGCCCATCGAGTGCTGGAAGACCGCCGCCCCCTGCCCCGGCCCACCGAGCACCGCCGACTCGGGCACCGGGCAGTCCCGGAACTCGACCGTTCCGGCCGGGCACCCGTCGAGACCGAGCTTGGCGAAGGGCTCACCCGCCACCACGCCCGCCCCGTGCGCGTCCACGACGAATCCGGTGGTGCCCCAGTGACCGGCCTCCGGGTCGGTCGTCGCGTAGACGACCAGGACATCGGCGACCGGGCCGTTGCTGACGAACGTCTTGGTGCCGTTCAGCAGATAGCCGTCCGGTACGCGGGTGGCGGTCGTACGGAGGCTGCCGGTGTCCGATCCCGCCTCGGCCTCGGTCATGGCGTTCGCGGCGACGAGTTCGCCCGAGCAGAGTCCGGGCAGCACCCGTTCCCGCACCGCGGGCGAGCCGAACGCGACGATCGGCATCAGGCAGGCGAACAGGTGCGCGGCGGCGGCGAAGGCCAGCCCGGTGTCCGGGCACCCCCGCCCCACGGCCTCGAAGACCCGCGCGGTGTCCAGTGCTCCGAGGCCCTGTCCACCGTACTCACAGGGAACACAGGCACCCAGGACGCCCAGCCCGCCGAGGAACCGCCAGGACTCCCGGCTGAAGCCGTCCGGTTCAGGGCCCGTCTGCGGGTCCGTCCCCGAGGATGGGGACGGGGGGGTCCGCGTGAAGAACCTCGTCACCTCTGCGAGGGTGCTGTCGTAGCGATGCTGCTGGTCAGCAGCCCAGCTGAACTCCATGAATCTCCACCGATTCCTCTCCGCGGCGCGTCGTCAGGGGTGCGCGGAGGCTTTTCTCGCGGATGTTCCGGCACAGACGTTTCCGCCGCGGATGTTCCGGCACAGACGTTTCCGCCGCGGATGTTCCGGCACAGACGTTTCCGCCGCGGATGTTCCGGCACAGACGTTTCCATCGCGGACATTCCGTCACAGACGCACGGGAACCTTGCTGAGCACGCCGACCGCCTCGGCGAAGAAGTAGATCGCTTGGAAGAAGGAGAGCGTGTCCCCCTTCTCCAGCCGCAGCTGGCGGTACATCACCACGCGGCGCGGGTCGCACTCGTCCGACAGCAACTGCCGCCAGGTGGCGAGGTCGCCGCGCAGGACATAGTCGACCGCCATCTCGGCGGGCTTGGCCGGGCCGAGCACGGACGCCTTCACACACTGCCCGTCCTGCCAGTCCAGGCGCAGGTAGCCGCCGTCGTCCGGGGCGTCGGGCAGGCCGACGACGCCCAGCGCCCACGAGGACGAGTACGTCGAGCGCACTCCTTCGATCCACCGCCAGTAGTTCGGCAGCTTGGCCGCGCGGGCTTCCTCGTCCGGCCCGGCGTTCAGCGCCCGGCGTACGTCCTCGGCCCACTCCTCGGTAAGGAATCCGGGCACGGTCAGCGGCGCGTTCTCCATCATGTTCGTCGTCATGCGGTCCTCCTCAGGCCCGGGTCCGGATCGCGGAAACCATGCTGTCCAGGTCAGGGGGGAGGCCGATGCCGACGTCCGACAGCTTCATCCAGAGCTGGCGCATCATTTCCTGCTGGAGGCCGGCCAGGTCCCAGCCGAGCGGTTCCAGTGGGATCCGCCGGCTCGTCGTGGCGGAGACGGTCAGGGCCGCCCGGAGCGTGTCGTGGACGGCGAGCAGCAGCCGCGGGTCCTCCTGCACCGAGTCGCGCAGGAACCGCATGCCCCCCTGCACATGGCGGGCCTCGTCCCGGCAGGACGCGGTGAACCCCGTGTAGTAGCCGGGGAGCAGCCCCCGGTTGCGGCAGAAACCCAGCGTGACCTTCATGACGGTCAGCGCCAGGACACCCTCGATCCACAGGAAGTACGAGGTGCCGTACCGCACCCGTCGGACGGGGTCCTCGGGGTCGCGCCGCAGGTCGTCCGCGAGGTACGCGAGAAGCCCGAACGCGCCGACGAAGGTCTCGGAGATGTACCCGAACGACGAGTCGAGCAGCTCCTGCACCGACTCGCCGGGAAGGTCGACGACCTCCCGGTAGAAGCGGTCGAAGAAGACCATGTGCCTGGCCTCGTCCTCGACCTGGCTGGCCAGGAACATCTTCGATTCCTCGGTCCCGCCGAGCATGAACACCGGGAGTTCCACCTCGACCTGGCGCTCCCCGTGGTGGAACCCGGCGGAGACGGCGGTGAACGCGTCGCGCTCCTCCCGCGTCATCCGGTTCTGCCAGTCGTCCATGTCCTGGGCGAAGTCGATCTCGTAGGCGTTCCAGCGCTGGCGGTGGTATCGCTTGTACAGGGACGTGTAGTCCGGCAGCTTCTTGAGATCGGTGTGGAGATAGGCGATGACGTCGTCGATATCAAGGTCGCGGATTTGATGAAGTGCGGCGCTATCCACACGGGATATCAATTCCTTGGACAGATCGGTCATGACCTCTTTGCTTTCTCTTGCTTTCACCCTGGAGCGGCTGATAATTGGCAGTCGGAAATGAAGGAAAGAATTCCTTCAGGTCTGCTGTGCAGCCGGAAGACAAGGGGAGAAAAGAACGGTCGAATTCTCCGGAACCCTTTTGTTCGGGAACTCGGCTCGATGCATTTGAACTTTATAACACCTGAGGACTTTGCGGCGGACGAGTGAAGTGAAACTGGCACTATTGCTAGTCCGGGCCGGTCCCGGATCCCCCGTCCGGATCGGCTGACCGCCTGTTCTCCTTACGCGGAGGGCGGGATGTGGTGCAGGTCGAGCACGCCCTTGGCATACAGCTCCCGCAGCTGCTTTTTGTCGACCTTGCCGACACTCGTTCTCGGCAGCGCGGCGACGAACGTCCACCGCTCGGGCAGCTGCCACCGGGGCACCCGCCCGGACAGGAACGCGCGCAGTTCGGCGGGGGTCGCCCGCTGTCCCGCGTTCAGTACGACCGCGACCAGGGGCCGTTCGCCCCACCGCTCGTCCGGTACCCCGACCGCGCCGGCCTCCGCCACCGAGGGGTGGGCCATCACCTGGTTCTCCAGGTCGATCGAGGAGATCCACTCGCCACCGGACTTGATCACGTCCTTGGCCCGGTCGGTCAGTGTCAGGTAGCCGTCGGGGCTGATCCGGCCGATGTCCCCGGTGCGCAGCCAGCCGTCGTGCGACTGATCGGGCTCGGCGCCGCCGTAGTAGCCGGCCGCCACCCACGGCCCGCGCAGTGCCACCTCGCCGACGCTCTCGTTGTCCCAGGGCAGTTCCCGGCCCTCGTCGTCGAGCAGCCGGGCCCGCACCGGAGCCGGGAAACGGCCCTGGGACAAGCGGTGGGCCCAGGCCCGTTCGGGGTCCGTACCGGCCGGCGGCCGGGCGACCGTACCCAGCGGGGATGTCTCGGTCATGCCCCAGCAGTGCAGGAGGGGTACGCCGTGTCGCTCCTCGTACGCCGTGAAGAGGGCGGGCGGGCAGGTGGAGCCGCCGACCACGATCTCCCGCAGGTGCGAGATGTCCTGCGGTGCGGAGTCGAGGTGGTGCAGCACCGCCTGCCAGATCGCGGGCACGCCGCAGGCCAGCGTCGGCCGTTCGGAGGCGAGCATCCGCGCGATGTCCGCGGGCTGGAGGAAACGGTCCGGCAGCACCAGCGAGCCGCCGATCATCGCCGACGAGTGGGGCAGTCCCCAGGCCAGCACGTGGAACATGGGGACGAGGACCAGGGATCTGTCTCCCTGGTACAGACATGTGCTGTTCGTCATGCAGTCCTGGAGGGAGTGCAGCCAGATCGACCGGTGCGAGTAGACGACGCCCTTCGGATCGCCGGTGGTGCCGGAGGTGTAGCACATGGCGGCGGCCTGGCGTTCGTCGATGTCGGGCCAGGGGAAGTCGTCCGGCTCTCCGGCGAGCAGGTCGTCGTAGCCGTGGACCTCGATGGCGGCGGGGGCCCGGAGCGCGCCCGGATCGCCGTTGACGACCACGACGTGCCGGACCGTCGTCATCCGCGGCAGCAGCTCGGCCAGTTGCGGCACGAGCGAGCCGTCGACCAGGACGACGTGATCCTCGGCGTGGTTGGCGATGTAGACCAACTGGCCGGGGAACAGCCGGACGTTCAGGGTGTGCAGTACGGCGCCCATGGCGGGGACGGCGAAGTACGCGGTCAGGTGCTCGGCGTTGTTCCACATGAAGGTGGCCACCCGCTGGTCACCGGTGACACCGAGCCCGCGCAGCGCGTGCGCCAGCCGCGCGGCGTCCCGGCCGATCTCCCCGTACGTCGTACGTCGTGGCCCGGCCTCCGTCCAGGTGGTGACCTCGATATCCGCGTGCACGCGACGCGTGTATTGGAGGAGGTCGGCCAGGGAGAATTGTCCGTCCTGCATGGTGCTCAACATGGGAAGGCTCCAGTACGGGGCTCAGGGCTCGGGGCAAGGGATGGAATGCGCGGGCGGGGGGGAAAACCGGCCGGGCGGAAGGTCACTGGGCCCGGTGAAAAAGTCACCGGCCGGGTGGAAAGGTCGCGGGCCTGGCGAAAAGGTCGCGGGCCGGGCGGAAGGGTCGCGGGCCGGGCGGAAGGGCGCCGGGAAATGACCGCATGACGATGAGAGATCCGGGCGTGGCGACGGGGGGTTCCTCGCGTCGCGTGTGATGCCCGTGCCGAGGTGGGAGGGATTTGCCGAGAAGCCCTCGCGAAAACGGCAGGTAATTCTCCTGGGCGGCCGGGACCCGGTCCGGTCGGACCCCGGCCGCCCTGCGGCTATTTCACATACTGCGGAAGTACCTTCGGTGGCCAACAGGTCGGATCGAAAATACGCTTGACGAAAATCATGGAGATCAGCGCGGTCCGGCTGGGTGCGTCGAATTTCCGCAACAGGCCGCTGATGTGGTACTCGACGCCCTGCTTGCTCAGGTTGAGCCGGGAGGCGATCTGGGTCGACGACTCGCCCATCGCGACGCCCTCGACGATGCGGGCGGCGATCTCGCTCAGGACGACGGTCTTCTCGCCGGGGGCGCCGCTCTGGCGCCTGACGATCACCAGTGCCGTCCTGCCGTCGTCGTCGCAGTCCTTTTCCATGGCGAAGGCGTATATCTGCAAATCGTTCACGCTTCGGTTGAGCGACGCACCGCCGAAGTGCTCTGCGAAGTACTTCTGATGGCCGTGGAAAATCTGATCGAAATTTTCGCCCAGACGGCTTTCCGGGTGGAATCTCAAGATGTCGCGGAACGACAACCGTCTGATTGATTCAGTGGTATTCCCGAAGAGGCGAGAGAAATTTTCACTGGCAGATGTGATGCAGAGACAAGGGGCGACGAAGGCCACGCAGAGGCCGAAGTCGTCCATGAGTTCCGAGAAACTGTCGAATCGACGTGTGGAGTGGGGGCATTCATCTCTGGCGATCCGGGGTTTGGGTATTCGCACCTCGTATCCGCGAACTTGTCCAGTCATTGGGGACCTTTCTGAACTGAATGGCGCTGTGCAACGCTCTTTGCCTTGATTTTATTTTTATATTTACCGGAATGACAGGTCCGATCGGGTTCGGATCCCGCACATCCAATGCGGGGCAACCTCCGCTTGCCGTGTGACCGGACGTGAGTAGTCCGTTCTTTCCCAGGGCGACGCGGATCTAACCTTGCCTGATTCCGAGGGGCCCGTCGGCTTGCGGGCGGGCCCCTCGGTGGTGAGTGATGGTAGGGGATTTGGTATAGGGGTCACGCCTCGGACTCGGTAATGCGGCACCTTCCGTTGACGTTACCGAAACGATAAGAATGGTCGGACACCCCTATTCGGGATCCTTCCCGAGTAGGGGGTGGTCAGGAGGCGTCCCCGACCGACTCGGGGAAGAGTGGGACTTCTGTTGGTTTACGTTGGGGCACGTCCAGGTACGTGGTTTGCCCGGCTAGCCTCCCGCCATGACTTCACGGAACACGGAAGCGGTGACGCCCTCTCCTGAGAGGGTTTTCGACTGGTTGGAGAAGGAGTTCGAGCGACGGGCGGCCGCCGGAATTTTTCGGCGGTTGCGGACACGCGACGCCGACGAAGAGTTCATTGCCCTCCAGGGCAATGACTACCTCGGACTGAGCCAGGACAAGCGGGTCGTCGAGGCGGCGGTCGAGGCCACCCGCCGCTGGGGCACCAGCTCGACCGGATCCCGTGTGGTCAGCGGATCCACGGCCCTGCACGCCGAATTCGAAGAAGAGCTGGCGGACTTCACCGGGGCCGAGGCGGCACTGGTTTTCTCCTCCGGATACATGGCCAACCTGAGCGCGATCACGACCCTGTCAGGACCGGAGTCGCTCATCGTCACCGACCAGGACATTCACGCCTCGCTGATCGACGGCTGCCGGCTGTCCCGGTCGGAGGTCTCCGTGGCCCCGCACCTCGACGTGAAGGCGATGGGCGAAGCGCTGCGGAACCGGCGGCAGCCGAACGCGCTCGTGATCACCGACTCGGTCTTCTCGGTCGACGGCGACCTCGCTCCGCTCGGCGACGTGATCGAGGTCTGCCGACAGCACCAGGCATCCCTGCTCGTCGACGACGCGCACGGCTTCGGCGTACTCGGCGAGGGCGGCAGGGGCGCCGCACACGCCATGGGGCTGGCCTCCGCGCCGGACGTCGTCACCTCGCTCACCCTCTCCAAGTCCCTCGGCGCCCAGGGCGGCGCGGTCTTCGGCCCACGGCGGGCGATCCGGCAGATGGTCGAGAGCGCCCGCACCTTCATCTTCGACACCGGCCTGGCCCCGGCCAACGTGGCGGCCGCGCTGGCAGCCCTGCGGATCATGCGTGCCGAGCCCGATCTGGTGCCGCGCGCCCGGGGCATCGCCGCGGAGATCTCGATGAGGCTGAAGGAGCGCGGCTTCACGGTGAGCACGCCCGACGCGGCGGTGGTGTCGGTCCGGGCGCCCTCGCCGAAGACCGCCGAGGAGTGGACGGCACGCTGCGCCGAACAGGGCGTCCGCGTGGGCTGCTTCCGGCCGCCCGCGGTGACCGACGGGATCTCCCGTATCCGTATCGCCTCCCGCGCGGACCTCACCCCCGCTCAGGTCGACCGGGCGGTGGAGGTGATCACGGAGGCCGCGCCGGAGGGGGCGGCGACGCCGTAGCGCATGAGGCGCGAGGGCGGCCGACGACCTCGGCGGGCGTGCTCCGTCTCGATGGACGAGGTGGCCTCTCACCCGCTGCCGAGGGGGCGTCGGCGCCCGGTCTCCGTACGCCTTCCCCGCGCCGTGACACGAGCGGGGCGTCACCTGTACGGGAGGCCGGGCGGGCCGGAACCGGGCGGGGGGCCCGTGCGTCCGTCGGGGGCATGGAGAAGACGCGTGGGTGGGCGGGGTGTCTGGCCGTGGTGGGCGGGTTCGCGGTCGGGCCGCTGGTGTGGGCGAGGGGGGCCAGGGCGGGGCTGGTGCGGTTCGAGGGGCAGACGGATCTGCGGCTGCTCTATGTCGAGTTGCCGCTGATGCTGTTCGGGATGCCCGCGCTGGCGCTCGGCGCGTGGGCGCTGGCGGTCGGCGCGCTGCGGCTGCGGGAGCCGTTGGCGGCGCTGGTGGTGGTGGGGGCGCTGGCGCTCGGGGCATGGGGGTGCACCGAGTGGCTGGCGGTGCGGACCGCTCCGTACGTACAGGAAGGGCCGCTGTGAAACGTCGTACAAGGGAGGACGGGCCCGTATCAGTTCCGGGTCACCGTCAGTTCGCTGATGCCCGTGCGCTCGTCGCCCGCCGGTGACCGGACCGTCACCCGTACGTGGCGGGCCTCCGCGCCCGGTTCCAGGGGCTGCCAGTGCGCCGCGTCCGTCGAGGTCTCGATCGTGTACGAGGCCGGGCGCGGGTCCGTCCATCGCGGGGCGACCTCGGCGACGGGCGCCGTTCCGCCCAGGTCGACGGTGAGCGAGGCGGTGGGGTCGGCGGGCACCCAGGACGTCGCCGCGCTGCCGTCGACGGCGGCCGCCGCGTACAGGCCGCTCTCCTCGGAGGTGGCGGTCGCCGGGCGGCAGCGGGCCGCGTTGCCGGTCGGGGTGAGGTCCGGGCGGCGGGTCGGGAGCGTGAGGGTGGCGGCGAGGGTACGGGCGCCCGCCGGGGTGTGGATGGTGAAGGGGGCGCCGGACGTCAGCCGGAGCGTGGTCTCGCGGGCGCCGATGGCGATGTCGTACGTACGGCCCTGCCAGCGCAGCCCGCGCAGGGTGACACCGTCCGCGAGCTGGGGCGGCAGCATCGGGTCCAGCCGGACCCCGTCCTCGCGCGGCCGGAGCCCCGTCAGCCCGTGCGTGAAGACCTGGAGGAAACCGCCCTTGCCGGTGAGGAAGTCCTGCGCGGGCGAGCCCGACAGGGGATCCTCCGCGCCCGCCTTGTCGCCGCGTGCCTCGGAGAAGAGGGCGAAGGGGCCCCGGACGAACGGTCTGATCGACCGCTGGAGGTACGTGTGGACCGCGCAGCCCGGCTCCCCGATGGCCGCCGCGTCGATCGCGTGCACCGAGTCGGTCATCGCGGGCCCGTCCGGGTCGGTGCGCGCGGCGTAGTAGTCGAGGGTGGCCGCCGCCGCGCCCTCGGGCATCGGCCACTCCAGCGGATAGGTGAGCAGCACGGTGTCCGCCTGCTTGATCCGGGACCCGTCGTAGCCCGCGTACTGGAGGTAGATCTTCCGCTCGGCGTCGTACGGGATACGGATCCGGTCGGCGATCCTGGTCCACTCGGCCGGGGGCGTCGCGCCGACGAGCGCCGCCGCCCGGACCGCGTTCCGCAGGACGGTCGCCGCGCCCGCGTTGGTGAAGACGCCGTCGGTGACGCCGTTGCTGTACTCGTCGGGGCCCGCCACCTCCTTGACGGAGTAGCCGCCGTCCGGGGTGGCGGTCACCCGGGACGCCCAGAACTCGGCGATCCCGCGCATCAGCGGCCAGCCGCGCTCCCGCAGCCACGCGCGGTCGCCGGTCGCCAGGTAGTACTGCCAGACGGCGAGGGAGATATCGCTCTGGAGGTGGTTCTGGGTGACGCAGTGCGGCGGGTACCAGCTCTGGCACTCGGGCCAGACGTACCCCTCGCCGCCGCTGGTCCACGGGTAGAACAGGCCCTTGAAACCGAGCTTCGCGGCGTTCGACGCGGCGGCCTCCCGGGTGCGGTAGCGGTACTCGACGACGGAGCGCGCCAGTTCGGGCCGGGTCGCCAGCAGCCCCGGGTAGATCCAGGTCTCGGCGTCCCAGAAGATCTGGCCCGCGTAGTTGTCGCTGCTCAGCCCGGTCGGCGCGAGGCTGTCGGCGGCGCCGGGGCGGGCGGCGGTCAGCAGCCCGTACTGCGCGGAACGCAGCCACGCCCGGAGATCCGCGTGGCCCGGTACGTCGATGTCCGGCCCCCAGAGCGGCGCCCAGGCCGCCGCGTTGGCGTCGAACAGCGCCCGCCAGCCCCGGTCGGCCGCCCCGCGCGACGCGGTGAGGGCGGCGGCCCGGGGGTCGGCCGAGGTGAGGGCGGTGTCGACGCCGACGTACTTCTCGAAGGTGTGCGTACGCCCCTCCCGCACCGCCGACGCGCCGCGCGGCGCGGGGCGCAGCGTGGCCGCGAGGGCGCCGGTGGTCGCGGTGCCGTTCGTACGGAAGGTGGCGACCCCGCCCTCCGTACCGGTACGGGTGATACGGCGTGCCCCGCGCCAGTCGAGCTCCCCGGTGACGGTGGCGTCGCCGCTCCAGCGGGGGGTGAGGCTCAGCCGTACGGCGCCGACATGGGGGTCGGAGCGGTCGGTGAGGACCTCGTACACCAGATCGGTGACGCGGCCGTCCGCCGTGGTCCAGCGCAGTGCGGTACGGACCACCCCGCAGCGCAGCAGCAGGCTCTGGCGGTACCGGGAGATCCGGCTCCGGGGGCCGAACGTCTCGTCACCCACCCGTACGTCCAGGGTCGTCCAGGTAGGCAGCGCGGCGATCACCTGGCGGTCGGCGGTGACGTCCGGCTCGTGGGCGTACAGCCCGGCGACGAGGGCGCCGTCGTAGCGGGGGGTGTACAGCGGGAAGCCGGTCGCGCCGCCCGGCTCGGCGTAACCGGCCCCGGTGGGTGGCACGCGGACGCCCAGATAGCCGTTGCCGGTGTGGGCGTGGTGGCTGTCGGCGGGGTCGATCCGGGTGGCGGCGGGGGACCAGCCGGGGTCGTCCTCCTGCCCGCAGCCGGCGGGCGCGGTCACGGGCGCGGGGTCGGCGGCGTGCGCGACCGGGGGGACGGCGGTGACGGCGAGCGCGCCCGCGAGGAGGGGCGCGAGGAAGGGCGTACGGGAGAGGGGCACGGAACCGACCGTACGAACAGGGGTACGGGAGGGGAGCCGGGGCGCGCGTGCCGAGCGGCCCGGCCCACCCGGGTGGCCGCGTGCTGTGGGTGCTGTCGGTTCGGGTGGTCCGCGCGGGGGACGATGGTCCCGTGGGACCGCGCGACTCTTCTCGTATCTCGTACCGCGCGATCCTCTTCGGACCGCGTGACTCTTTCTCGGACCGGGTGACTTCTCCTCGTGGGCAGGTGACGACCATGGCGATTGATCTCAACAGCGACCTCGGCGAAGGCTTCGGCCAGTGGCGGTCGGGGGACGACGACGCGCTCCTGTCCATCGTCACCAGCGCCAACGTGGCCTGCGGTTTCCACGCGGGCGATCCGACCGTGATGCGGCGGGTGTGCGAACGGGCGGCCGAGCGGGGCGTCGCGATCGGCGCGCAGGTCGGCTACCGCGATCTGGCCGGGTTCGGGCGGCGGTTCATCGACATGGACCCGGCCGAACTCGTCAACGACGTGCTCTACCAGCTCGCCGCCCTCGACGGCTTCGCCCGGGTGGCCGGGGCGCGCGTCGCGTACGTCAAACCGCACGGCGCGCTGTACAACGCGATCGTCCACCACGAGGAGCAGGCCGCCGCCGTCGTGGAGGCGGTACGGCTGTACGACGCGGGTCTGCCCGTGCTGGGGCTGCCCGGCAGCGCGTGGCTGCGGCGGGCGTCCGGGGCCGGACTGGGCTGTGTCCGGGAGGCGTTCGCCGACCGCGCCTACACCGCGAGCGGCGCTCTCGTCCCCCGGCGCGAGCCCGGCGCCGTACTGCACGATCCCGGCGAGATCGTGGCGCGCTGCCTGCGGCTGGTGACGGAGGGCGTGATCGTGGCGGTCGACGGTACGGAGGTCCCGGTCGCCGCCGACTCCCTGTGCGTGCACGGCGACACGCCCGGCGCGGTGGAGATCGCCCGGCTGGTACGCGAGGAACTCACCCGCGCGGGCCACGCCCCCCGGCCCTTCGCCGCCCGATGACGCCGGCCGGTCCGCGTGGCGCGCTTGCGGTGCGGGCCGTGGGCAGCGCGGCGCTCATCGCCGACCTGGACTCCATCGAGGAGGTCCTCGCCCTGCGCACCGCGATGGAGTACGACACGCCGCCGGGCGTCCGGGAGCTGGTCGCCGCCGCGCGCACCCTGCTGGTCACCTACGACCCGGCGGTCACCGGACACGACGCGCTGGCCCGGGAGATGACGCGCCGCGCCGCCGGGACGACGGTGGCGGCCGGGCAACGGCTGGACGCGACCGAGAGGTCCGGGGCGGCCGACGGGGCCGGGGCGCCCGACGGGCCCGGCACGCTGATCGTGCCCGTCCGCTACGACGGCCCCGACCTGGCGGAGGCCGCCGCGCTGACCGGGCTGACCGTGGACGAGGTGATCGCCCGGCACACCGCACCCCTCTACACCGTCGCCTTCGCGGGCTTCGCCCCCGGCTTCGGCTATCTGACCGGCACGGACCCGGTGCTGGGGCTGTCCCGGCGCGCCGAGCCGCGTACCGAAGTGCCCGCGGGCGCCGTCGCGGTGGCGGGCGGCTTCACCGGGATCTACCCGCGCCCCTCGCCGGGCGGCTGGCGGCTCCTCGGCACGACCTCGCTCGCCCTGTGGGACGAGCGGCGGGACCCGCCCGCGCTGCTGGTGCCCGGCCGGCCCGTACGGCTGCGGGCGGTGGGGCGATGAGCGCCCGAGCGGTGAACGCGGGGGCGGTGAGCACCGGAGGACGGCGGCTGGAGATCCTGGCGCCCGGTCCGCTGACCACCCTTCAGGACCTCGGCAGGCCCGGCTGGGCCCATCTGGGCGTGACCGCCTCGGGCGCCGCCGACCCGCCGTCGCTGACGCTCGGCAACCGGCTGGTGGGCAACCCGGAGAACACCCCGGCCCTGGAGACCACCTTCGGCGGACTGCGGGTCAGGACGCGGGCCCGGGGCGTCGTCTACGCGGCGCTCACCGGGGCGCCCTGCCCCGCCCGGCTGGACGGCGTCCGCCTCGGGATGAACGCGCCCTTCGCGATGGCCGACGGGCAACTGCTCGAACTCGGCGTGCCCACCGCCGGGCTGCGGACGTATCTCGCGGTGCGCGGCGGGCCCGATGTCCCGGCCACCCTCGGATCCCGCTCCGCCGACCTGCTGTCGGGGCTCGGCCCGCCGCCGCTGTCGGCGGGCGACGTCCTCCCGCTGGCGCCGCCCACGGGCACCCTGCCCGGCGTGGACCTGGCCCCGCGCGCCGATCCGCCCCGCGACTTCGTGCTCCGGGTCGTGCCGGGGCCGCGCGACGACTGGTTCGACCGGGGGTCCGTCGCGGCGCTGTACGGCGAGGTCTGGGAGGCCACCAGCCGCGGCAACCGGGTGGCGGTCCGGCTGGCGGGGCCCACGCTCGTACGCGCCCGGGAGGGCGAACTGCCCGCCGAGGGCATGGTGCGCGGCGCCCTTCAGGTGCCGCCGAACGGACAGCCGATCCTGTTCCTGGCGGACCATCCGGTCACCGGGGGCTATCCGGTGATCGGGGTGGTGCACGCGGCGGATCTGGCCCTCGCGGGACAGCTGCCACCGGGGGCGGCGGTCCGGTTCCGTAAAACTCACCGAAGCCCCCTGATCCGCACAGCTCACCGATCGGTACAGCCCCCTGATCCGCACAGCTCACCGATCGGTACAGCCCCCTGATCCGCACAGCTCACCGATCGGTACAGCCCCCTGATCCGCACAGCCCCCCGATCCGCACAGCTCACCGATCGGCTCGCCTTCCTGCGGGCGCCAGGCCCGTCTTGGCGCCCGCGCCGCAGAGCGGCACCACGGCGGAGCGGTCCGTCCAGCCGCCCACCGCCGCCCAGCAGGCCACGCCCGTGGACTCCACGAAGAGGCCGCGGGAGGCCAGATCGAGCTGTGCGGTCCGTACCTGGTCCTCCGTCACGGTGAGGAACGTCCCGCCGGACTCCCGGACGGCGCGCAGGATCTGCCGGGCGCGCGGCGGGTTCGGGATGGCGATGCCCTCGGCGAGCGTCGGCGCCATGGCCCCGGGGCGGGCCGGCAGGGTGTCCGCGCCCGCGTGGAAGGCGGCGGCCAGCGGGGAGACGGCCTCGGCCTGGACGGCGATCAGGGCGGGGCGCTCGGCGATCAGCCCGTGTCCGTACAGCTCGGTGATCGCGAGCGCCGCTCCGAGCAGCAGCGTGCCATTGCCGACCGGTACGACGATCGCCTCGGGGAGCCGGCCCCCGAGGTCCTCCCACAGCTCGTAGACATAGGTCTTCGTGCCGTGCAGGAAGTACGGGTTGTGGACATGGCTCGCGTAGAACGTGCCCGGCTCGTCGGCGGCGGCGC
Organism: Streptomyces sp. NPDC088554; assembly: GCF_044752945.1. NCBI lineage: Bacteria > Bacillati > Actinomycetota > Actinomycetes > Kitasatosporales > Streptomycetaceae > Streptomyces > Streptomyces sp. NPDC088554. The sequence continues at coordinate 258,068 of NZ_JBIVMF010000004.1, read as the reverse complement.
GGGCCGCGAGCGCGGTGGCCTCGCGGTCGCCGGGGACGCGTATGAGCCGGGCGCCATGGGCCCGGATCTGCTCTGTCTTCTTGGCCGAGGTCGCCTCCGGTACGTACACGGCGCAGGGCAGCCCGGCCCGCGCGCAGTACGCCGCGACGGCCGTGCCCGCGTTGCCGCTGCTGTCGGCGACGACCCGCTCCGGGCCCAGCGTCCGGGCCAGCGCGGCGAGCATCACCGCGCCCCGGTCCTTGAAGGAGAGCGTCGGCATCAGGAAGTCGAGCTTGGCGCCGATGAACGGCGACAACTCGACAAGCGGGGTGCGCCCCTCCCCGAGGCTGCCCGCAGGGGCGGCGAGCGGCAGCGCCTCCTCGTACCGCCACAGCGAGTTGACCCGCGAGGGGAGGCTGTCGAGCGGGACGGGCCCGGCGTCGAAGTCCAGGTCCCAGGGCCCCCGGCAGAGGGGGCAGCACCAGGCGAGCGACTCGACGGGGGAGCGGGTACCGTCCACCGGACAGAGATAGGTCGTGGTCATGGCCCCAGGATGGCAGCCACCACTGACAGTCCCTCAGGGACGGCCCCACGGCACGGACCGTCCTCCGGGGGACGGCCCACGGCACTGCCGGGGCCCCAGGGGGGAACACGGCGGGCCAACGCCCTGCGGGGACACGGATCATTACTCCGAGTGAAGCACTGGCCCTTGCTTGCGGCGGGCAACCCACGGTTGCCAGGCTGTCGCTGTCTGTCAACCTGATGGGAGTGGCCAGTGGCCTTCGGTGAGCGGCCCGCTTATCTGCGCGTTGCGAGCGATCTCCGCGAGAAGATCGAGAACGGCACGCTGCCGCCCCACACCCGGCTGCCCTCGCAGGCCCGGATCCGGCAGGACTACGGCGTCTCCGACACGGTCGCGCTGGAGGCGCGCAAGGTGCTGATGGCCGAGGGTCTGGTCGAGGGCCGCTCCGGTTCGGGTACGTACGTACGGGAGCGGCCGGTCCCGCGCCGTATCTCCCGGTCGGGCTACCGGCCGCCGGCCGGCTCCAGCCCGTTCCGGCAGGAGCAGGCGGAGACGGGCGCGCGGGGCACCTGGGAGTCCCGCAGCAGCCAGGACGAGGCGAGCGCCGAGGTCGCGGCCCGGCTCGGCATCCAGCCCGGGGACCGCGTGATGCGGACGCGCTATGTCTTCCGGGAGGCGGGCGAGGCGATGATGCTCTCCACTTCCTGGGAGCCCCTCGCGGTGACGGGACGGACCCCGGTGATGCTCCCCGAGGAGGGGCCGCTCGGCGGCTGCGGGGTGGTCGAGCGGATGGCGGCCATCGACATCGTCGTGGACAACGTGCTGGAGGAGGTCGGCGCGCGTCCCGGGCTCGCGGACGAGCTGCTGGCGCTGGGCGGGGTGCCCGGCCATGTGGTGATGGTGCTGGAACGCACGTACTTCGCGTCGGGGCGGGCGGTGGAGACGGCGGAGGTCGTGATCCCCGCCGATCGGTATCGCGTCGCGTACCACCTGCCTGTCAAGTGACTGGAACCGGACGTTCTCGCCCGACCGGGCGGCTCCGGCCGGGGTCCCTGTCCGGATCGTGATGTCCTGTTTCCCATGGTTCCGTACGGAGTTGGCGGTGGCCGCGGGACGGTTCGGGCGGGGTGTTCGGCTGGGGCAGGGGCGTGAACAGGCGTTTCCCGCCCCCTGGTTTCGGCGCTTTGTTGGCCGGATGAGTATCTCTTTGTGAAAACACATATCCGCTGCGTGAAGGTCGGGCGTACGCTCGGGCATATGCGGATGGGGATTTCCTGGGGATGTACGGAGAGACGCAGGTCGGCGCCGGGAGAGGCACGATGAACGACAGTGGGGCCGCGCTCCCGTGGCTGGTGGTCCGGCACGACGGCAACGGTGCCCGCTACCGCGTCGGGCGATACGCGACGCAGGACGAGGCGCAGAAGACGGTCGACAGCCTCCGCGGCAGCGGCCCTGAGCAGTTGTACTCGGTGGAGCGAGTGAGCCAGCCGGCTCGCTAGCCCCTCGCCCTCGCTCTCGGCCGGGCGCTGTCCGCGCTCGCCCTCGCTCTCGGCCGGGCGCTGTCCGCCAGGACAGCCCCTGACCGGGGAGGGAAGGCTTCGTACGGCCGGGGTCCGGCTCACGGGCTTGGGCCCGCGCGCGTTACGCTCCCGCGCATGGACGATCGCGTGGTGGTGGCCGGTGCCCTGTACGACCGGGGGCGGCTGCTGGCCGCGCGCCGCAGCGCGCCGCCCGAGGTGGCGGGCCGCTGGGAGCTGCCCGGCGGCAAGGTGGAGCGGGGCGAGCTGCCGGAACAGGCCCTCGTCCGCGAACTCCGCGAGGAACTCGGCGTCGAGGCCCGGCCGGTGGAGCGGATCCCCGGCGAGTGGCCGCTCGACCGCGGCTATGTGCTCCGGGTGTGGACGGCCCGGCTGCTCTCCGGTGAGGCCAGGCCCCTGGAGGACCACGACGAACTGCGCTGGCTCGGCCCCGACGAGATCCATACCGTCGACTGGCTCGACCAGGACCGCCCGGCCGTCGCGGAGGCCGCCCGGCTGCTGGTGTCGGACCGCCGACTGGTGCAGGACGGGCCACTGTGACGGTAGGCGCGGTAAATATCGGGTATGTGAAGGTTAGCCCTCCTGGAGAGGGAATCTCCGAAAAGGGTCATCCCGTAGAGGGCCGTCCCGGGCGGCCCCTCCTTCCTCCGGGCGCTGATCCGTCATCGGCAGTGGGATGTGATCGGCTTGCTCCGGGCAGCGAACGGCGCGTGCGCCGAGTGGACCTTTCCCGCCGAACTCGACGCCGTACGCGACGCCCGGCACGCCGTCCACGACACGCTGCGCGGCTGGAGTCTGCCGCCCGCCGTCGACGAACTGGCCGTCCTGCTGGTGAGCGAGCTGGTCACCAACTCCCTGCGCCACGCCTACGGACCGATCGGGGTCCGGGTCGCGGTCCGCGCGCCGGGTCCCGCCGGGCGTTCGGTCCGTGCGGTGGTCACGGAGCGTGCGTTTCTGCTGGTGGAGATCTCCGATCCGCTCCCCGATCCGCCGACCGAACGCCCGGCGGGGCCCGAGGATGAGGGCGGCAGAGGGCTGTCGCTGGTGGCCTGTTCCGCCCGGCGCTGGGGAACGCGGGCGCGTAGGACAGGTAAGACCGTGTGGTTCGAGCTGCCCCTCCCCGGCTAGACGGGTGAAGGGGCAACGATCACGTCGTACGCGGCTCAAAAGGAACGAGAGTGTGCTGTGATCGTGAACAGCGTGCCGGTCGGAGCCGTAGTGCTGAATACTGCGGGCAAGGCCGGTCCGGTGCGTGAGCTGGAGGGGACGGTCGCGTGAGCGAGATATCTGGGACGGCGGGCGACGTCGTATGGCAGAGCAGTCCGCCCGGTTCGATCTATGACTACATCAGGGTCGCGTCGTTCTCGATCGGCCCCGATGGGCTGGTCGAGCAGTGGAGTGAGCGGGCCGCGGAGCTGTTCGGCATCGCGTCGCACGAGGTCAGAGGCAAGGACCCGGTCGAGGTGTTCATGCCCGCGCGTCTGCGGGCGCATGGCCGCCGGGCGGTCGCGGAGATCCTCGACGGCAAGGAATGGACCGGGCTGGTCCCGATCCGGACCGGGGACGGCCGGGGGGAGCAGGGGCTCGCCGAGATCTATGTGATGCCGAGCGAGACGACCCAGGGGGAGCGGGGTGCGCTCTGCATCGTCGTCGATGTCCGCGCGCTCCAGCGGATCGAAACCGAGCTGGCCTCTTCGCAGGCTATTTTCGGCCAATCTCCCTTCGGGTTCATCCTGTTCGGAACCGATCTGCGGATGCGCCGGGTCAACCAGCGCTTCGCCACCGTTTTCGGTGGTGGGAGGACCGGTGAACACCGGGGACACACGGTGTACGACTATCTGGCGCGCGCCGAGGCCGACCGGCTGACCGCCGCGCTCGCCCGGGTCCTGGAGACCGGGGAGTCCGCCAGCGACATCCAGATCGTCGGCGTCAGACCCGACACCCAGGAACGCCGTAACTGGTCGGTCAACCTCTACCGCGTGCACGGCGCCACCGGCCGCGCCCTCGGTGTCGCCGGGGTCGGCACCGATGTCACACACCGTCACGTCGCGGCCCGGGAAGCCGCCAGCGCCCGCCGTAACCTCGCGCTCCTCAACGAGGCGAGCGCGCGCATCGGCAACTCCCTCGACCTGGAGACCACCGCCCGCGAGCTGCTCGACGTCGCCGTACCCGGCTTCTGCGACCTCGCCTCCGTGGACCTCTACCAGTCCCTGATCACCGGCGAGGAGACCCCGCCGGGACGCTGGGAGTCCTCGGGCGCAGAATCCGGCGGCGGCAGCGCCCGGCTGCGCCGGGTCGCCTTCGCCAGCGCCGTCTCCGAAGGACCGCTGTCAGGACCGGTCGGCGAGGAGGGCGAGGGGTACGTACCGCCGGAGGTCGGCGCGGTCCACCGCTTCCCCTTCAGCTCGCTCAGCGCGAGCGCCCTGCGCACCGGACGGGTTCAGGCCATCCCGGGCGAGCCGGGCAGCCTGATCCAGTCCAGCTTCGCCGTACCGATGGTCGCGCACGACACCGTCATCGGGCTCGTCCAGTTCTCCCGTACGAAGGGCAGCGAGCCGTTCGGCGAGCGGGACCGACTGCTCGCCGGGGAACTCGCCGCGCGCGCCGCCGTCTGTATCGACAACGCCCGGCTCTACCGCAGGGAGCACGAGCGCGCGCTGATCCTCCAGCGCAGCCTGCTCCCGCCCGGCGACCCGGAAGCCGCCGGACTGGACATCGCCTGCCGCTATCTGCCGGGCAACACGGCCACCGAGGTCGGCGGCGACTGGTTCGACGTCATCGAACTGCCGGGCCACCGCACCGCGCTGGTCGTCGGGGACGTGATGGGACGCGGACTGCGGGCCGCCGTCGCCATGGGCGAACTGCGCACAGCCGTACGCACCCTGGCACTGCTCGACCTGGAGCCCGCCGAGGTGCTTTCCGCGCTCGACGAGATCGCGCGCGGCCTCGGCACCCCCAGTGGCGCCCAGCAGACCTCGCGGGTCGCCCACAAATCGCGGGACGCGGACCTCTCCGAGGTCTATCTCGCCACCTGTGTGTACGCGGTCTACGACCCGGTCACCCGGCGCTGCACCTTCGCCAACGCAGGACATCCGCCGCCCGTCGTCGTCGAACCGGACGAGGCGGCGCTGCTCCTCGACGTGCCCCCGGGGATGCCGCTCGGGGTCGGTGGCGAGCCGTTCGAGCAGGTGGAGGTCGATCTCGCGGAGGGCGCGCTGCTCGCGCTCTACACGGACGGGCTGGTCGAGTCCAGGGACCAGCCGCTCGACGAAGGGCTCACCGCCTTCCGCGCGGCCCTCGCCAACCCGGTCCGCCCGCTGGAGGACGTGTGCGACCACGTGCTCAGTACGCTGGACACCCGGCACGGCGAGGACGACATCGCCCTGCTGATGGCCCGGATCCAGGGGCTGCCCACCGAGGCGGTCGGCGACTGGCAGCTCCCGCGCGAGCCGCGCTCGGTCGGCCGGGCCAGGGAGCTGGCCCGTACGCAACTGATCTCCTGGGATCTCGAACCGCTGGTCGACACCGTGGAGTTGCTGGTCAGCGAGCTGGTCACCAACGCGCTGCGGTACGGCGAGGGCGAGATCAGGCTGCGGCTGCTGCGTGACCGCACCCTCGTCTGCGAGGTGTGGGACAACGGGCTGGTCCAGCCCAGGCGCCGCAGGGCGCGCGACACCGACGAGGGCGGCCGCGGGCTGCAACTGGTCGGGCTGCTCAGCGCGGCCTGGGGATCGCGCCGTATCACCCCGCGCGGCAAGACGGTCTGGTTCGAACTCGCCCTGCCGGACGGCGGCCCCGCGCCGGAGCCGACCGTGGAGCAGCTGCTGAGCATGTACTGACGGGAGCGGGGACGAGAGCGGGGAGGGGGAGGGGCGGTCAGGCGGACTTCAGCGCCGCCAGCCGCGCCTCTACCTCCGCGCTGTCCCCGAGGCTGTCCAACTGCTCGAACTGCCGGTCCAGCGACGAGGCGGCCAGCTCCTGCTTGCCCATGGCCCGCGCCTCCTCGCGCCGTACCTTGTCCTCGAACCGGCCGAGTTCGCTCGTCGGGTCGAGGACATCGATGTTCTTGACCGCGTCCACCATCTGATTCTGCGCGCGCGCCGACGCGGACCGCGCCACCAGCTCGTCGCGCTTCGCCCGCAACCGCGTCAGCTTCGACCTCATCTGCTCCAGACCGGACTTGAGCTTCTCCACGACCTCCGTCTGTGAGGCGATGGCCGGCGCGGCGGTCCGCGCCTCCTTCTCGGACTGGAGCTGCCGCTCCAGCGCCACCCTGGCCAGCTGGTCGAATCTGTCCGCGTCCGCGCTGCCACCGGCCGCGCGCAGCCCGTCCGCCTTCTTGCTGGCCGCGAGCGCCTTCTCGCCCCACTCGCGGGCCGCGTCCGTGTCCTGTGCGTGGTCCTGCTCCAGCAGCCGCAGATTCCCGATGGTGCCCGCCACCGCCTCCTCCGCCTCCGCGATGTTGTTGGTGTAGTCGCGGATCAGCTGGTCGAGCAGCTTCTGCGGGTCCTCGGCCTGGTCCAGCAGGGCGTTGACATTGGCCTTCGCGAGCTGGGCGACACGGCCGAGAATGGTCTGCCTGGTGGTCATGGCTCTTCTCCCTGGGCTGAGTTCCGGGCTGAGTTCCGGGCCGCGTCCTGGACCGGGTGGCACTTCTCCATGGGCACTTCGCCGGGGTGTTTCCGGGTGGGCATCTCCGGGTGGGCGTTTCCGGGTGGTGGCTTCCCTCAGAACCGGCCGCCGCCGACCATCCGGCCACGGGTGCCGCCGCCGCCGAAACTGCCGGGACCGCCTCCGCCCCTGCCGCCGTAGCCGTAGCCGCCGCCCCGGCCCCCGCCGCCTCCGCCGAACAGACCGCCGAGCAGGATCCCGCCGAGCATCGCGCCGCCGAGCCCGCCGCCCGCGCCGCGCGGCCCGCCGCCGTACGGGCTCCCGTACGGACCGCCGTACTGGATCCCGTACTGGCTCTCGTACGACCGGACGTCCTGCTCGGCGAGATCCTGGGCGGCCAGCGCCAGCCCGTCCGCCGCCTGGGCCTCCGCCAGCGCGGACTGCGCGTCGCCCGACGCGGCCCGCGTGTGCGCGGACTCCAGTCGCCGCTGCGCCTCCGCGAGCCGGGTACGGGATTGGCTGCCGACCGCCCCGCGATGGGTGGTCACGTAGTCGGCGGCGGCGCCGATGGCCGAACGGGCGGTGAGCATCGCCTGATCGAGGAGCGTGCCCGCCCGCCGGTCGCCCTCCTCGCGCCGTCGCGCTCCGGCCAGGGCCTCGTCGAGGACCGCGTCCGCCTCCTCGACCCGGCGCAGGGCATCGATCGGGTCGTACCGTCCGGTGTCCATCTCCCGCCGTACCTCGTCGGCCACCGCCTCCGCGCGGCCGATCCGGCCCTGGAGATCGGCGGTCGGTACGCCCTCGGCGGTGCCCCGCAGCAGCCCCCGGGCGTCGGCGAGATCCGTCTCCGTCTCGGTCAGCGCGCCCGGCAGCTTCCCGGCCGCCTCCGCCAGCTCCTGCGCGCGCCGCTCGACCGCCGCCACCAGGGTGGCCGCCTGGTCCACGGCGCTCTCGGCGGCGCGTACGTGGACGGCGGCCCCGCCGTTGTCCCCCGCCCCGACCGAGGAACGGGCCTCGCCCAGCGCGGTCGACGCGAAGACGAGCCGGTCCCCGGCCTGGGTGACGCTGTCCGCCACGGGCGCGGACGCCGAGTCGGCGTACCGCCCGCGCAGCGCGGTGAGGGTGGCCGCGGCCGTGTCGACGCGGCCGGTCAGCTCGCGGTGGGCGGCCGTCACCGCGTCGAGGGCCTGCGGCGCGTTGCGCTCCAGGGCCCGCAGCCGGTCGAAGCCCTCGGACTCGGCGTCCAGCCGGGCGTCCGCCCGCGTACAGCGGGCGATGATCTCGTCCAGCATCCGGCGGCGGTCCGCGTCGTCCTCCGGATACGCGTCGTCCAGCCGCTGGCGCACCCGGAACGCGGCCGTCAGCTCGCCCTTAGCGAAGGCCACCGCGTCGGTGAAGGGCGCGGCGGCCGCCTCCCCGAACTGCGCGGTGACGAAGCCCAACTCCTCCTGGCTGGTCCGCAGCGCGTCGTCCGTGCCGACCAGCAGCCGCTTCGCCCGCCCGTCCAGTTCCGGCAGCGGTACGAGCGGGGGCGGCCCGGTACCGCCCGGCGAGCCCCAGCCCTGCCGCCCGGCCGCGCCCGGTGTCGTACGGGAGGCCACGCGCCGTCTGCGCCGGGAGAATGCGTACGTGGCGGCGCCCGCCGCGGCGACCACCACGACGACGGGCAGCACCAGATTGACCGCCGCGCCGTCCCCCGCGCCGCCCGGGTCGGCCGCGCCCGGGGTGATCGCGGGGGCAGGCACGGCCCGGCCCGCCAGCACCGCCCCGTACCCGTTGGCCGCGCCGATCGCCGCGCCCGCCCAGTCGTTCTGCCGGAGCGCGGGCTCGACGGCCGTGGCGGCGACTTCCCGCAGCTGGGCGGCGGTGAGGGGCGCGTCGGTGGCGGCGGAGTACGCGTACTGCCGGTCGTGTGTGGCGACGGCCAGCAGGAGGTCGTCGCGTCCCAGCCCGTTGCGGGTGGCCGTGGCGTCGGCCCAGCTCTGCGCGGACCGCCCGGAGAAGTCCCGTACGTACGCGACGAACAACTGCACCCGCCGCTCGTCGTACAGCCGCTCCAGGGCCTGGCCGACCTCGGCCTTCCGGCCGCCGAGCGCCCCCACCCGGTCGGTGATCTGTCCCTGCCGGGAGAGCGTCACCGGATCCTCGGCCCGCGCGCCGGGCGCGACGAGCCACCCCGCCATGACCAGCGCGGCCAGCACGGCGGGCAGGACGCGGCCGGCTATGGAGGGATGGGTACGGTGTGCGATGGGCGTCACATGGGGGAGGCTATGTCCGCATTCGCCACCCCGCGACCGGACACCGGGGCGCGCAGCCTGTACGCCTTCCGGGCCCCCGGCCCCGGAACACGCGCCACGACACGTGACGCGACGCGAAACGCAAGAGAACACGTGACAGAACGCGCGCGGCACACCGGTGGAACACGAGTGGGCCGCGCGCATCAGGGGGGAGAGGAAGCGCGCGCGGTTCGGGGTCGCGATCCATGTCGACTTCGCGGCGACGGGGAAGGACCGGACGGCGTACCGCGGGGGGTGGGGGTGCGTGGACCTGGCGGAGGGCCGCCGAGCCGTCCGGGGGTACGGCACCGTGTACCCCCAGACGGTCCACGGCTCACCGCGCGTCCCGGCGTCTGATCTTGTTGCCCAGCCAGACCAGCGGGTCGTACTTCCGGTCCGCCGCCCGCTCCTTCAGCGGGATCAGCGCGTTGTCCGTGATCCTGATCTGCTCGGGGCACACCTCGGTACAGCACTTGGTGATGTTGCAGTAGCCGAGGCCGTGCTCCTCCTGCGCGGTCCGCTTCCGGTCGAGCCCCGACTCCGCCGCCGCGTCCAGCGGATGCATGTCCAGCTCGGCCACCCGCATCAGGAAGCGCGGTCCGGCGAACGCCGTCTTGTTCTCCTCGTGGTCCCGCACCACATGACAGGTGTCCTGGCACAGGAAACACTCGATGCACTTGCGGAACTCCTGCGAGCGGTCCACATCCATCTGCCGCATCCGGTACTCCCCGGCGGCCACCCCCGGCGGCGGCACGAAGGACGGGACCTCGCGCGCCTTCGCGTAGTTGAAGGACACATCCGTCACCAGGTCCCGGATCACCGGGAAGGCGCGCAGTGGGGTGACCGTGACCGTCTCCTCGCGGGAGAACACGGACATCCGGGTCATGCACAGCAGCCGGGGACGGCCGTTGATCTCCGCGCTGCACGAACCGCACTTGCCCGCCTTGCAATTCCAGCGCACCGCCAGATCCGCCGCCCGGGTCGCCTGGATGCGGTGGATGATGTCGAGGACGACCTCTCCGTCGTTCACCTCGACGGCGAAATCTGTCAGCCCGCCGCCGTCCTCGTCACCGCGCCAGACCCTGAACTTCGCTTCGTAGGAGGAAGAGTTCGCTTCGTCGGAGGTGGGCGCGTTCAATCGTGGAGCTCCTCTTCGGCGAGATACTTGACCAGCTCTTCCTTGTCGAACAGCGCGAGCAGGTCGGGACGGATCGGCTCGGTCGTACGCCGGGAGAGCGCGATCCCGCCGTCCTGGGCGAGTCCGCAGTACAGATTGATCCGGCGCCAGTCGGACGCCATGCCCGGCCAGTCCTCCCGGGTGTGGCCGCCCCTGCTCTCGGTACGCTCCAGGGCGGCCCGCGCCACACACTCGCTGACCAGCAGCATGTTGCGCAGATCGAGCGCGAGGTGCCAGCCGGGGTTGAACTGCCGGTGCCCCTCGACCCCGACGCGCTCCGCCCGGACCCGCAGGGCGGCCAGCTTCTCCAGGGCCTGTTCCATCTCGGCCTCGCGGCGGACGATGCCGACCAGGTCGTTCATCGTCTGCTGGAGCTCCTGGTGGAGGCTGTACGGATTCTCGGCGCCCCCGTCCCCTTCGGCGCCCTCCCTTTCGGCACCCTCTCCTTCGGCCCTGTGGAACGGGCGCAGCGCCTCCGCCGCCGCCTCGTCGATCCGTGCCTGTGCCGGGACCGGGCGCGCGGCCTGCCCGGCCGCGTACGCGGCGGCGTGCAGTCCGGCGCGGCGGCCGAAGACCAGCAGGTCGGAGAGGGAGTTCCCGCCGAGCCGGTTGGAGCCGTGCATACCGCCGGCCACCTCGCCCGCCGCGTACAGCCCGGCGACCCCGGGGGTGGCGGCGGTCTCCGAGTCGACGGCGATGCCGCCCATCACGTAGTGGCAGGTCGGGCCGACCTCCATGGCCTCCGCCGTGATGTCGACGTCCGCCAGCTCCTTGAACTGGTGGTACATCGACGGCAGTCGGCGGCGGATGATCTCCGCGTCCATCCGGGTCGAGACGTCCAGGAAGACCCCGCCGTGCGGTGAGCCCCGGCCCGCCTTGACCTCGGAGTTGATCGCACGGGCCACCTCGTCGCGCGGGAGCAGCTCGGGCGGGCGGCGGTTGTGGTCGGGGTCCTCGTACCAGCGGTCGCCCTCGTCCTCGGACTCGGCGTACTTCTCCTTGAAGACCTCGGGGATGTAGTCGAACATGAACCGCTTGCCGTCCGCGTTGCGCAGCACCCCGCCGTCGCCGCGCACCGACTCGGTGACCAGGATCCCCTTGACCGAGGGCGGCCAGACCATACCGGTCGGATGGAACTGCACGAACTCCATGTCGAGCAGCGGCGCGCCCGCGAGCAGCGCCAGCGCGTGGCCGTCGCCGGTGTACTCCCAGGAGTTCGAGGTCACCTTGAAGGACTTGCCGATACCGCCCGTGGCGAGGACGACGGCCGGGGCCTCCAGCACGAAGAACCGGCCCGACTCGCGCGCGTAGCAGAAGGCCCCGGAGATCCGGTCGCCCTCCTCGCCGCCCTCCTCACCACCGTCCTTCAGCAGCCGGGTGACCGTGCACTCCTGGTAGACCTTGAGCCGCGCCTCGTAGTCCCCGTACTCCCGGAAGTCCTCCTGCTGGAGCGCGACGATCCTCTGCTGGAGCGTACGGATCAGTTCGAGCCCCGTCCGGTCGCCGACATGGGCGAGCCGGGGGTACTCATGGCCGCCGAAGTTGCGCTGGGAGATCCTGCCGTCGGGGGTACGGTCGAACAGCGCGCCCCAGGTCTCCAGCTCCCAGACCCGGTCGGGCGCCTCCCGCGCGTGCAGCTCGGCCATCCGCCACTGGTTGAGGAACTTGCCGCCGCGCAGGGTGTCGCGGAAGTGCACCCGCCAGTTGTCCCCGGAGTTCACATTGCCCATGGAGGCGGCGATCCCGCCCTCGGCCATGACCGTATGGGCCTTGCCGAACAGGGACTTGCAGATGACGGCGGTACGGGCGCCCCGCTCGCGCGCCTCGATGGCGGCCCGCAGCCCGGCCCCGCCCGCGCCGATCACGACGACGTCCCACTGCCGGCGTTCCACTTGCGTCATAGGTGACGGACTCCCTGCTGGTCAGAAGATGCGCGGATCGTCGAAGGCCCCGGTGGCGAGCAGATACACGTAGAAGTCGCAGAGGACGACGCTGACCAGCGAGGCCCAGGCCAGCTGCATGTGGCGGTGGTTCAGCTTTCCGGCCCAGCCCCACAGCCGGTACCGCACCGGATGCCGGGAGAAGTGCCGCAGCCGCCCGCCGATGATGTGCCGGCAGGAGTGGCAGGAGAGGGTGTACGCCCAGATCAGCCCGATGTTGACGAGGAACAGCAGCGTGCCCAGGCCCAGATGGCCCCAGGCGTACTCCTCGTCACGGAAGGTGAGGGCGGTGTCGTACGTCAGGACGCAGGAGACCAGCAGCGCCGCGTAGAAGAAGTAGCGGTGGAGGTTCTGGAGGACCAGCGGGAAGCGGGTCTCGCCGGTGTACTTCTTGTGCGGCTCGGCGACGGCGCAGGCGGGTGGGGAGGCCCAGAAGCCCCGGTAGTACGCCTTGCGGTAGTAGTAACAGGTCAGCCGGAAGCCCAGCGGGAAGACCAGGATCAGCAGTGCGGGCGAGAGGCCCCACCAGCCGCCCACCAGCTCCCAGTTGGGCCCGCCGCGCATGGGGACGCAGTTCTCCGCGAGGCAGGGGGAGTAGAAGGGCGAGACGTAGGGCGCCGCGTAGTAGTCACTGTTCGAGAAGGCGCGCCAGGTCGAGTAGACGATGAAGGCGAGCAGCCCGGCGGCCGTCCCGGCGGGCGCCGACCACCAGCGGTCCGTCCGCAGATGGCGGGGGGCGATGGCAGCGCGCGAGGCGCCGTGCACTCCGGTGCCGGTGCGGGTGCGGGCGCCGGTGGTCGGTCCGGTGGCGGGGGCGGTGGTCGGTCCGGCGGGTGGTGGTTCGGTTCCGGTGGCCAAAGCGGGTCTCCTGGGTCCGGGTGCGGGACAGAGCCTGGAGCGGGCCGGGGGCGGGGTGCGGGTCGGCGTACCCACCGGGCCACGGGTTTACGGGCCTGCGGCTTACAGGCCACGGGTTTACGGGCCACGGGCTTTACGGGCCTGGGGCTACCGCTTGCGCGGGCCACGGCCCTGCGGGCCACGGCCCTGCGGGCCACGGCCCTGCGGGCCACGGCCCTGCGGGCCCGTAGGCGCCCCGAGCCCTGCCTGGCGCCCCCGGGACCTGGAGCCCCGGTGCTTACGGGGCGCGCCGGTCCCGTACCCCTAGTCCCTCGTCGTCCGAGTCCGTCCACAGCGTGTTGTCGTACGGGGTGTCGGGGATCGTCACCAGCTCGTCGGCGCGGCGGGGGAGCGGCTCGGTCCGGCGGTGGGTGTGCGCGAGGGTGCGCTCCAGCCGCTCGACCGTGCGGATCAGGTCGTCCAGCCTGCGCCGTACTTCGGTTATCTCGTCCTGGGGGGTCATGGGCTGCCCTCGCTTCCACGATCGGCGGGAGAGCGTGCGGGGATTCGGGGCTGTCGCCTTCCGGGCCGCCCTCCGCGTCAGAGTGTCCCGCGTCACACGCCCGCTTGTGAAGGGCGCGTTCGCCGGGGCGTCCTGTTGCTGCGTCCGCTGTTGCGTGGGCTGGGCCGCACGGGTGGTGTTCCAGGGGTGTGCCGTCGTGTCTGCGCGGATGGCCGGGGGCGGTCCCCTTCAGTGAGTGGGCAATAGATGTGATCATCTATAAATTCCACAAACAGGACGAAGAGGTACAAGCCATGTCCCACGTCGACGCCCCACGCGGGAGGACATGCTCCCGAACGCTCCGCTCCGTCGCGCTCCTGACCACCGGGGTGCTCGCCCTGCCCGTCCTGTCCGCGTGCACCTCGGAGAAGGACCAGAGCGACACCACGTCCGCCGCCGCCCCCGACATCGCGCCCGCCGGACGGAAGTGGGTCGGCCAGGGCGGCACCGTCCGCTGGGCGATCGACACCATGCCCACGACGCTCAACGTCTTCCAGGCCGACGCCAACGCCGCCACCGGCCGGATCGCCGACGCCGTGCTCCCCTCCCTCTTCACCCTCGACGCGCGCGGCCGCCCCCAGCTCAACCCGGACTATCTGGAGTCCGCGAAGATCGTCGAGCACGAACCGAAACAGGTCGTGCTCTACAAGCTCAACCAGCAGGCGGTGTGGAGCGACGGCCGGGAGATCGGGGCGCCGGACTTCGTCGCCCAGTGGCGCGCGCTGCGCGGCAAGGACTCCGCGTACTGGACGGCGCGCAACGCCGGGTACGAGCGGATCGAGAAGATCGAGCGCGGGGCGGACGACCTGGAGGTCAGGGTCACCTTCAACAAGCCCTACGCGGACTGGCGGTCGCTCTTCAGCCCCCTCTATCCCAAGGACGTGATGGGGACCCCGAACTCCTTCAACGACGGGGCGAGGAAGGAGTTGAAGACGACGGCGGGCCCCTTCCTGCTCAAGAAGACGGACCGGTCGGCCAAGGAGGCCACGCTCGTCCGCAATTCCCACTGGTGGGGCGAGCCCGCGAAGCTCGACTCGATCGTGCTGCGCGCGGTGCCCCGGAGCAAGCGCGCGGCGGCCCTCGCCGAGGGCAGGCTCGACCTCGCGGAGATCGACAGCGGTGCGGCGAAACGTATCTCCCTGGCGCACCGGGACAAGGGATCCGGCGGGCAGCCGCTCACCCACGGCCCCGGCTCGGAGACCACCCCCGCCTCGGCGCTCCGCTCCTGGGCACTCGCCAACGGCTCGGACGACGAGAAGGCGGAGGCGGCCCAGGACGCCCGCAGACGGACGGCCGAGGCGGTCGAGCTGTACACCGGCGAGCAGAAGGCGCTGCGCGGCTATGTCGTACGGAAGTCCCTGGAGCCCGCCTACACACAGCTCGCGCTGAACGGCGAGTCCGGGCCGCTGGCGGACGAGCGGGTCCGCAGGGCCGTGGCCCGCGCGCTGGACCGGCAGGAGCTGGCCGACACCGTACTCAAGCCGCTCGGACTGCCCGCGCTCCCTCCGGGCAGCCATCTGGCACTGGCCGGGCAGCACGTGTACGCGGACAGCAGCCGGGCACTCGGCAAGCAGGACACGCACGAGGCACAGGCGCTGCTGGCGGACGCGGGCTGGACGCCGGGGGGCGCGAAGGCGGTGGCGAAGGACAAGACGAAGGCGGGCAGCGAGGCGGAGGAGGGGAAGAAGGCCGACGAGAAGGCCGAGAGAACCGAGAAAACCGAAGGCAAGAGCGGAGCCGCTTCGGATACGGCCGCCGGCACCGCGTCCGGTACGGCCTCCGACGCCGCCTCCGACGAGGGCCTGTACATCGTCGGCGACGACGGCAAGTCCGGATCCCGCGCCGCCTCCCGCCCCGAGTCCGCCGTCCATGTCCTCGCGCCCGCCCCCGCCGCCGCCCACCGGAGCGTCGCCCTGCTCCGCCGGGCCGCCGACGACACGGACGCCCGGCAGCGGGCCGTGAACGCGGCCCAGGAGAACCAGGACAAGAAGGCGGGCGGCATGCCGGGCGCCTACGCCCCGCAGGGTACGGCGGCACCCGCGCCCGCCGGCTCGGGCGCCGCCGCGAAGGGCGGCCCGCTCGGCAAGAACGGCAAGCCCCTCACGCTCCGCTTCGTCCTGCCGTCGGGGGAGGGCTCGGAGTCGCTGCGTACGGTCGGCGAGCGGATCTCGCGGATGCTCGACCGCATCGGCATCGGCACCGAGATCACCAAGGTGGCGGACGACAGTTACTTCAAGGACCACATCGCCTCGGGCGACTACGACCTGGCGCTCTACTCCTGGCCCGCCACCGCCTACCCGGCGACGGACGGCCGGCCGATCTACGCCAAGCCGGTGCCCGCCAGCGACGGCTCGCTGCTGGTGGAGCAGAACTACACCCGCGTCGGTACGGACCACATCGACCAGCTCTTCGACCGCGCCGTCTCCGAGCTGAACGAGAAGACCTCCCGCGAGCTGCTCCGGCAGGCGGACGCCCGGATCTGGGCCGCGGCCGGTTCTATCCCCCTCTATCAGCGGCCGCAGCTGGTGGCGGCCAAGCCGGGGCTGATGAACGCGGGCGCCTTCGGCTTCGCGGCCCCCCGCTACCAGGACATCGGGTACAAGAAGCCCGGTGTCTCGGGACCGGACCTCCAGCAGTCCGAGGGCGAGAAGAAGAAGTAGCGAAGAGCAGCCGACGGCTATCTGACCTGGACCCCAAAAACAGAAGAAAAAGCAGGTCACAGCCGCTTCACAAGCTCAGAACCCGATCAAATCACTTGCCCGTCGGCCTGTCCGGCGGGCAAGCTGTCCGCAGTCCGTGGCACCCCCTGCCATGGCGATCCACAACCTCCACGGCCGTCCCCGACGCGGGCAGTCCACTCCCGCCGTCATGGGCTCCACCCCGGCCCCACCCCGCCGTGATATACACCTCTCCGATCGTCCCGGGAAGCCCCCGGCGCGTCAGCCCCGTACGATGGGGTTAGCCGTGGCGTGTCCGCCCGGCGGGCGTACGAGGAAAACAACGCCGCACCCACGATCGAGAGAAGCGCCAGCCAGCATGCCCACGCGCCACGACATCCGTAACGTCGCCATTGTCGCCCACGTCGACCATGGCAAGACCACTCTGGTCGACGCCATGCTGAAGCAGGCCGGCGCCTTCGCCGCGCACGCCGCCGAGCACCTCGATGACCGGATGATGGACTCGAACGACCTGGAGCGTGAGAAGGGCATCACGATCCTGGCCAAGAACACGGCCGTGAAGTACCACCCGAAGACCGGTGGCGACCCGATCACGATCAACATCATCGACACCCCCGGCCACGCCGACTTCGGCGGCGAGGTCGAGCGCGGTCTGTCGATGGTCGACGCCGTGGTGCTGCTGGTCGACGCCTCGGAGGGCCCGCTTCCGCAGACCCGCTTCGTGCTCCGCAAGGCGCTCCAGGCGAAGATGCCGGTCATCCTCTGCATCAACAAGACGGACCGCCCGGACTCCCGGATCGCCGAGGTCGTCGACGAGACGTACGACCTCTTCCTGGACCTGGACGCGACCGAGGAGCAGATCGAGTTCCCGATCGTCTACGCCTGCGCGCGGGACGGCATCGCCTCGCTGACCAAGCCGGAGGACGGCACGGTCCCGGCGGACAGCGAGAACCTGGAGCCGTTCTTCAACACGATCCTGTCGCACGTCCCGGCTCCGGAGTACGACGAGGAGGCGCCGCTCCAGGCCCATGTCACCAACCTGGACGCCGACAACTTCCTCGGCCGTATCGCCCTCTGCCGCGTCGAGCAGGGCGAGCTGAAGAAGGGTCAGACCGTCACCTGGATCAAGCGTGACGGTACGAAGTCCAACGTCCGCATCACCGAGCTGATGATGACCGAGGCGCTGACCCGCAAGCCGGCCGAGAAGGCGGGCCCGGGTGACATCTGCGCCATCGCCGGTATCCCGGACATCATGATCGGCGAGACCCTGGCCGACCCGGAGAACCCGATCGCGCTGCCGCTGATCACGGTCGACGAGCCCGCGATCTCGATGACCATCGGCGCCAACACCTCGCCGCTGGTCGGCAAGGGCGGCAAGGGCCACAAGGTCACCGCCCGCCAGGTCAAGGACCGTCTCGACCGCGAGCTGATCGGTAACGTCTCGCTCCGCGTCCTGGACACCGAGCGTCCCGACGCCTGGGAGGTCCAGGGCCGCGGTGAGCTGGCGCTGGCGATCCTCGTCGAGCAGATGCGCCGTGAGGGCTTCGAACTGACCGTCGGCAAGCCGGAGGTCGTCACCAAGCAGGTCGACGGCAAGACGCACGAGCCGATCGAGCGCATGACGATCGACTCCCCCGAGGAGCACCTCGGCCCGATCACCCAGCTGATGGCGATCCGCAAGGGCCGCATGGAGACCATGACCAACCATGGCTCGGGCTGGATCCGCATGGAGTGGATCGTTCCTTCGCGCGGACTCATCGGGTTCCGTACGGAGTTCCTGACCCAGACCCGCGGCACGGGCATCGCGCACTCCATCTTCGAGGGCCACGAGCCGTGGTTCGGCGAGCTGCGCACCCGTCACAACGGCTCGCTGGTGGCGGACCGCGCGGGCACGGTGACGCCGTTCGCGATGGTCAACCTCCAGGAGCGCGGTGTCATCTTCACCGAGGCCGGCACCGAGGTCTACGAGGGCATGATCATCGGCGAGAACTCGCGCGCCGACGACATGGACGTGAACATCACCAAGGAGAAGAAGCTCACCAACATGCGTGCCGCTTCCGCGGACACCACGGAGAACGTGGTGCCGGCCAGGAAGCTGTCGCTGGAGCAGTCCCTGGAGTTCTGCCGCGACGACGAGTGCATCGAGGTGACCCCGGAGACGGTCCGTATCCGCAAGGTCGTCCTCGACCAGAAGCTCCGCGGCCGCGCCGCCTCCCGCGCCAAGAACGGCTGACGCACGGGTTCTTACGGCTGACGGCCCGGCCCGCTCCCCCCGAACGTATGGAGGGAGCGGGCCGGGCCGGTTTGCGGTCGAGACCATTCAACCCACCTACCTCAATGGATCCTCAAATCACTTGAGTGGCACCGAGGTGTGCTGAAATAATGGCTTCGTTGCCAAGATTCGCAGGGCGGCACCAACGGGGCTGACGTGATTATTTGCGTCAGTGAATGGGGGAATTATGCGTAAGGCAGTAGCTCTGGTCCTCGCGGGAACGGCCGCGTCGTGCATGCTGGCGGCTCCGGCCGTGGCGGCTCCGGCGAGCAATGATCCGATGTGCAACCCGGGGATGACCAAGCTCACTTGGTTCTCGGCCCAGAAGCCGTGGGTGGTGACGCACCGCAAGGTGCTGGAGAACTACACTGGGGGCACGGCGAGCAAGACCTACAGCGCCGAGAAGGTGAGTGAGATCACCGCCTCGGTGTCGACCACGGCGGGGGCGAAGGTCAGCGGCAGCGTCGTGATCGGCAGCCTGGAGGGCAGCCTCGGCCTGGAGTTGAAGGCCGAGAAGAAGTCGACGAACAAGAAGTCCGAGTCCGTCACCTACAAGCTGTCGAAGAACGGCACGTACGTGCTGTACTCGGGCACGCGAAGGGCGTCCGGCTACTACACGCAGTGGCGCTGTGACCGTGGCACGAAGTGGATCGCGACCGGGCGCGAGGGCAAGGCGGTCAGCTGGACCGTTCCCACGGAAGGCGGGGTCCGCTGCGGTACGACCGTGCCGAAGGGATCGCTCGCCGCCGTGGTCAAGAAGAAGTACTGCTGACCCGCTGCCGGCTCGGGCCGTCAAGACGCCCCGGTCACCCGCGCGCATCGCGCGGGTGACCGGGGCGTCTTTCTGTGCAGACGTCCTCGCTCTGCGCAACTGTTTTTCCCGGACCGGGTGTCCGGATGTCGAACCGGAATCTCCGCATCACGTGTTAACAGTCCGTTTCGCGGGTGTCTGTCTGCGCTCACTTTGTCCGCATTTCGGGCAGAGCCGTGCGAGTGCGTTGCCAAAACGAGACACTTTAAGTGTGGTTTACGGCTCGGTGTTACTTAATAGTTGGCCAATGAGCTCGGGTCAATGAGTCATGCGCTGTGGGGGGTGCAGACTCGCGAGCACAGCACACTTCGGGGTACTGGAAAAAGCGCACTGTCAGGGGTGTCAGCGCGCGTAGATAGTGCCCTTCTCGTAGTGACAAGTGGACTCATGAGGAGGACCCCATGCGTGGTGCCATAAGCGCCAAATGGGTCGGACGCGCGGTTGTGATCCCCATGGGGGAAGAGCGATCGTGACAAGTCCAGTACAGACCGAGGACGCCGAGGCGTCCACCCTTCCCGGCGCGGACAACGTGTCGAAGGACGGGACCCACGAGGCCAAGACGCCTGCCGGGCTCTCGCCCGGCCAGTTGATGTGGCGCCGCTTCAAGCGGGACCGTACCGGGATCATTTCGGCCATTGTCGTCATCTTCTTCTTCGTGGTCGCGCTTCTCGCGCCGGTGATCAAGATGGTGTACGGCAAGGACGCCTACACCCTGTACGGCCAGGACAACCTGGACCTGCTCGACGAGTTCAACATGCCGACCGGGGTGGCGGGGGGCATATCCGCCGATCACTGGTTCGGCATCGAGCCGAACCTCGGCCGGGACGTGTTCATGCAGCTCGTCTACGGCATGCGCACCTCGATCTACACCGCGCTGGCGGCCACCGTTCTGATGGTCCTCGTGGGTGTGCTGGTCGGGCTGATCGGCGGGTACTACGGCGGCAGGATCGACTACTGGCTCGGCCGGTTCACCGACTTCCTGCTGGGCTTCCCCAGCCAGCTCTTCTTCATCGCCTCGATGCCGGTCATCGTGGCCGCGTTCGTCCGCCCCGACGAGGAGACCCCCACCTCGCTCCGTGCCATGGCGATCATTACGGTGCTGTCGTTCCTGGGCTGGATGGGCCTCGCCCGGCTGATCCGCGCGGCCACCCTGTCGCTGCGCGAGCGGGAGTTCGTGGAGGCCGCGAAGATCGCGGGCGCCTCTCCCTGGCGGATCATCCGCAAGGAGCTGCTGCCCAACCTGGTCACACCGATCCTGGTGCAGGCCACCCTGCTGCTGCCGTCCACCATTCTCTCGGTGGCCTTCCTCTCCTTCGTGGGTGTCGGCTATGTCGAACCCACCCCGGACTGGGGACGGATGTTCGCCACCGGCGCCGGTATCTACGAGCAGGACCCGGTTTACATGCTCTTCCCGGGTGTCGCCATGGTCATTTTCGTCGTGGCGTTCAACCTTCTCGGCGACTCGGTACGAGACGCCTTCGACCCGAAGTCCGGACGCTGACGTCCTGGTTGAGGGATAGCTGCTCCCCGGCCGCCGGTCCACAACCGGATGCGCCGGCAGCACAGTTGGATCACTACTGACAGATGGGTACTCATCTCATGAGCATCTTTGGCACACGCAGGACACGTGCTGTCGTCGTCGCCCTGGCGGCCGGTTCGCTCGCGCTGACCGCCTGTGGCGGTAACACCGACACCGCGACCAAGGACAAGGGCAAGACTCAGGAGGACGCCGCCAAGCAGTCGGCCTCCGTGACCTACGGCGATGCCAAGGCGTCCACCGGTCCGGCGGCCGAGGTTCCCGGTGCCAAGACCGGCGGCACCATGACCGTCTTCCAGGAGGCCGACTTCTCGCACCTCGACCCGGGCCAGACCTACGTCAGCGACGGGAAGCTCCTCGACAGACTCCTCCAGCGCGGTCTGACCCAGTACCAGGAGGACGACAACGGCAAGCAGACCCTCGTCGGCGACCTGGCCACCGACTCCGGCAAGGAGACCGATGGCGGCAAGACCTGGACCTTCACGCTCAAGGACGGGCTGAAGGACCAGAACGGTTCCCCGATCACCTCGAAGGACATCCGCCACACGATCGAGCGGATGTACGCCCCGTTCATCACGGACGGCCCGACGTACATCCAGCAGTGGCTGTCCGGTACGGGCACCACGTACCGCAAGGCGCTGCCCGACGGCCCGTTCAAGGGCAAGCACCTGCCCGACTCGGTCCTGGCGACCCCGGACGCGAAGACCATCGTCTTCAAGTTCAAGGACGCGCAGCCCGACCTGCCGCAGGCGCTCGCGATGCCCGGCTACTCCGTGGTCCCCGAGAAGACGGACACCAAGGAGAAGTACGACACGGCCCCGGTCGCGACCGGCCCGTACAAGATCAAGGACTTCAAGCCCGGCAAGTCCATGACGCTGGTCAAGAACACGAACTGGGACCCGAAGACCGACTCGGTCCGCCACCAGTACGTCGACGGTTGGAACATCGAGTACAACCACGACGACGACGACCAGACCAAGACCATCCTGGCCGACCGCGGCGAGGCCAAGAACACCGTGATGTTCACCGGCCAGGTCTCCACCAACCAGGTGCGCAACGTCATCTCGGACCCCGAGGCGAAGAAGCGGACGATCGAGGGCTACGCGCCCTACGTCTGGCAGCTCAACTTCAACCTCGACCGGATGAAGAACAAGAAGGTCCGCGACGCCATCACGTACGCGATGCCGAGCGCCCAGATCTACAAGCTCGACGGTGGCGCCTACGGCGGTGAGACCGCGACCGGTCTGATGTCCCCGACCACCCCGGGCTACGAGAAGGACTACGACCCCTTCGGCAAGCTCAAGAAGCCCAACGGCGACATCGAGAAGGCCAAGGAGCTGATCAAGGAGGCCGGCGCCGAGGGCCAGAAGGTCATCTACGCGTACGGCAACACCCCGGTCCGCCAGCAGCAGGCCGTGGTCATCGCCGACCGTCTGAAGGCCATCGGCCTCGACGTGGTCAAGAAGGAGATCGACTCCTCCACCTGGTACGAGCAGGTCGGCAAGGTCGACAACGGCCTGGACCTCTACATGACCGGCTGGGGCCAGGACTGGCCGTCCGCCTCCACCGTCATCCCGCCGCTGTACGACGGCAAGCAGCTCCAGGACGGCTCGTCGATCTACTCGCACATCAACGACCCCAAGGTCAACGCCGAGATCGCCCGCATCCTGAAGATCACGGACCCGGCCGAGGCCCAGAAGGCGTGGACCGCGCTGCACCACGACATCGTCGAGCGGATCAACCCGGCGGCGCCGATCTACTACACCAAGGTGTTCCAGATCTTCGGCTCCAACGTCGGTGGCGCCCGCTATTCGTCGGACTCCAGCTACATCGACGTCACGCGTCTCTTCCTGAAGAAGTAAGCACCGCGTAGGCAGGTTCCGGAGGTGCGCGCACGGCGGAGCGCGCACCTCCGGTCCGCCGATCCTCTCCTCTCGACCCCCTCACAGCCGCCGTCCTGAGAGCAGCGACCAGCCAATGCTTCAATTCCTCCTTCGCCGGACGTTCGGCGCAGTCCTGACGCTTTTTCTGATCAGCGCCGTCACGTTCTTCATGTTCTTCGCCATTCCGCAGGACCCTGCCCTGCTCTCGTGCGGCAAGAACTGCACTCCGGACGCGCTGGCGGTGATCCACCAGAACCTCGGCCTCGACAAGCCGGTGCCGGTGCAGTTCTGGGATTTCCTCGTCGGCATCTTCGCCGGTCGTGACTTCGCCGTCGGCCACTGCGCGGCGCCCTGCTTCGGTGTCTCCTTCAACAACCAGCAGCTGGTCTGGGACACCATCGTCGACCGTTTCCCGCTGACGTTCTCCCTCTCCGTCGGCGGCCTCATCGTCTTCCTGATCCTCGGTCTGGGCGCGGGCATGATCGCCGCGTGGAAGAAGGGCACCTTCACCGACAAGGCGTTCAGCTCCGCGTCCCTGGTGCTCAGCTCGCTCCAGATCTACTTCCTCGGCCCGGTCATGCTCGGTCTCTTCGTCTACAGCACCGGCTGGCTGGACAAGCCGAAGTGGGTCCCGTTCAGCGAGAGCCCCAGCGGCTGGTTCATGGGTCTGCTGATTCCCTGGGTCGTGATGTCGGTGATCTTCACCGCCAGCTATACCCGTATGGCACGCTCGACCATGATCGAACAGCTCCAGGAAGAGCACGTCAGAGCGGCCCGTGCCAAGGGCATGAGCAGCCGCTTCGTCTTCTTCCGCTATGCCTGGCGCGGCTCGCTCATCCCGATCGTCACCATCCTCGGCATGGACCTCGGCGCGCTCTTCGGAGGTGCCATGGTCACCGAGATCACCTTCGGACTGCCCGGCATCGGTCTGCTCGCCCGTGACTCGGTCATGTACAAGGACCTGCCGCTGACCATGGGCGTCATGGTGGTCAGCGCGGCCTTCATCCTTCTGTTCAACGTCATCGTGGACGCGATGTACGCCATCATCGACCCGCGCGTGCGTCTGTCCTAGGAGTACGACCGTGACCACACTCACCAAGACCGAGGACGCCACGGCCCCGAACGGGTCGGACGCGTTCCTCTCGGTACGCGACCTGCGTGTCCACTTCTCCACCGAGGGCGGCATCGTCAAGGCCGTGGACGGGCTGTCCTTCGACCTCCAGCGGGGCCAGACCCTCGGCATCGTCGGAGAGTCGGGCTCGGGCAAGTCCGTGACCAACCTGTCCATCCTGGGGCTGCACAACCCGCAGTCCACGGCGATCCAGGGCGAGATCCTGCTCGACGGCCAGGACCTCACGGATGTCTCGGGCAAGCAGCTCGAACAGCTCCGCGGCAACAAGATGGCGATGATCTTCCAGGACGCGCTGACCGCGCTGTCGCCGTACTACACCGTCGGCCGGCAGATCGCCGAGCCGTACATGAAGCACACCGGCGCCAGCAAGAAGGAGGCCCGCGCGCGGGCCATCGAGATGCTGGGCAAGGTCGGCATCCCGGACCCGAAGAGCCGCGTCGACGACTATCCGCACCAGTTCTCCGGTGGTATGCGCCAGCGCGCGATGATCGCCATGTCGCTGGTCTGCAACCCCGAGCTGCTGATCGCCGACGAGCCGACGACCGCGCTCGACGTGACCGTCCAGGCGCAGATCCTCGACCTGCTCAAGGACCTCCAGCAGGAGTTCGGCTCCGCGATCATCCTGATCACCCATGACCTCGGTGTCGTGGCCAACTTCGCCGACGATCTGCTCGTGATGTACGCGGGCCGGGCCATCGAGCGCGGTTCCGTACGCGAAGTGCTCAAGAAGCCGGAGCACCCCTACACCTGGGGCCTGCTCGGTTCGATGCCGCGGCTCACCTCCGATGTGAACGAGCCGCTGCGGCCCATTCCGGGCACCCCGCCCAGCCTGTTGAACCCGCCCACCGGCTGCGCGTTCAACCCGCGGTGCGACTACGTCGACCTGGTCGAGGGTGGACGCTGCTCGAACGAGCGCCCGCTGCTCCCCGAAGGACGAGGCTCCGCGTGCCATTTGACGGCGGACCGCAAGCAGCAGGTTTTCATCGAGAAGATTCAGCCCCGGCTGGGCTGATGTACCGGCAACTGGGGCTATGACCATGAGCGAGAAGAACACCACCACCACCGTCACGGACGCGGTTTCCCCGCGCCGTGACCCCGCCGCGACCGAGCCGCTGCTCGAAGTGAAGGGCCTGACCAAGCACTTCCCCATCTACGGTGGCTTTCCCATCAAACGGAAGGTCGGCGCGGTCCAGGCCGTCGACGGCGTGACGATGAGCGTCTATCCGGGTGAGAGCCTGGGCCTGGTCGGCGAGTCGGGCTGCGGCAAGTCGACCACCGGCCGACTGCTCACCCGGCTGCTGGAGCCGACCGGCGGCACGATCACGTACAACGGCCAGGACATCACCCACGCCAACCGCAAGCAGCTGGCGCCGATCCGGTCCGAGATCCAGATGATCTTCCAGGACCCGTACGCCTCGCTGAACCCGCGGCAGACGGTCGGCACGATCATCTCCAGCCCGATGGAGATCAACAACATCAAGCCGGCCGGTGGCCGTGAGGCGCGGGTCCGGGAGCTGCTGGAGATCGTCGGCCTCAACCCGGAGCACTACAACCGCTTCCCGCACGAGTTCTCCGGCGGCCAGCGCCAGCGCATCGGCGTCGCCCGCGCGCTCGCGCTGGAGCCGAAGCTGATCGTCGCGGACGAGCCGGTCTCCGCGCTGGACGTCTCCATCCAGGCGCAGGTCATCAACCTGCTCCAGGACCTGCAGCGCGATCTGGGGATCGCCTTCGTCTTCATCGCCCATGACCTGGCGATCGTGCGGCACTTCTCGGAGCGGGTCGCCGTGATGTACCTGGGCAAGGTGGTGGAGGTCGCCGACCGCGACTCGCTCTACAACCGCCCGCGGCACCCGTACACCCACGCCCTGCTGTCGGCGGTGCCCGAGACGGACATCGATCTGGAGAAGAAGGAGCGGATCCGGCTCTCCGGCGACGTCCCCTCGCCGATCATGCCCCCGTCCGGCTGCCGGTTCCGTACGCGCTGCTGGAAGGCGCAGGACAAGTGCGCCTCGGAGGAGCCGCCGCTGGTCCAGCTCTCGAACAGCGCCGACGGCCATCTGACGGCCTGCCACTTCCCGGAGGAGCCGTCCACCGCGCCGCGCGACGAGGACATCGTCCTGGACCCGGCGCTGGTGGCGATCGAGAAGCAGGTGTCCGACGAGGCGTGACGCGTTCGCCTGTAGGTAGAGGCGCGTAGGAGAGGTACGTAAGGGCCCGTGCCCGGGGACGAAACCCGGGCGCGGGCCTTTCGGCGGTGAGAGGTCGTCGAGGTGCAGGACCGCTGGAAGTGACCGCCCGCGTCGGGACCGGTCCTCAGGAGGCGGAGGCCGCTCCGCGGCTCGGCGGACACCTGGGAGGACGCGCTCCCGGTCTGACCGCCCGTCCAGCCGTCATAAAGGTGCGGTTCGTCACTGTGTGGGGTGTATTTGGTATCAAGTGAGACTTGCGCCTGATGAGGAGGCACTTCATGCGTGGAGCTACGCACGCCAAGTGGGCCGCGTGTGCGGTGGCCGTGGCCCTCGCGGCGACGGCCTGTGGTGGTGGGGGATCCGGCGGCGGCAGCGGCAGTGGTGGTGCCGACGGCGTGGTGCGCTCCTCGTGGGGGGATCCGCAGAACCCGCTGGAGCCGGCGAACACCAACGAGGTCCAGGGCGGCAAGGTCCTCGACATGATCTTCCGGGGGCTGAAGCGGTACAACCCGAAGACCGGCAAGGCCGAGAACGCGGTCGCGGAGAAGGTCGAGACCAAGGACTCGACGAACTTCACCGTCACCGTCAAGGACGGCTGGACCTTCAGCAACGGTGAGAAGGTCACGGCGAAGTCCTTCGTGGACGCCTGGAACTACGGCGCGGATCTGCGGAACAACCAGAAGAACGCGTACTTCTTCCAGTACATCGACGGGTACGACAAGGTCCACCCGGAGACGGGCAACCCGACCGCGACGACACTGTCGGGGCTCAAGGTCACCGGGGACCGGACGTTCACCGTCAAGCTGTCGCAGCGCTTCTCCACCTGGCCCGACACCCTCGGGTACCCGGCCTTCGCGCCACTGCCCAGGGCGTTCTACGACCAGCACGCGGCCTGGCTCTCCAAGCCCATCGGCAACGGCCCGTACACCGTTCAGAACTACACCAAGGGCTCCCAGATGTCCTTGCGTACCTGGAAGAAGTACCCCGGCCCGGACAAGGCGCAGAACGGCGGTGTGGACCTCAAGGTCTACACGGACAACAACACCGCCTACACGGATCTGGTCGCGGGCAACCTCGACCTGGTCGACGACGTCCCCGCCGCGCAGCTCAAGAACGTGAAGGCGGATCTGAGCGGCCGGTACATCAACACCCCGGCGGGCATCATCCAGACCCTCGCCTTCCCCTACTACGACAAGGCGTGGAACACCCCGAACGCCGTCAAGGTCCGTACCGGGCTCTCCATGGCGATCAACCGCAAGCAGATCACCGACACCATCTTCCAGAAGACCCGTACCCCGGCGACCGACTGGACCTCCCCGGTGCTCGGCGCGTCCGGCGGCTACAAGGCCGGGCTCTGCGGCAAGGCCTGCGAGTACGATCCGGCCGCCGCGAAGAAGCTGATCCAGGAGGGCGGCGGTATCCCCGGCGGCCGGCTCAGGATCACGTACAACGCGGACACCGGCTCGCACAAGGAGTGGGTCGATGCCGTCTGCAACAGCGTCAACAACACGCTGGGCAATGACAAGGCGTGCGTGGGCAGTCCGGTCGGCACCTTCGCGGACTTCCGCAACCAGATCGGCCAGAAGAAGCTGACAGGACCGTTCCGGGCGGGCTGGCAGATGGACTACCCGCTGATCCAGAACTTCCTCCAGCCGCTCTACTACACCAACGCCTCGTCCAACGACGGCAAGTGGAGCAACCCCGAGTTCGACAAGCTCGTCAACGAGGCCAACGCGGAGACCGACACCAAGGCGGCGGTCAGCAAGTTCCAGCAGGCGGAAGGTGTTCTACGGGACCAGATGGCGGCCATCCCGCTCTGGTACCAGAACGGCAGCGCCGGGTACTCGGACCGGGTCTCCCACGTCGCGCTGAACCCCTTCAGCGTCCCCGTCTACAACGAGATCAAGGTCGGCTAGGGCTCTCTACCGGGCCGCACCACCCCTGGAGCCGTTCATGGGACGTTACGTGATCCGGCGCCTGTTGCAGATGATCCCCGTCTTCATCGGCGCCACCCTGCTGATCTTCCTGATGGTCAATGTGATGGGCGACCCCATCGCGGGCCTCTGCGGCGACCGGCAGTGCGACCCGGCCACCGAGGCTCAGCTGCGCAAGGAGTTCGGCCTCGACAAGCCCGTGTGGCAGCAGTACCTGACCTATATGGGGCATGTCTTCTCCGGGGACTTCGGTACCGCCTTCAACGGTCAGAAGGTCATCGACCTGATGGGCTCGGCCTTCCCGATCACCATCCGGCTCACGATCGTGGCCATCGTCTTCGAGATCGTCATCGGGATCGTCCTCGGCGTCATCACCGGGCTGCGCCGGGGCCGCCCGATCGATACCTCCGTACTGATGCTGACCCTGGTGATCATCGCCGTGCCGACCTTTGTCACCGGGCTGCTGGCGCAGCTGCTGCTCGGGGTGAAGTGGAAGCTCATCGACCCGTCCGTCGCGCCCGAGGCGCCGCTCGACCAGCTGATCCTGCCGGGGCTGGTGCTCGCCTCGGTGTCGCTGGCGTACGTCACCCGGCTGACACGCTCCTCGATCGCGGAGAACGCCCGCTCCGACTACGTCCGTACCGCTGTCGCCAAGGGCCTGCCCAGACACCGGGTGATCACCCGGCATCTGCTGCGGAACTCGCTGATCCCCGTGGTCACCTTCATCGGTACGGACATCGGCGCCCTGATGGGCGGGGCGATCGTCACCGAGCGGATCTTCAATATCCATGGCGTCGGATACCAGCTCTACCAGGGCATCCTGCGTCAGAACACGCAGACCGTCGTCGGCTTCGTGACCGTGCTCGTCATCGTCTTCCTTGTGGCGAATCTGCTGGTCGACCTGTTGTACGCCGTTCTCGACCCGAGGATCCGGTATGCCTGAACCACAGCTGCCGCGCCCCGACGAGGGAGCCATCGCGGCGACCGGCGCGGGCGGCGCGATGGAGCTCGCCACCAGTGAGGGGCTGACCCTGAACCAGGGCCCGGAGGGGCCCGACGGGCACCGGGGAATCGACGGCGGGGCGGCGGGCCGGCCGCGCAGCCTCTGGTCGGACGCCTGGCGCGATCTGCGCCGCAACCCGGTCTTCATCGTCTCGGGGCTCGTCATCCTCTTTCTGGTGGTCATCTCGATCTGGCCGTCGCTGATCGCCGACGGCAATCCGCTCTCCTGCGATCTCGCCAAGGCCCAGCAGGGCTCGGAGCCCGGCCACCCCTTCGGCTACAACGGCCAGGGCTGCGACGTCTACACCCGTACGGTCTACGGGACCAGGACCTCGGTCGTCGTCGGTGTGCTCGCCAGCCTCGGGGTCGCGGTCGTCGGCTCCGTCCTCGGCGGTCTCGCCGGGTTCTTCGGCGGATTCTGGGACGCGATCCTCTCCCGGATCACCGATATCTTCTTCGGCATTCCGGTGGTCCTCGGCGGTCTGGTCCTGCTGTCCGTGGTGCCCAGCGCCACGGTCTGGACCCTGATCGGTTTCATGGTGCTGTTCAACTGGCCGCAGATCTCCCGGATCGCCCGGGGGTCCGTCATCACCATCAAGCAGAACGACTTCGTCCAGGCCGCCCGCGCGCTGGGTGCCTCCAACGCGCGGATGATGCTGCGGCACGTACTGCCCAACGCCGTCGCGCCGGT
Organism: Streptomyces sp. NPDC088554; assembly: GCF_044752945.1. Taxonomy (NCBI): domain Bacteria; kingdom Bacillati; phylum Actinomycetota; class Actinomycetes; order Kitasatosporales; family Streptomycetaceae; genus Streptomyces; species Streptomyces sp. NPDC088554. The sequence goes on along the minus strand of NZ_JBIVMF010000004.1, from coordinate 228,496 downwards.
GATCGTCGTCGCCACGATCGCGCTCGGCACCTTCATCGCGCTGGAGGCGACCCTGTCGTACCTCGGCGTCGGGCTCAAACCGCCCACCGTGTCCTGGGGGATCGACATCTCGGACGCCTCGCCGTACATCCGCAACGCCCCGCACATGCTGCTCTGGCCGGCCGCCGCGCTGGCGCTCACCGTGCTCGCCTTCATCATGCTCGGCGACGCGGTGCGCGACGCCCTCGACCCCAAGCTGCGCTGAGGAGGCAGGGACATGTTGCTCGATGTGCGCGATCTTCAGGTGGAGTTCCACACCAGGGACGGGATCGCCAAGGCGGTCAACGGGGTCACCTACTCGGTGGAGCCCGGGGAGACGCTCGCGGTGCTCGGGGAGTCGGGCTCGGGCAAGTCCGTGACCGCGCAGGCGATCATGGGGATCCTGGATTCGCCGCCCGGCCGGGTCGCGGGCGGCGAAGTGCTGTTCAAGGGCGAGGACCTGCTGAAGCTCAAGGAGGAGCGGCGGCGGAGGATCCGGGGCGCCGAGATGGCGATGATCTTCCAGGACGCGCTGTCCTCCCTCAACCCCGTTCTCAGCGTGGGCGCCCAGCTCGGCGAGATGTTCATCGTCCACCGGGGGATGAACCGCAAACAGGCGCGGGCGAAGGCCGTCGAGCTGATGGACCGGGTCAGGATCCCGGCGGCCGAGGAGCGGGTGAACGACTATCCGCACCAGTTCTCCGGCGGTATGCGCCAGCGCATCATGATCGCGATGGCGCTCGCGCTGGAACCCTCGCTGATCATCGCGGACGAGCCGACCACCGCGCTGGACGTCACCGTCCAGGCCCAGGTGATGGACCTCCTCGCCGAGCTCCAGCGCGAGCTGAACATGGGGCTGATCCTGATCACCCACGACCTGGGGGTGGTCGCGGACGTCGCCGACAAGATCGCGGTGATGTACGCGGGCCGGATCGTGGAGACCGCCCCGGTGCACGACATCTACAAGGCGCCCGCCCACCCCTATACACGCGGTCTGCTGGAGTCGATCCCCCGGCTGGACCAGAAGGGCCGGGAGCTGTACGCGATCAAGGGGCTCCCGCCCAACCTGCTGCACATCCCGCCCGGCTGTGCCTTCAACCCCCGCTGCCCGATGGCCCAGGACGTGTGCCGGACCGATGTACCCCCGCTGTTCGACGTGGGCGGCGGACGCCGCAGCGCCTGCTTCTTCTGGAAGGAGACGCTCGATGGCTGAACCCACCCCGGCCGGCGCCACCTCGGCCCGGCCCGCCACCGAACCCCTCCTGGAGGTACGGGACCTGGTCAAGCACTATCCGCTCACCCGGGGCGTCCTGTTCAGAAAGCAGGTCGGGGCGGTGCGGGCGGTCGACGGCGTCTCCTTCGACCTGGCGCCCGGCGAGACGCTCGGCATCGTGGGGGAGTCCGGCTGCGGCAAGTCGACCGTGGCGAAGATGCTGGTCAATCTGGAGCGCCCGACCTCCGGCACGATCCGCTACAAGGGCGAGGACATCACCCGGCTGTCGGGGCGGGCGATGAAGGCGGTGCGCCGGAACATCCAGATGGTCTTCCAGGACCCGTACACCTCGCTCAACCCCCGGATGACGGTCGGCGACATCATCGGCGAGCCGTACGAGATCCATCCCGAGGTGGCGCCGAAGGGCAACCGGCGGCGCAGGGTCCGGGAGCTGCTGGATGTGGTCGGGCTCAACCCGGAGTACATCAACCGCTATCCGCACCAGTTCTCCGGCGGTCAGCGCCAGCGCATCGGGATCGCGCGCGGGCTCGCCCTCCAGCCGGAGATCATCGTCGCCGACGAGCCGGTCTCGGCGCTCGATGTCTCGGTCCAGGCCCAGGTCATCAACCTGATGGAGCGACTCCAGAGCGAGTTCGACCTCTCGTACATCTTCATCGCGCACGACCTGTCGATCGTCCGGCACATCTCCGACCGGGTCGGGGTGATGTATCTGGGCAGGGTGGCCGAGATCGGCACGGACACCCAGATCTACGACCACCCCACGCACCCCTACACCCAGGCGCTGCTCTCCGCCGTGCCGCTGCCCGACCCGACCGCCCGCGAGCACCGCGAGCGGATCATCCTTGTGGGGGATGTTCCGTCCCCGGCGCATCCCCCTTCCGGGTGCCGGTTCCGTACCCGCTGCTGGAAGGCGCAGGAGCGGTGCGTGGTGGAGGAGCCGCTGCTCGCCGTCCCGGAGGTCCTCCGGGACGCGGAGGGGCCCGCCGTGCACGCCTCGGCCTGCCATTTCGCGGCGGAGCGGCAGACCGTACCCACGAGTACGGATGAGGACGAAACGTCATAAAGCGCATTAATTTCGTTAACATGCAAGCAACTTCGCGGACCCTTGACCGATATACGGACCCGTCAGGCTGGACAACGTACGGCCGTGCGGGTGCCGTGAACCGGCCGGGGCTTCCAGGAGACCCGGCCGGTTACCCGTGCTTCCGGGCCCCTCCGCGGGGTTACGGCATGCCCAGCGACCGCTTCAGGAAGTCGACCTGGAGCAGCAGCAGGTTCTCCGCGATCTGCTCCTGCGGGGTCATGTGCGTCACGCCCGTGAGCGGCAGCACCTCGTGCGGCCTCCCCGCCGCCAGCAGCGCCGCCGAGAGCTTGAGGGTGTGCGCGACCACCACGTTGTCGTCGGCGAGCCCATGAATGATCATCATCGGCCGCGCCGGGGACTCCGGGGCCGACAGCCCCTCGTCCGTCACCAGCGAATGCGCCGCGTACACCTCGGGGTTCTCCTGCGGGGTGCCGAGATAGCGCTCCTGGTAGTGCGTGTCGTAGAGCCGCAGATCGGTCACCGGGGCGCCCACGACCGCCGCGTGGAAGACATCGGGGCGGCGCAGCACCCCGAGCCCGGCCAGGTAGCCGCCGTACGACCAGCCGCGGATCGCCACCCGCCCCAGGTCGAAGGGGAACCGTCCGGCGAGCTGCTGGACCGCCTCGACCTGGTCGTCCAGGGTGAGCAGCAGATTCCGGTGGACGGCCTTCTCCCAGGCGGGCGACCGTCCGGGGGTGCCCCGCCCGTCCGCGACGAGCACCGCGAACCCCTGGTCGGCGAACCACTGGGAGACCAGGTACGGATTCTGCGCGGCGAGCACCCGCTGGCCGTGGGGACCGCCGTAGGGGTCCAGCAGGACCGGCAGGGGCCCGTCCGCCGCGCGGTAGCCGGTGGGCAGCAGCACGGCGCACGGGATGCGGCGCGCGCCCGCCTCGGTCAGCTCCGGGCGCGCGGTCAGGACCGGCCGCTCGGCGTACGACCCGATCCGGGCCACCGGCTCGCCGTCCTTGAAGACCTGGACGGACGATCCCGGGGTCCCGAGCACGGCCGACACCAGGACGGTCACCGCGCCCGTACGTACGGCGGAGTGCACCCCCGCGCCCGCCGAGAACCGCTCGACGCCCAGCTCGCCGACCCGGTACACATGGATCTCGCCGATCTCGCGGCCGTCCCCGTCCCCGTCGCCGTCCCCGTCGGCCCGCGCCTCCTCGCCCGCCGACGCCGTGATCAGGATGTCGTCCTCGCCGATGTCCAGCACCGACCGCACATGCAGCCGCGCCCCGGTCAGCGGCCGGTCCCCGACCACCAGCGCCCGGACGCCCGTCTCGTCCGAGATCCGGACGAGCCGCCCGTCCGGTGTCCGGGCGGGCACCCCGGGCAGCAGCTCCAGCCACGCCGGATCCTCGTCCCGGCGTACGGTCGTGGTCGCGCCGGTCTCCGTGTCCACCGCCAGGTGCAGCTGGTCGCGCTGGTCGCGGCTCTGGACCAGCAGCAGCGGCGCGCCCGCCGACGACCAGTGCACCCGCGCCAGATACGGATACGCGGCCCGGTCCCAGACCACCTCCGTGCGCGCGCCGTCCAGCCCCACCAGCAGGAGCCGCACCTCGGCGTTGGGCGTCCCGGCCGCCGGATAGGCCACCGCGACGGGTGCGCGGTCCGGGTGCGCGGGGTCGGAGATCCACCAGCGCCGCACCTCCGCCGTGTCCACCCGCGCGACGAGCAGCCGGTCGGAGTCGGGGGACCACCAGAAGCCGCGGTCGCGGCTCATCTCCTCGGCGGCGATGAACTCGGCCAGGCCATAGGTGATCCCGCCGCTCCCGCCCTCCCCGGGCCCCGCCACCTCGTGGTCGTCCCGGCCGTCCGCGCCGGTCACCCGCAGCGCCCCGCCGGCCACGTACGCGATGTGCCGCCCGTCGGGCGAGGGACGCGGGTCGATCACCGGCCCGGGGGTGTCCAGCGGGGTCGTCGTCCCGGCCCGCAGCTCGACCGCGTACAGGCGCCCTGAGAGCGCGAACGCGGCCAGTTCGACCTGAGCGTCCACCGCGTATCCCACGATGCCTCCAGAGCCCTCACGGCTGCGTTCACGCCGCGCCCGCTCCTCGGGCGGGAGCCGCTCCTCGCCACCGCCCAGCAGAACGTCCGGGTCGGCGGCGACCGATTCGGAGGATTCCTCAACATTCAGTACCCAGAGGCGGTTTACGCGATCCGCACCGGATCCGGAGCGGAGGAAGACCACCCGGGAGCCGTCGGGCGAGACCGTGAACGAACGCGGCGAACCGAGGGAGAACCGCTGGGTTCTGGCGTGCTGACGTGGGAACGGGAGCTGTTGCGGCGAGGTCATACACCCGAACCTAGCGGGCAATTGGGCGTTTGTGCGCCCCCATGTGCTGCCGTGCACCGATCGATGCGTATCCACGGATAGTTATGATCCGTAGCGATAGGTGGGTATGGATCTGCCGGGCACATGCATGCTGCGTTTTCCCGACCGAATATCTATGGAGGTGAACCGCCGTGGCACTCTCGATCTCCGTGGTGGTGCTGCTGGCGATCGTCGTCTTCCTGCTGGTCCGGAAATCCGGGCTCAAAGCAGGACACGCGGTGGTCTGCATGCTGCTCGGGTTCTACATCGCCAGTTCATCCATCGCTCCCACCATCAGTGAACTCACCACGAACGTGGCGGGGATGATCGGCGGCATCAAGTTCTAGACGAGTTATTCCGAAAGTAGCGCCGTCCGCCCCCTCGGGGCGGGCGGGGAGGTGTCAGGTGCGTGCAGCCGCAAGGCGGAGGAGGGAAGCGACGCGGAGCGTCGTTGACCGACGACAACGCCGCGGATGTGCGTGCATGGCGCCTCCCCGCAGGCGGGCTTCGGAATGACTCGTCTAGTGCCCCTCCCGGCAAGCTTTGCCCCGGGTGGACATTGCCGGTCGCGGCACTAGCGCCGCCCCCGGCCCCTCCGGGCCGTATCCCCTCGGCCGTCGTCACCGCCCACCGGCCGAGGGGCTGTCCGGCGTGCCCGGCCCCCGGCTCGTAGGCTGTCCTCCATGACCGATCTCCCCGCCCGTCGTCTGCTGCTGGTGCACGCGCACCCGGACGACGAGTCGATCAACAACGGCGCCACCATGGCGATGTACGCGGCCCAGGGCGCCCTGGTCACTCTGGTGACCTGCACGCTCGGCGAGGAGGGCGAGGTCATCCTGCCCGAACTCGCCCATCTGGCGGCCGACCGCGACGACACCCTCGGCACCCATCGCATCGGCGAACTCGCCGCCGCGATGAAGGAGCTGGGCGTCACCGACCACCGCTTCCTCGGCGGCCCCGGCAGGTTCCGGGACTCCGGGATGATGGGCGTCGTGCAGAACGACCGTGCGAACGCCTTCTGGCAGGCGGACCTCGACGACGCCGCCGGGTACCTCGTCGAGGTGATCCGTGAGGTACGTCCGCAGGTGCTCGTCACGTACGACCCGAACGGCGGGTACGGCCACCCCGACCACATCCAGGCCCACCGCGTCGCCATGCGCGCCGCCGAGCTGGCGGCCGAGAGCGGGTTCCGGCCCGAGCTGGGCGCCCCGCACGCCATCGACAAGATCTACTGGAACCGCATGCCCCGCTCGGTCGCCGAGGAGGGCTTCGCCCGGCTGCGTGCATCCGACGCCGGTTTCCCCGGTATCGCCGCGGTCGAGGACATCCCCGGAGTGGTCCCGGACGCCGAGATCACCGCGGAGATCGACGCGGTGCGGTACGGGCCCGGCAAATCGGCCGCGATGCGCGCCCACGCCACCCAAATCGCCGTGGACGGGCCCTTCTTCGCGCTCTCCAACGACCTCGGTCAGCCGATCTTCGGTGGTGAGTACTACCAGTTGGTCCAGGGTGTGTCCGGCGCGCCCGAGGGCGAACGCGAGAGCGATCTCTTCGCCGGAATCGCCGACGCACCTGCCGCACCTGCCGGACCTGCCGGACCGGCCGGTCCGGGCGTTTCGGCGGCGGGCGCGTGAGCGGGCGGCAGCCGGTGGGCGGCTTCCTGACAGGACCGCCCCGACCCGCCCGTATCGCGGCCTACTCGGGGCTCATGGTGCTCGGCGCGCTCGTCGGTGTCGCGGGCTCGCTCGTCCAGGGCGGCTGGTTCCCCGGCGGGCTGCTGCTCGCGCTGCTGGCCACCGCCGGAGTGTTCTACGGAGGGCTGTACGCGACCGGCACACAGCTCGGCGTGGGGGCGCCGGCGACCGGCTGGCTGGGCGCCGCGATCCTGCTGAGCACGGGCCGCCCGGAGGGCGACGCGGCCTTCTCGGCGGGTATCGGACCGCTGGTCTACCTGCTCGGCGGCATGTTGGTGGCTGTGATGTGTGCCACGATGTCGCGGTTGCCGCAACCGGGCGCCCAGTCCGGCCGTATTGGGAAGCGCATGGGGAAGTGACGCGCCCGGCTGCCGCTGAATTGACCTCGGTCGTACGGTCGGCGGAGCATCGCTTCCCACGGTCGCCGGGTCTCTGTCGGCGGCGGCCAGTATCGTGGTGCGCGCTCCGGGCCTCCCCCTCGCCTCCGGCACAGGGGAACCTGAACAGTTGAGTACCAGTGGAACGGGCGGCGGAGCCAACCGGGAGAACCTGCTTTGAGTCGTGAAACTGACACTTCGTCCTCCGGGCCCCAGGGGCGCGGCGGAGCCGCGTACCCCTCGGGGACACCGCCGTACGGATCCCGCCAGTATCCGTCGCTGCATCCCCAGCAGGACGCTCCGGAGGAGACAGAGACCGGGCCCGGCACCCAGCCGGACGAGCCCAAGACCGAGACCACGCTGACCACGCGCATCCGGATCAACATCCCGGGTTCGCGGCCGATTCCGCCTGTCGTGATGCGTACGCCCATGGGCGACGGCGACACCAACGGCAAGGGCGTCGCGGCCAACGAGCGTACGGCGGCCATCCCCCGGCCCGACGTGGCCAGGGCCGCCGCCGAGGCCAAGGAGCGGGAGCGGGCCGCCGAGACCCCGCAGGAGGGCCCGCCCGAGGGCAAGTCGGGCAACGACTGGTTCGCGCCGCGCAAGGCGGCCCCGGGCACCGCTGCCGGGATGAGCGCCGGGGCGGCCGCGGTCGCCGGGGTGCCCGACGAGGAGCGTCGCCCGGAGTCCGCGTACGCCTCCGAGGGACAGCCGTCGCAGGGCGGTTCCACGCTCGGCGGCGGGTTCGCCTCCGGAGCGGGCGCCTCCGGAGCGGCGGCGGGCGGCTTCGCCCCGGGCGCCAACGGCTTCGCCCCCGGCGGCGCGCCCGCCAACGGGTCGGCCCCCAACGCGTTCCTGCCCAACGGGACAGCGGGCAACGGGTCGGCGGGCAACGGGTCGGCGCCCAGCGGATCCGTACCCAACGGCTTCGCGCCCAACGGCGGCCCGACCACCCCGCCGTACGGCATTCCGACCCCCGGCGCGGGCCCCACGGGCCCCACGGGCCCCACGGCGGGGCCGGTCACCGGCGGGATGGCGTTCGGCACCCCGTCCGGGTCCCTCGGCGGCGCGCCGAGGATGTCCGACGACACCGCCGTACTGACCCCGCAGCAGCTCGCGCCCGACCCCTCGGGCCAGCTCTCCGGGGCCACGCTCACCAGCGGGATCCCCGTGGTCCCGGCGGAGCACCGCTCGCCCTTCCCCGGCGGGGGAGCACCGGGCGGCGCGTCCGACCAGGGCTTCTCCGCGCCGGACTTCCCCGGTGGGGTCGGCTCGGCGCAGGGCGCCCCGGGCACCAGGGCCCCGGCTCCGGCCGCCGCGCCCGCGAAGAACGCGAAGAAGAAGGGGCGTTCGAAGCTGACGCTCCTCGGTGTCGCCGCCGTCGTGGCGGTCGGCGGGCTCTACGGCGCGGGCCTGCTGATGAACCACTCGGAGGTCCCCAAGGGCACCACCGTCCTCGGCGTCGACATCGGCGGCGGTACCCGCGAGGAAGCCGTCGCCAAGCTCGACGCCACCCTCGGGAAACGCGCCGTCGCCCCGTTGCGGCTCAATATCGGCGGGAAGACGGAGGAGCTGGCCCCGGAGAAGGCGGGGCTCAGCCTCGACAGCCAGGCCACCGTCCGCAAGGCGGCGGGCAGCGACTACAACCCGATCTCGGTCATCGGCTCGCTCTTCGGCGAGGCCAGGGTCGCCGAGCCGGTGATCCCGGTCGACGACGAGAAGCTGACCGCCGCGCTGACCGATCTGGCGGGCGTCTCGGGTTCGGCCACCGACGGGACCATCAGGTTCGAGCCGGACAAGGCCGTCGCCGTCCCCGGCCGGGCGGGCAAGGCGCTCGACGTCAACCGTTCGATCATCGCTACCCGTGACGCGTACCGCACACAGGTCCAGACGGGCGAGCCGAACGCCGTCGAGCTGCCCGTGGCGACCCGTCAGCCGACGATCGACCAGACGGAGCTGGACCGGGCGATGAAGGAGTTCGCCGAGCCCGCGATGTCCGGTCTGATCACGATCAGGGCGGGCGGTAAGGAGATCCAGTTCGGTCCCGCCCGATCGCTGCCGAAGATCCTCTCGATGAAGCCGATCGACGGAAAACTCGTCGAGGTGTACGACAGGAACGCCATCGACCAGCTCCTCGAAGGCGTCTTCGACGGCATCACGATCACCAAGGGCGACGGCAAGCAGTACCCCGTCTCCTCCGCGGATGTGGCCCAGGCGATGCAGAAGGCCCTGCGTGGCAGGACGCCCGTCGAGCGCACCCAGACGATCGCCCTCGACCCCAGCTGAGTTCCCGTCCCGCCGAACCCCCCCGTCCGTACCGGGCCGGGGGCTTCGGCGTGTCATGTACGCCGCAGGATGGCGGGCCTAGGGTCGGGCCGCACGGTCGCGGAGCCGGGGCGTGACGATGCGGCCCGGCTGTCGCCCCCGGGCTTCGGCGCGCCCGTACCGGAGGGGCGGCGCCACCGTGACCGAGTACCGGTACTGGCTCGTCGCCGAGCTGGAAGCGATCGGCACCCCCGTCCACCCGGTCGGCCATAACTGGGGCGGCGGCCATGTGGTGAACGCGGCAGCTGCGCCGCCCCGAGCTGCTGCGCAGCTGGGTCACCGACGCCATCGGGGTGTACGACCCGCAGCGTGCCGCCGGGCCCTCACCCGCTTCTGGGCCGCCCTGCCCGCCTGACGGCTCAGTTCAGCCGCGCCCGAGCCGCCCGCGCGCGGGCGCGGACGGCCTCCGCCGTCGCGGGCTCCACGGTCTCGACCACGCGCGCGTACTCGTCCAGCTCCGCCGCGCCGTGCAGGAAGTGCCCGCGCTGGACCAGCAATTGGGCGCGGTCGTAGCGCAGCCTGGCCGGATGGGCGGGGAGCAGCAGGGACAGCTCGACCGCCCAGAGGGCGACATCGGTACGTTCCGGGCGGGCGGTGGCCCAGGCGCGGATGTTGTTCAGGACCCGCTGGATGATCTCCAGCGGATCGGCGGGCCGCAGCAGCTCCGGATCGAGCGGCCCCGCCGCCGCGCCCGTCGCGTCCGCGACCAGCCGCTCGGCGTCCGCGCCCGCGAGGATCCGCCCGGCCGCGAACGGATCGGCGAGTACGGGACCACCGGGGCCCTCCGGGTCGCCGAGGCCCACGACGAAGTGGCCGGGCAGGGCCACCCCGTACACCCGCGCCCCGGCCCGTCGGGCGACCTCGATCCACACCACGGAGAGCAGGATCGGCAGCCCGCGCCGGCGGCGCAGGACGGCGGGCAGCAGCGAGGACTCCAGCCGCTGGTAGTCGGCGGCGGAGCCGTGGAAGCCGTAGCGGGCGCCGAGGAGGTCACCGAGCGCCGCCGCCCAGGCCCGCGCCCCGACGACGCCGTAGGGCAGCAGTCCGGCGAGCCGGTCCAGCTCGGTCTGGGCCGCGTCGATCCCGGCCTCGCCGAGCGCGGGCTCGCCCTCCGCGCCCACCAGCAGACAGAGGGTCGCCAGATCGGGCCGCTCCGCGCGGACCTCCTCGGCGAATCGGCGGCGCCGGTCGGCGGAGCCGGCGGGCGGCGGGGCCTCGTACCCGCTCATGGCGCCCGGAAGTACTGGTAGTGGTGGTGGACGGCGAAGCCCAGGCCGTCGTACAGGACGCGTGCCGCCGTGTTGTCCGCCTCGACCTGGAGCCAGGCGGCCGACGCGCCCTCCTCCAGCGCGCGCCGGGCGAGCGCCGTCATCACGGCCGTGGCCAGCCCTCGGCGACGGTACGCGGGGTCGACCTCGACGGCCATGAACCCGGCCCAGCGCCCGTCGACCACACACCGGCCGATCGCCGCGGGCACGGCGCCCTCCCCGGGGACGGTCGCGAACCAGACCGAGGGGCCGCTGTTCAGCACGTGCAGGACATGCGGCCCGGGGTCGGCGGACCGCTGGTAGCGCCGCAGCCAGGCATCGTCGACCGACCGCTCCAGCCGTACGGCCGAGATGTCGGAGTCCCGGTCGCCGAGCGGCGCCGGCGCGCCGGTCCGTACCTCCGTCGACACCTCCGGGAGCCAGCCCCGCCGCTCCAGCTCCGCGCAGAGCCGCTCCTGCGTGCCCTCGGCGCCGGTCGCGGTCTGTATGAAGAGCGGCAGCGCACGCTTCTCGTACCACTGACCCGCCCGCGTCAGCGCCTCGTCGAGCGGCAGTCCGGGATCACCGAGCGGCAGTACGGAATTGGCGCGCCGGGTGAAGCCGGAGGCGGCCCGCAGCTCCCAGTCGCCGAGCCGCTCGCTCTCCACCGGCCGCCAGGCCCGCGCGCAGACCCGCGACAGCTCCTCGAACGTCGCCGAGGGTCCCCGTCGCCGGGCAGGCGCGGACGGTACGACCTTGCCCGCGACCAAGGCGGATTCCGGAATGCGGACGCTCTCGCCGGTCCGCCGCGTGATCAGGAGTACACCGTTGTCCCACGATGTGAGAACGCCCACCGTGTCGGTGAACTTCTCGCCGGCCCGAGCATCCCCGGTCAGTTGTCTGACTGATACACGTTTGCCCACGTCGGTGCGGGTTACTCGGACCTCGAACCGTCCGCTGAAAGTGAATTCCACAGGTCTGTCCACCCCTTCTGTTCGGATCGTGCCCAAGAACGGAGATACTAGATGTGGGCATCGACGACGCCGCGCTCCCGCGCGCCCGTGGACGGAGCCGCAGATCGGCCCGCCGCGCCCTATCGAGGAGGAACGACAGCGTGACCTACGTCATCGCGCAGCCTTGTGTCGACGTCAAGGACAAGGCGTGCATCGAGGAGTGCCCGGTCGACTGCATCTACGAGGGCTCCCGGTCCTTGTACATCCACCCGGACGAATGCGTCGACTGCGGAGCCTGTGAGCCGGTCTGCCCGGTCGAGGCCATCTTCTACGAGGACGACACCCCGGACGAGTGGAAGGACTACTACAAGGCGAACGTCGAGTTCTTCGATGAGCTGGGTTCGCCCGGTGGTGCCTCCAAGCTCGGTCTGATCGAGCGGGACCACCCCTTCATCGCCGCTTTGCCGCCGCAGAACGGCTGACAGAGCGCCCTCGGTCCCGTATGGCTCGCCGCCGTACGGGACCGCTGTGTTTTCCGCTCCCGTTCCCCGTTCCCGTACAGCACGAGAAGTCTCCGCACAGCACGAGAAGTTCCCGCACAGCACGAGAAAGAAAGAGTGAGCACGTGTCCGCAGTCTCCTCGCGAGTCTCTTCGCGCCTCCCCGTCTTCCCCTGGGACAAGCTGGAGCCGTACAAAGCGACGGCGGCCGCCCATCCGGACGGAATCGTGGACCTGTCCGTCGGCACCCCCGTCGACCCGGTGCCCGCGCTGATCCAGCGGGCCCTGGTGGCGGCCGCCGACTCGCCCGGGTATCCGACGGTGTGGGGGACGGCCGCGCTGCGGGACGCGCTGACCGGCTGGGTGGAGCGGCGGCTCGGGGCGCGCGGGGTGGCACACGCGAACGTGCTGCCGGTGGTCGGCTCCAAGGAGCTGGTGGCCTGGCTGCCGACCCAGCTCGGCCTCGGCGCGGGCGACCGGGTGGCCTTCCCCCGGCTCGCCTACCCGACGTACGAGGTGGGGGCGCGGCTCTGCGGCGCCGAGCCGGTGGCGTACGACGACCCCACCGAGCTGGACCCGGCCGGGCTGAGGCTCCTGTGGCTCAACTCGCCGTCGAACCCCACGGGACGGGTGCTGTCCCCGGCGGAGCTGACGCGGATCGTCGCCTGGGCGCGCGAGCACGACGTGCTGCTCTTCAGCGACGAGTGCTACCTGGAGCTGGGCTGGGAGGCCGAGCCCGTCTCCGTACTGCACCCGGATGTCTGCGGTGGTTCGTACGACGGGATCGTGGCGGTCCACTCGCTCTCCAAGCGCTCCAACCTCGCCGGATACCGCGCGGCCTTCCTCGCGGGCGACGCGGCCGTCCTCGGCGAGCTGCTGGCGATCCGCAAGCACGGCGGGATGATGGTCCCCGCCCCGGTGCAGGCGGCGACGGTCGCGGCGCTCGGCGACGACACGCACGTACGGGAACAGCGCGAGCGGTACGCGGCCCGCCGCACCGCCCTGCGCACCGCGCTGGAGGCGCACGGCTTCCGGATCGATCACAGCGAGGCGAGCCTGTACCTGTGGTCGACACGGGACGAGCCGTGCTGGGACACGGTGGCGCACCTCGCGGGTCTCGGCATCCTCGTCGCCCCCGGCGACTTCTACGGCGTGGCGGGGGAGCGGCATGTACGGGTGGCGCTGACGGCCACCGACGAGCGGATCGCGGCGGCGGCCAAGCGGCTGGGCTGACGTGTCGTACGCGAAAGGGAGGGTCCCGGGGGACCCTCCCTTTCGCGTACACGACTCCGTACATGTCTCCGTACGTGCCTCTGCTCGCGCGGAGGTTTTACGTACGGACGGCTCAGCCGAGCGGCAGGCCCTTGAGCGGCAGCCCGCCGAGGAGCCCGGCGCCCTTGGCCGGGGTGGCGCCCTTGGCGGAGCCCTTCCCCTTCGTCGTCCCCTTCCCGGCGGCCTTGCCCGCGCCCTTCGTGGCGTCGGCGGCGGCCTTGCCCAGGACCGTTCCGGCGGTGTTCACCAGCTGCGTGGCCTGCTGGGTGCCGGTGTCGACCGTGTCGCCCACGACCGCGCCGTCGAGCGCGCTCACCGCGCCGAGGTCGGGCGCCTGCGGCAGCGCCGCCGCGTGCGCGGAGCCGGCCGCGCCGATCACCGGAGCCGCCGCCGCGATCAGCAGCGCGGTACGGGCGACCCGACGGGACAGGGGGAGATTCGCGGACATGATGCTCCTTCGAGGGAGAGAACAGGGCGTGTCACTTGCCGTTTGTCCGTCGATCGGACGGAGTGACAACCCCTCGAAGGGCACCGGAGGATGCGGTGAATGAGGGTAAAGAATCCGTAAGCCCCACCGGACCGACCGGGGCGGAGAGCGGCCGGAAGGACCCGGCGACGGTATCCGGCGAACCGTCACTTCCCTTGGTACGCAAGGGAAGTGGCCCGCTGTCGACAGAGCCCCCGGCGGCCCGGGAGGCCCCGGCGGGACAGTCGATCGGGGCAGACCGCGACTCGTCCGTCCGGGTGATGCGCCGTACTACTGCGCGGTGCGGATATGGACGTCGCGCGCGCTGTCCCGCCGCGCCGCTTCCGTACTGCCGTCCGCCGTGCGCCAGCCCTCGGACGCCTGCTCCGCGCTCCACACCCGGCCCGCGTAGGAGACCTCGTCGATGCCCAGCACGGCGGACTGCGCCACCGCCCAGTGCGCCAGCTCCCAGCCGCGCTGCGGCGACGGACCGCCGTCCGCCGAGTTGCCGTGGTGACCGGCCGTCACGGTGACCGACGCGGGCACCGACAGCTCCGCGGAACTGCCCCCGGTGGCCCGGCCCGCCGAGGCGGGCAGCACCTCCGGCCCGAAGTCCCGCACCAGCGCCGCCCGTACCTTCGCCGGATCCCCCGCCACCCCGCTGTTCGGCGCCGAACAGCTCAGCGAGGCCGCGGACCGGCCGGTGAGCGCCGCCGCCAGCAGCGTCGCGTCCGGCTCGTGCTTCGCGTACGCCTGCGGGAAACCGCTGCGCTGGACGCGCTGCGCCGCCTCGGTGAGCGGCAGTCGCGAGTAGCCGGGGACCTTGACGAGATGGTCGTAGAACTCACCCGCCGAGTAGACCGGATCCTGGATCTGCGCGGCGCTGCCCCACCCCTTCGAGGGACGCTGCTGGAAGAGCCCGAGGGAATCCCGGTCGCCGTAGTCCAGATTGCGCAGCGCGGACTCCTGGAGCGCGGTCGCCAGCGCGATGGTGACCGCGCGTTCCGGCAGCCCGCGCGTGGTGCCCACCGCCGAGACCGTGGCCGCGTTCTCCGCCTGCTCGGGGCTCATCGCGTACGAGGGACTGCCGTCCCCCGCCCCGTCGGCGGCCCGCACCACACACCGGGGCGCACCCCCTCCGCCGCTCACGTACTGCACCACCACATACCCGGCCAGGGCCAGCAGCACGGTCAACGCGGCGGCCAGACGCAAGGAGCGGCCGCGACGGGGGGAGGAGACGGTCTCGGACACGAGGCCACCGTACTGGAGTCGGCAGCGTCCCGTGCCCCGCTTCCGGAGCGCCCGGTGTCACCGGAGGAAGCCGACCCGAGGGGTATGAGGGTGGGTGAGGGCGGGGTATTAGGGTCACAACATGTCCCACAGCAACGGCACCCCCGAGACCCCGCTCGACCTCACCACCGACGGCCCGGCGCTCACCGCGCGCATCGTCGACTTCCCGTCCGTCAGCGGCGACGAGAAGCCGCTTGCCGACGCGATCGAGCAGGCGCTGCGCGCCCTGCCGCACCTCACCGTCGACCGGTACGGCAACAACGTCGTGGCCAGGACCGCTCTCGGCCGAGGCGAGCGGGTCATCCTCGCCGGGCACATCGACACCGTCCCGATCGCGGACAACGTGCCCTCCCGGCTGGACGAGGACGGGATGCTCTGGGGCTGCGGCACCAGCGACATGAAGTCCGGTGTCGCGGTCCAGCTGCGCATCGCCGCGACGGTCCCCGAGCCCAACCGGGACCTCACCTTCGTCTTCTACGACAACGAGGAGGTCGCCGCGCACCTCAACGGCCTCGGGCATGTCGCCGAGGCCCACCCCGACTGGCTGGAGGGCGACTTCGCCGTACTCCTCGAAGGGACGGACGGCGAGGTCGAGGGCGGCTGCCAGGGCACCCTGCGGGTCCTGCTGCACACCGCCGGGGAGCGGGCGCACTCCGCGCGCGGCTGGATGGGGTCCAACGCGATCCACGCCGCAGCCCCCGTCCTGGCCCGCCTCGCCGCGTACGAACCGCGCCGGCCGGTCGTCGACGGCCTGGAGTTCCACGAGGGGCTCAACGCCGTACGGATCGAGGGGGGCGTCGCCAACAACGTCATCCCCGACGCGTGCGTCGTCGTCGTCAACTACCGCTACGCCCCCGACCTCACGGAGGAGGCGGCGCTCGCCCATGTCCACGAGGTCTTCGCGGACTGCGGGGTGACCGAGTTCGTCGTGGACGACCACTCGGGCGCGGCCCGGCCGGGGCTCTCGCACCCGGCCGCCGCCGCGTTCATGGCGGCTGTCGGCGGTACGGCGCGGCCCAAGTTCGGCTGGACGGACGTCGCGCGGTTCAGCGCGCTCGGGGTGCCCGCCGTCAACTACGGCCCCGGCAACCCACTCCTCGCCCACAAACGGGACGAGCGGGTGGCCGTCGAGCGGATCACGCACTGCGAGAACCGGCTGCGCGACTGGCTCACCGGCCCGGTCGGCTGAGCGGATCCGCCGTCCGGCCCCGCCCCCGGGTCCTCCCGCCGTCCGATCTTTCGACGGAATTTCTCCGTTTGTCACGTCCGTGGATCTACCCTTGCGCCAGAACAGCGCACAGCAGCGGAGGGAGCAGCTCATGGGCATGCCGGAGGGAACGAAGCCGGAGGAACAGCGGCTCGGACCGGTGATCCGCCGCCGGGAGCAGGTCCAGCCGGGGACGACCGATCAGCGGCTGCTGGACACCGAGGGCGACTCCGAGTGGGTGCACACCGACCCCTGGCGGGTGATGCGCATCCAGTCGGAGTTCGTGGAGGGCTTCGGAGCCCTCGCCGAGCTGCCCCGGGCCATCGCCGTCTTCGGCTCGGCACGCACCGCCGAGGGCACGGCGGAGTACGAAGAGGGCGTACGGCTCGGCGGGGCGCTGGTCGACGCCGGGTTCGCGGTGATCACGGGCGGCGGCCCGGGGGCGATGGAGGCGGCCAACAAGGGCGCGCGGGAGGCCAAGGGCATCTCTGTGGGCCTGGGCATCGAGCTGCCCTTCGAGCAGGGGCTCAACCAGCATGTCGATATCGGGGTCAACTTCCGCTACTTCTTCGTCCGCAAGACGATGTTCGTGAAGTACGCGCAGGGCTTCGTGGTCCTGCCGGGCGGTCTCGGCACCCTGGACGAGCTGTTCGAGGCGCTCACGCTGGTCCAGACCCGTAAGGTCACCCGCTTCCCGATCGTCCTGTTCGGTACGGCGTACTGGGGCGGGCTCGTCGACTGGCTGCGCGACACGGTCGTGGCGCAGGGCAAGGCGTCCGAGAAGGACCTGCTGCTCTTCCACGTCACGGACGACGTGGAGGAAGCGGTCGCGCTGGTCACCAAGGAGACCGGGAACTGACCCGGGGCCGGGAGGGTACGGGGCCCTCGCGGCTCCGCGCCCTCCGGCTCAGGCCAGGCCCCGGCGGGCCACGGCCGGGGGCCGGTGGCCCGCGATCGACGCGACCATGTCCAGCACCTGCTTGGTCTCCGCGACCTCGTGGACGCGGTAGACCCTGGCCCCGAGCCACGCCGACACCGCGGTCGTCGCCAGCGTGCCGATCAGCCGCTCCTTGACCGGCTTGTCGAGCGTCTCGCCGACGAAGTCCTTGTTGGAGAGCGAGACCAGCACCGGCCAGCCCGTCCCGGCCATCTCGTCCAGCCTGCGGGTCGCCTCCAGCGAGTGCCGGGTGTTCTTGCCGAAGTCGTGACCGGGGTCGATCATGATCCCGTCCCGGCGCACGCCCAGTTCCACGGCGCGCTCGGCCAGTCCCAGGGTCACCCGCAGAATGTCCGTCAGTACGTCGTCGTACGTCGTCCGGTGCGGCCGGGTCCTCGGTTCGGCGCCGCCCGCGTGGGTGCAGACCAGCCCCGCTCCGTACCGCGCGGCGACCTCGGCCAGCCGGGGGTCCACCCCGCCCCAGGCGTCGTTCAGCAGATCCGCGCCCACCGCGCAGACGGCCTCGCCGACCTCGTGGCGCCAGGTGTCGACGCTGATCACCACGTCCGGGTGGAGCCGCCGCACCTCCGCGACGAAACCGACCGTACGGCGCGCCTCCTCCTCGGCGGTGACCTCCTCGCCGGGCCCCGCCTTCACCCCGCCGATGTCGATGATGGCGGCGCCCTCCGCCACCGCGCGCTCCACCCGCTCCAGCGCGGGCCGGTCGCGGAAGGTCGCGCCCTGGTCGTAGAAGGAGTCGGGGGTCCGGTTGACGATTGCCATGATCACCGGCTCGTACGCCTCGAATTCCCGACGTCCCAGCCGCAGAACTCCGCGCATTCCGTGCCCTTCCCGCGTATCGGCTCCCCGTCGACCTGCTCCGGAGCCGCTCCGGACCTGTCCGGACCTGCTCCGACTGTGACTTTAACGGTCGCTGGCCGTCCCCGGCGCCGACGGCTCATGGCACGATCGGCATCGACGTTTCCTGCCCGGGGAGAAGCCCGTGTTCTTGTTCTTGCTCATCGCGATGGTCGTGGTCGTCTCCGCGGTCACCCTCGCCGTCGTCGGCGGCGGCGACCGCGCGATCCTGCCGGAGGTCTCTCCGGAGCGGCTGGTGGACCCACTGCCGGTGACCCGGCCGGTCGGCCGCGCCGATGTCGAGGCGCTCCGGCTGCCGGTCGGCGCGCGCGGCTACCGGATGGCGGACGTCGACGACGTACTCGCCCGGCTCGGCGCGGAGCTGGCGGAGCGGGACGCGCGGATCGCGGAGCTGGAGTCGGCGCTCGCGGGGGCGCAGGCCACGGCGGTCTCCCCGGCCGGCTTCTTCGGAAAGCCCGGGACGCGCGAACTCTTCGGTGGGCGGGAGGATCTCGGGCCGGACGATCTCGGGCCGGAGGACTTCGAGCGGCCCGTCGACCTCGGGAAGTCCGGTGACGTCGAAGAGCCTGGAGACTCCGGAGGACCGGGCGGCTCGGGGAAGGCCGGCGACTCCGGGAAGCCCGGCGAGGAGACCGGCCGATGAGCGACGGAGCCGTGGTGCCCGGCCCCGATGGGCGGCCGCGCTGCCCCTGGGGGCTGTCCACCGAGGACTATCTGGCCTATCACGACGAGGAGTGGGGACGCCCGGTCCACGGCGACGACGCCCTCTTCGAACGGCTCTGTCTGGAGGCGTTCCAGTCGGGGCTGTCCTGGATCACGATCCTGCGCCGGCGCGAGGGGTTCCGTACCGCCTTCGACTCGTTCAGGATCGCGTCCGTGGCGGAGTTCACCGACACGGACCGCGAGCGGCTGCTCGCCGATCCGGGGATCATCCGCAACCGCGCCAAGGTCGACGCGACCCTCGCCAACGCGCGGGTCCTCGCCCAGTGGTCCGCCGGTGAGCTGGACGCCCTGATCTGGTCCCACGCGCCCAAGGACCGGGCCGAGCGCCCGGCGCCCCCGACGATCGCCGATGTTCCGGCGATCACCGAGGAGTCCACGGCCCTGGCCAAGGATCTCAAGAAGCGCGGGATCCGCTTCGTGGGGCCCACGACGGCCTACGCCCTGATGCAGGCGTGCGGGCTGGTCAACGACCACCTGGAAGGCTGCGTGGCCCGGCCCTGAGCCTCAGCGCCCCACGTACCGGGGCTTCTCCTTGGCCAGGAAGGCGTTGACCGCGATGGAGTGGTCCGCCGACGCGCCCGCCCTCGACTGGAGTTCGTCCTCCTTCTCCAGCGTCTCGGCCAACGAGTGTTCCGCCCCGTACGCCAGGGACTCCTTGAGCGACGCGTAGGCGAGCGTCGGGCCCGAGGCGAGGGCGCGGGCGACGGCGGCGGCCTCGGCGGGCAGCTCGGCGGCGGGCACGACCCGGTTCACCAGGCCCCAGCCGTACGCCTCGGCGGCGGGGATCGAGCGGGGGAAGAGCAGCAGATCGGCCGCGCGGCCGTGGCCGATCAGCCGGGGGAGGGTCCAGGAGACCCCGGAGTCGGCGGTGAGGGCCACCCCCGCGAAGGAGGTGTTGAACGAGGCGGTGTCCGCGACGATCCGGTAGTCCGCGGCGAGGGCGAAGCCCAGCCCCGCGCCCGCGGCGACCCCGTTGACCCCCGCGACGACCGGCTTGGGCATCTCGGTGATCGCGCGCAGGATCGGGTTGTAGTGCTCCCGTACGGTGCTCATCGTCGCCCCGGAGCCGTTCTCCAGATCGGCGGCCAGCAGGGTGGTGTGCTCCTTGAGGTCCTGGCCCACACAGAAGGCGCGATCGCCCGCGGCGGTCAGCAGAACACCCCGTACGGCGGAGTCGGCTCCCGCTGTCACCAGCGCGTCCCGGAGGGCGGCCTTGGTGGCGATGTTCATCGCGTTCATGGCCTCGGGGCGGTTGATCGTGATCGTTGCGAGTCCGTCACTCACGTCGTACAGCACGGTGTCGGCCATGGTCGGGTCCCTTCGCGGCTCCGGCAGTCCTGTCGGGCCCCAGCATGGCGGAGATCTCCCGCGCCGGGCATGTGACCTGCGTCTAAGAAAGTCGGGTGCCCACGGAGCACGGAGCGGCGAAGTATCGCAGCCGGATCGCCGAATTGAGGGGTTTTGAGAGAGCGCGTTGCCGAAGCGATGCCATCCGATGTTGGTCATCGGGTCCCGCCATGCGGGATAATGGGCTTGAAGCAATGTGTTCGATGCCGGTGACACAGGGCCTGCAAGGGGCAAGCCGGCTGCGATGAGCTGGTTTCAGGAAGGGGAACGAGCATGGCGGCCATGAAGCCGCGAACGGGCGACGGCCCGCTCGAGGTGACCAAGGAGGGGCGGGGCATCGTCATGCGCGTTCCGCTCGAAGGCGGCGGTCGGCTTGTCGTCGAGCTGACTCCGGACGAGGCGGAGGCGCTCGGCGACGCGCTGAAGAAGGTCGTCGGCTGAGCGGAACGAAATGAACGGTCTTCCGGGTGTTGGGTCACCCTTGGACAGACAGACTTCTGCCCCGGTACGGATCAGTCCGTGCCGGGGCAGAGCTCTGTTCCGGAGGTGATCGGCAAGCGGGCCGTCGGCAGGAGGGCCGTCGGTGGTCAGGAGAGGCCCTCGACGTCCGGCGGCGCTCAGCCCCGCCGTACCGCGCAGAGCAGTCCGTCGCCCACCGGCAGCAGCGTCGACTGGAGTTCCCGGCTCTCCCGTACGGCGCGCAGCAGCTCCCGCACCCGCAGCACCTCTGCGGGCTGGGCCGCCGAGTCGACCGTCCGGCCGTTGGAGAAGACACCCTCGAAACAGACGAGTCCGCCGGGCCTCAGCAGCCGTAGCGATTCAACGAGATATTCGAGTGATTCGAGCCGGTCGCCGTCGCAGAAGACCAGGTCGTAGCCGCCGTCCGCGAGGCGTGGCAGTACGTCCAGGGCGCCCCCGGGGATGAACCGCGCGCGGTTCCCGGCGAAGCCCGCGGCGCGGAAGGCGTGCCGGGCGACCTGCTGGCGGTCCGGTTCCGTGTCGACCGTGGTCAGGACGCCGTCCGGCCGCATGCCCTGGAGCAGATACGTCCCGGAGACCCCGGTACCGGTGCCGATCTCCGCCACCGACTTCGCGTCGAGCGTGGCGGCGAGCAGACGCAGCGCGGCGCCAGTGCCTGGTGACACCGAGCGGAGCCCTGAGTCGCGGGCCCGGTCCCGGGCCCAGCGCAGTGCTTCGTCCTCGGCGACAAAGGCGTCGGCGAACGCCCAGCTCGTCTGCCGGTTGGCGGTAATGACCCTCTCCTTGTCCCCGTTGGCGGCGCAACGGTGACTGTATCCGCTGTACCCGGGAACCCGCAGATGGGACCGGGCGTTGAGAAGGAGGCAGGAGCGGGCGGGGAGCACCAGGTATCGGGCCGGGGACCGGCTCCCAATTCACGTAAAGATTCTTATCCGGAACTAACGGGCGGAGTGGCTATGGTAGGGGCTCCACTGGACACCACCAGAGCCGATAGGGGAGGTGCGGCTGCGCCTGTGGATCGGGGAGGAGTGCTCAGGCGCTTTCTCAGGTCGGTCGGCGAGCCGAAATCCGTGACCAACACAGCTGACCGTTCTCGCTCCACCGACTCCGCCGTGACCGCGACCTTCGCATCGGATGCGGAATCGCAGACGTGGACGCCTCCCAGCTGGGAGGAGATCGTCAGCACCCACAGCGGACGTGTCTACCGCCTCGCGTACCGCCTCACGGGCAATCAGCACGACGCCGAGGACCTGACCCAGGAAGTCTTCGTCCGGGTCTTCCGCTCGCTGTCGACGTACACCCCCGGCACCTTCGAGGGCTGGCTCCACCGCATCACCACCAATCTCTTCCTGGACATGGTCCGTCGCAAGCAGCGGATCCGGTTCGACGCGCTCGGCGACGACGCGGCGGAGCGGCTGCCCAGCCGTGAGCCGTCGCCCCAGCAGGTGTTCCACGACACGCACTTCGACGCGGACGTCCAGCAGGCGCTGGACACCCTCGCGCCCGAGTTCCGCGCCGCGGTCGTGCTCTGTGACATCGAGGGGCTGTCGTACGAGGAGATCGCGGCCACGCTCGGAGTGAAGCTCGGCACCGTGCGCAGCCGGATCCACCGGGGGCGCTCGCATCTGCGCAAGGCACTCCAGCACCGTTCCCCCGAGGCCAGGGCCGAGCAGCGCGCCTTCGCAAGTGTGGCCGGGGAGGTCGGAGCGGCGTGAGTGGCACCGGCCCCACCCCCGCCGAACAGCATCTGGGGGACAGACTCGCCGCCTTGGTGGACGGGGAGCTGAACCATGACGCGCGGGAGCGCGTGCTGGCCCATCTCGCGACCTGTGCCAAGTGCAAGGCGGAGGCCGACGCGCAGCGCCGGCTGAAAAGCGTGTTCGCGCAGACCGCCCCGCCGCTGCCCTCCGCGGGGTTCCTGGCCCGGCTCCACAGCCTGCCCGGCGGATCGTCGGGACCGGGCGCCGGGGAGGACGACGAGGGCAAGGGGCTCTTCGAGTTCGAGGGCGCCCGGCGCTTCGGCGACGGTGTCTTCGGGGTGCGCCCGGACGGCTTCGGCTATGTCCCGGCGGGCGCCGGTGGGCTCTCCGGCGGCTCCGGTTTCCGTATCCACGAGGTCGGGCGCCAGGAGGCCGAGCGTTCGCCGTGGCGCGGACGGCGGTTCGCCTTCGCGGCGGCCAGCGCGGTGTCCTTCGCGGCGATGGCCCTCGGCGGGACGATGCAGCTGGGGACGGCCGATGTCCTCCAGCGGGGCGCGGGCAACAGCGTGACCCCCATGCGGGCCCCCGGCACCACGGCCCCGGTCTCCGTGGGCGGTGAGTCCTCCCGGCGCCAGGGCGGCGCCGCCGGAGCGCACACGGGGAACGGCCAGGCCCCCGCGGTCCCGGCCGGTGTCTCCCAGGTGGAGACCCTCTCCGGGCACGGCTACGCGTCGGGCACCCTGATCGACTCCACCGAGCTGCTGATACGGCCGACGGGGCCGGCGGGTTCGGCGCTCCAGATCGACGACCCGGAGCTCAGTCCCACGGCGGCCCCGCGTCCCACCCGGATGGACGCTCCGACGCTGCCCGTCGCGCCGCTTTCGGCCAGGCGCTGACCAACTCCCATGTGCCCGCCGGGCCGAACCTGGTTGAATCCTCGCAGGGCGCCCCTTCGGGGGCGCGGAACGGCAGTTGCGGGGAGAGCATGGACGACGGGAAGCCCAGCGGACCGAAGGCGAAGTGGTGGAGCCGTCCCTCGGTGGGACATGAGACACCACGAGAGCCGGAGGCGCCGCCCAGCACGGACCGGGCGCCCGTCGAGGAGCGGACAGCCGTAGAGGAGCGGCCGCCCGTCGAGGACGGGCAGCCCGCGCCCGAGGCGCCCGCTCCCGGGGTGTCCGCTCCCGGGGTGTCCGCTGCAGGGGCGCCCGCGCCCGAGGGTCTGACGCGGGAAGCCCCGCCTGCTCCGGTGACCCCGGTGGAGCCCGGCCCCCAGGACCGCCCCCGGCCGCTGCACGAGCCGGACGCCTACAGCACCCCGCCCTACGGCGGCCCGGGGCCCTGGGCGCCCGCCCCGCCCGTACAGCTGCCCACCCCGGCGCACGGGACCCCGATGGCGCCCCCGTACGCCCAGGACCCCTACGCGGGGTCGGCGGGGCCCCAGGTGCTCGCCCAGGGCCCGGCGGGGCCCGCGGCGGTCTCGCCGCCGTCCCCGCAGTGGCTCCGGTACGACCCCTGGTCCACCCCCGGGCCGCAGCAGCCGCTCACCCAGTGCGGCGAGCCCGGCGGGAAGCGGCGGCGGGCCGGGACGGCCGCCGTCGCGGCGCTGGTCTTCGCGGGCTGTGTGTTCGGCGGCGCGGTCGGCGCGTACATCGAACGCAACGGCGGCTTCAGCACCGTCGAGCTGCCGCAGGCGGGTCCGGAGAGCGGTGGCCGCGCGCCCGAGAGCGTCGCGGGCATCGCCGCCAGCGCCCTGCCGAGCGTCGTCACCCTCCATGTCAGCGGCGAGGGCGAGCAGGGCACGGGCACCGGCTTCGTACTCGACCAGCGGGGCCACATCCTGACGAACAACCATGTCGTCCAGCCCGCGGGCTCCTCCGGCGAGATATCGGTCACCTTCAGCGGCGGCGAGACCGCCAGCGCGAAGCTCGTCGGCAAGGACAGCGGCTACGACCTCGCTGTGGTCAAGGTCACCGGGGTCACCGGGCTCAAGCCGCTGCCGCTCGGCAACTCCGACAACGTCCAGGTCGGCGACCCGGTGGTGGCCATCGGCGCCCCCTTCGACCTGTCCAACACGGTCACCTCCGGGATCATCAGCGCCAAGCAGCGTCCCATCACGGCGGGCGGCGAGAAGGGCGACGGCAGCGACATCAGCTATGTCGACGCGCTCCAGACCGACGCCCCGATCAACCCGGGCAACTCGGGCGGCCCGCTGGTCGACAGCAAGGCGCGGGTCATCGGGATCAACAGCGCGATCCGTGCGGCGGACAGCGGCACCGGCCTCGGCGCGGGCCAGTCGGGCTCCATCGGACTGGGCTTCGCCATACCGATCAACCAGGGCAAGAGGGTCGCGGAGGAGCTGATCAACACGGGCCGGGCCACCCACCCGATCATCGGTGTCAGCCTCGACATGGAGTACGCGGGCGACGGCGCCCGGGTGGGCGCGAAGGCCGCGGACGGCGGTCGGGCCGTGACGGCGGACGGCCCCGGCGACCGGGCGGGCATCAAGCCGGGCGATGTGATCACCCAGGTCGACAAGGAGCGGGTGCACAGCGGCGAGGAGCTGATCGTCAAGATCCGCGCGCACCGGCCGGGGGACAAGCTGGAGCTGACGCTCGTACGCGGCGGCGAGGAACGGACCATGAGCCTCACGCTCGGCTCGGCGGACGGCAGCTGACAGTTACCGGAGCGCCGTTTCTCACAGCGGGTGGACAGGTCCGGAAGGTACCGTCCTGGCCGGTACGACAGGTACCGTGGAACGGCCCGGACCCCGTTCCACCTCGACCGCTCGGGCATGGACGCCCCCGACATCGTCCGTGGGCCGGAGAACACAAGGAGCAGCAGAGTGTTCAGTGACATTGGCGCCCTTGAGGTGGTCACGATCGTGGTACTCGCGGTCATCGTCTTCGGCCCGGAGAAGCTGCCCAAGGTCATCCAGGACGTCGCCGGTTTCATACGGAAGATCCGCGAGTTCTCCGACAACGCGAAGGAAGACATCCGCTCGGAGCTCGGCCCGCAGTTCAAGGACTTCGAGTTCGAGGACCTGAACCCCAAGACGTTCGTCCGTAAGCAGCTCATGGAGGGCAACGACGATCTGGGCCTGGGCGAGATCCGCAGCAGCTTCGACCTCCGCAAGGAGATCTCGGACATCACCGATGTGGTCAACGGCCGGGAGAGTGATTCCACCGAGGAGGCCGCGCCCGCCGCCGTGAAGACGCTCAGCGGCTCCTCGGCGAACGGGTCGTCCGCGAACGGCTCCACGACCCTGCCCGACCTGCTCAAGAAGAGCCCCGCCACCACCCCTGACCTGCTCAAGAAGCCCGCGCCCGCAGAGCGTCCGCTCTTCGACTCGGACGCCACCTGAGCACGGCCAATCCCTGCGAGCCGGGGCCGGGTGGCTATCCTCCATCTGTCCGGCAGTGAGACGCCCGTCGGGGGCGGGCCGCTGCGGACGTTTCGAGATCGAGGAGGCGCCGGCAGATGGAGACGACGAGTCGGGCAGGTACGCGGGACGCGAACGGTCCCGTGGACGCCGAGGGAGGACCGGCCGCCCCCCATACGCTCGCCGGCTATCTGCGCGCGCCCTTCCCCTGGTACGGACTGGACGACGCGTTCACGGGCCCGCGCAGGCTGATGCGGGTCGGCGCCACCGCCGACGGCGAGGTACGGCACGGCGCCACGGGCCATGGCGAGGGGCCGTCGATAAGACCGGACGCGGCGACCGCCGAGAGGGAACGCTTCGCGGTCGTCGTCACCGTCGCCGCCGGCCCCGCGTGCAGCACCGGTGACGGCACCGGGCACCTGGACGCCACCACGGCCTCCTCGGCGGCCTGGCTGGCCGGGGCGGGGCTGCTCTCGGCCACCTGGCCCGTACTGCTCGACCACACCCTGCGCGACGACTGGCTGAAGCAGCAGACGGAGGCCGCGTTCGAGCTGGCCGACGAGCTCAACGGGCCGTCCTGGTCGGTGCTCTCGCTGCCGGTCGACGCGGTGCCGACGCCCTTCCACTACCGCGAGTCCGAGTTCGGCTGGGTGCTGGCGGGCTCCCCGGGCGGACCGGTCCACCTCGGCGCGTACGGGCGCGGGATGAGCGCGTACGGGCTCGGCTTCTCGGTGATCGAGGACATCAGGTCCTACGGCTGACCCGCGCCCCCGCCGGACCGGCTGTGATCACTGGACCCGCTGTGATCACCGGACCGGCTGTGATCACTGGACCCGCTGTGATCACCGGACCTGCTGTGATCACTGGACCCGCTGTGATCACCGGACTCGCCGTGACCGGGTCCGCTGTAAGGGGCGCACGCCATTGCCGGCGCCCCTTACCTCCGTACCTCGTACCGTCGGCGTACCGTTCTCAGAACTTGTTGCGCGGCGTGATGCCCAGCGACATGCCCGACAGGCCGCGCTTGCGGCCGCCCAGCTTGCTCGCGATGGAGCGCAGCGCGACCGCGGCGGGGGAGTCGGGGTCGGACAGGACGATCGGCTTGCCCGCGTCGCCGCCCTCGCGCAGCCGTACGTCGATCGGGATCCCGCCGAGCACCGGCACCTCGGCGCCGGTCGTCCGCGTCAGTCCCTCGGCGACCAGCTTGCCGCCGCCGGTGCCGAAGACGTCGATCATCTCGTCGCAGTGCGGACACGGCAGGCCCGACATGTTCTCGACCACGCCGACGATCTTCTGATGGGTCTGTACGGCGATCGACCCGGCCCGCTCGGCCACTTCGGCCGCCGCCTGCTGCGGGGTGGTGACCACCAGGATCTCCGCGTTCGGGACGAGCTGGGCCACCGAGATCGCGATGTCGCCGGTCCCCGGTGGCAGATCGAGCAGCAGGACATCCAGGTCGCCCCAGTAGACATCCGCCAGGAACTGCTGGAGCGCCCGGTGCAGCATCGGGCCGCGCCACACCACTGGGGCGTTGCCCGGGGTGAACATGCCGATGGAGATCACCTTCACGCCGTGCGCCGACGGCGGCATGATCATGTTCTCGACCTGGGTGGGCTTGCCGTCCGCGCCGAGCATGCGCGGCACGCTGTGCCCGTAGATGTCCGCATCGACCACGCCGACCTTCAGCCCGTCGGCCGCCATCGCCGCCGCCAGATTGACCGTCACCGAGGACTTGCCGACACCGCCCTTGCCCGACGCCACGGCGTACACCCGGGTCAGCGAGCCGGGCTGGGCGAACGGCACCTCGCGCTCGGCGGTCCCGCCGCGCAGCGCGGCGGCCAGCTCGCGCCGCTGCTCGTCGCCCATCACGTCCAGCGTGACATCCACCCGGGTGACGCCCTCGACACGGGCGACGGCGTCCGTCACGGTCCGCGTGATCGTGTCGCGCATCGGGCAGCCGGAGACCGTGAGGTAGACCGTGACCGCCACCACGCCATCGGCGCCGATATCCACCGATTTGACCATGCCCAGGTCGGTGATCGGCCGGTGGATCTCGGGGTCGTTCACCGTCGCCAGCGCTTCGCGCACCGCGTCTTCCGCGGGAACGGCGGTTCCGTACGTGTCGGTAGCCATACGGAGATGGTACGGCGCCGGGCCCCGCCTGCGGAAAGCCCGTGCGCCGGTCCGTCAGCGGTCGGATTCCTCGCGCCCCCGCGCCCGCCCGGTCTCCGGCGGCAGCACATGGTGATCGGCCATGTCCCTCACCATGTCCTGGAGCTCGGAACGGATCCAGTCACGCGTGGCGACCTCGCCGAGCCCCATCCGCAGCGCCGCGATCTCCCGCGTCAGATACTCGGTGTCCGCGATCGCCCGCTCGTTCTGCTTGCGCTCCTGCTCCTGGGTGACCCGGTCCCGGTCGTCCTGGCGGTTCTGCGCCAGCAGGATCAGGGGTGCCGCGTACGACGCCTGGAGCGAGAGCACCAGCGTCAGGAAGATGAAGGGGTACGGGTCGAAGCGCAGCGCGGGCGGCAGGAGGATGTTCCACGCCAGCCACACAATGATGACCAGTGTCATCCACACGATGAAGCGGCCGGTCCCCAGGAACCTGGCCACCCGCTCCGAGAGCCGCCCGAACGCCTCCGGGTCGTACTCGGGCAGTATCCGGCGCCGCTGCGGGCGCGGCTGGTCGAGCCGCACCCGCGCGCCGCGCGTTATCGCCGTCGCGCCCGTACCGCTCCCGCTCCTCGGCCGGTCCCGGCCGCCGCCGTCCCGGTCCCCGCGTTCAGTCACCACGGCCCGTCTCCCCCTCCTCAGGACCGTGGAATCCGGTCTCGCGCCAGTTGTCGGGCAGCAGATGGTCGAGTACGTCATCGACGGTCACCGCGCCCAGCAGCGCCCCGCTGTCGTCGACCACCGGCGCCGAGACCATGTTGTACGCCGCGAGATGGCCGGTGATCGCGGTCAGCGGGGTGTCCGGGGCCAGCGGCGGCAGATCGCTGTCCACGATCGAGCTGACCAGCGTGTACGGCGGATCCCGCAGCAGCCGCTGGAAGTGGACCGTGCCCAGGTACTTGCCCGTCGGCGTCTCGTCCGGCGGGCGGCACACATAGACCTGCGCCGCGAGCGCCGGGGACAGGTCCTGCATCCGCACCCGGGCCAGCGCGTCCGCCACCGTCGCGTCCGGCCGCAGCACGATCGGGTCGGTCGTCATCAGCCCGCCCGCCGTCCGCTCCTCGTACGACATCAGCCGCCGCACGTCCGCCGCGTCGTCGGGGCGCATCAGCGTCAGCAGCCGCTCCTTGTCGGACTCGGGCAGCTCCGAGAGCAGGTCGGCCGCGTCGTCCGGGTCCATCGCCTCCAGGACGTCGGCCGCGCGCTCCTCCTTGAGCTTGCCGAGGATCTCCACCTGATCGTCCTCGGGCAGCTCCTCCAGCACATCGGCGAGCCGGTCGTCGTCGAGCGCGGCGGCGACCTCGGCCCGCCGCTTCGGCGTCAGATGGTGCAGCACATTGGCGAGATCGACCGGACGCAGCCGCTCGAAGGAGGCGACCAGGCGCTCCGCGCCCTGCGTCTCCTCCTCCAGCGAGAACCCGGTGACCGCCGACCACTCCACCGTCAGCGTGTCCCCGCGCCTGCGCAGCGCGCCGCCCGCCCTGCCGCGCCGGACGAAGACCTTGTCGATCTCCCAGTCCCGGCGCGCGGGCAGCTGCTGTACGGAGACATCGAGGACCGTCACCTCCTCGTCGCTCTCGACGAGCCGCACCCGGCGGTCGAGCAGCTCGCCGAGGACCAGCCGCTCGGTCGGACGCTGCTCGAAGCGCCGTACGTTCAGCACCCCGGTCGTGATCACCTGGCCCGACTCGATACCGGTCACCCGGGTCATCGGCAGGAAGATCCGGCGCCGCCCGATCACCTCGACCACGAGCCCCAGCAGCCTCGGCGGCCGGCCGGTGACCCGCAGTATCGCGACCAGATCGCGGACCCGGCCCACCTGATCGCCGGTGGGGTCGAAAACCGGCACGCCGACGAGATGCGAGACGAAGACCCGGGGCGCGCTTGCCGCCATCTCCGAGCGCCTCCCTGTCCTTGGCGATCCTTATGTCGTTCTATCCAGCATGATGACGGGTTCAGGCTAGCCCGTACCGCTGCGGGACGCGCTGACGGATCCGTCCTCACGGTGGCCCGCGCCTCTCTGTCGAGAGGCACGGGCCGCCCGGGTACGCTGCGGTCTGCCACCCCAGCAGCGTATGAGAGGCAAGTGCGTCTGTGACCGTTCCCCCGCTCTCCGACGGCGTCCGCCGGGTCCTGCTCCCCCTCCTGCTCGGCGCGGTACTGGCCCCGGGACTCACCGCGTGCGGCGGTGGCGAGGATCCCGACAAGGGGACGAACGGGGTCGGGAAACTCTCCGCCACCGAGATCGAGAAGAAGGCGAAGACGGCGGCGGACGGCGCGGGCGCGGTCCGCCTCTCCGGGGCGCTGGTCAGCGGGGGCGAGACGTACAAGCTCAATATGCGGCTCAAGGGGAACGGCGCCATCGGCTCCGTGGTCTCCCGGACCACCACCTTCCAGCTGCTGCGCATCGAGGAGCAGCTGTTCCTCAAGGCAGACGCGGACTTCTGGAGCCACACCGAGACGGACGGCAAGGCGACCGCCCCGCCCAGTACGTCGGACTCCGAGGCCGCGGGCAAGCTCAGGGACAAGTATGTGAAGGTGCCGGAGGACGACCCGGCGTACAAGCAGCTGACCGGCTTCACCGATATGAATGTGCTGCTCAGCGGGATCCTGTCGCTGCACGGCAAGCTGAACAAGGGCGAGCGCGACCGGATCGGCGGGGTGCGGACCATCAAGATCAGCGGCAGCGAGGGCGACGGCGGCACGCTGGACGTCGCGCTGGAGGGCACGCCCTACCCGGTGCAGCTGGAGCGCGCGGGCAACGCGGGCACGCTCACCCTCGCCGACTGGGGCAAGGACTTCGAGCTGGAGGCGCCGACGAAGGGGCAGACCGTCGACTACGGCAGCAGGCTGCCCAAGACCACCGGCCAGTAGACCGGCAGCTCCGGGAAGCGGCCGACGTCAGCCCTTCTTCCTGCGGCCCAGCAGCAGTCGGCCCAGGGAGGGGGAGGCGGGCACGCGGGTCGTCGCGGGCGTCGGCAGCGGAGGGGCCGCCAGCGAGCCCTGCGGCAGCTCGGTCACCGCCGTCAGGGGCACCAGCCGCAGCACCCGGCACTCCCGCGCCCAGCGCTCCGGCATCGCCTCGGCGTCCGGGGCGTTGAGCCGCTTGCCCTTCAGTTCGGCGACGGCAGCCTCCCACTCGGGCGAGCGCGGCGCCAGCTCCACGACATCCGCCGTCCAGGCCACCAGCCGACCGCCCTTGTCCTTGCTGCGTACGGTCACCTCGGCCCGCGAGCCGTCCGCGAGCCCCGGCAGCGGCTGCTCCCCGGGGCCGTCCCCGACCAGCAGCGCGGCGCCCTCGTGCCAGAGGTGCCACAGCGCACGGGCGGGCCCGGACTCCCGTACCCAGACGAGGCCGGACTTCTTGGTGGCCTCCTCGACCAGGGCCCGGTCGGCGAGGGCCAGGTCGGGGAGGTGAGGTTCTGTCATGCCGCGCAGCCTATCGGGGGCCCGGCACGGCGGTCCGCCGGTGTACGGAAGCCGGTGTACGGGTGGATCGACTGTTGCGAGCGACTTTTCCGTTCGGCCGGGTCGGCCGGTCCGTCCGTATCGCGCGATACGCGCTACAGCCAGCCGTTGCGCTTCAGCATCCGGTGGATCGCCAGACAGATCGAGCCGATCGCGACCAGCACCAGCGGGTAGCCGTACTTCCACCTCAGCTCGGGCATGTAGTCGAAGTTCATGCCGTAGACCCCGCAGACCGCCGTCGGTACGGCGATGATCGCCGCCCAGGACGTGATCTTGCGCATGTCCTCGTTCTGGGCGACGGTCGCCTGCGCCAGATTGGCCTGGAGGATCGAGTTCAGCAGTTCGTCGAAGCCGATGACCTGCTCGTGCACCCGGGACAGATGGTCGGCCACATCGCGGAAGTACTTCTGGATGTCGGGGTCGATCAGCCGCATCGGCCGCTCGCTCAGCAGCTGCATCGGCCGCAGCAGTGGTGAGACCGCCCGCTTGAACTCCAGCACCTCGCGCTTGAGCTGGTAGATCCGCCCGGCGTCGCCACCCCGGGGGCTGCCCTTCGCCGGGGCGGAGAACACGTCGATCTCGACCTCGTCGATGTCGTCCTGCACGGCCGCCGCCACCGCGACATATCCGTCGACGACATGGTCGGCGATGGAGTGCAGTACGGCCGAAGGCCCTTTGGCCAGCAACTCGGTGTCGGATTCGAGCCGGTGGCGCAGATCGCGCAGCGAACCCCGGCCGCCGTGCCGGACGGTGATCACGAAGTTGTCGCCGGTGAAGCACATCACCTCGCCGGTCTCGACGACCTCGCTGGTCGCGGTCAGCTCGGCGTGTTCCACGTAGTGGATGGTCTTGAAGACGGTGAACAGGGTGTCGTCGTACCGCTCCAGCTTCGGCCGCTGATGCGCGTGCACCGCGTCCTCCACCGCCAGCGGGTGCAGCCCGAACTCGGCCGCGATCCCCGCGAATTCCGCCTCGGTCGGCTCGTGGAGCCCGATCCAGGCGAAGCCCCCGCTCTCCCGCACCCGCAGCATCGCCTCGTGCGGGGTGACACAGGAGGCCCGCTCGACCCGCCGCCCCTCGCGGTAGACCGCGCAGTCGACGACCGCGCTGGAGGCGGAGGGGTCCCGGGTGGCGTCGTACGTGTCGTACTTGCTCGGCTTGCCCTGGTTGGTGCTGCTTCGGCGCAGGGACGGGCGGACCGCTGCGCGGAGGTCACGGATCATCGACATGGCGGGCTCCTTACGGAGAGGCCGTCGGCGAGGGCGTGGCGCGGCCCGGAATGGGGACGTGGGGCATGACGTCCGCAAAGCGGGCGGCACCGCGGGATCGCGGTGACGGCGTTCGCAACAGACAGGCGTTCGCTACAGACAGGCAAAAACACCGGCGATGAGAAAAGTGCTCTTCCGTCGTGCGGGAAGCCGTGAGCCCGGACAGGGGCGGGGCGTCAGATTGCCGGAGTGGGAATTCGGCCGGAAGAGCGGCTGGTACTGGCCGGATGACTTCGATCCACCGCAGCCTCACCTCCTCCAGCCGGTCCCCCGTAGGGGATGACGTGTTGTCGGGACCGGATAGCGACGCTCGGCGTGCTGTCCCAACCAGCGGCCCAGGCTATCAGCCGACAGCGGGCCAATTCTTTCTCTTGCCCCATCCTTACGCGATCTATGCTCGCCGGATGGAAGAAATTCTCGCTCTCGTCGAGGCCCGTCTCCGTACGGCCCTCGGCGAACCCGACGCGCGCGCCTCGGTGACCTTCCTGGGTACGGACCGGATCGAGGTTCTGCGCTTCGTGGACGCCGAGGGATCCGGCGTGATCCGTTACGCCACCCTGGGGATGTCGGCGCAGCCGATGGCCGACCCGGCGGAGCTGCTCGCCGACCCCGTCAAGGGGCCCCGGGCCGAGCTGGTCCTCTCCGTACGCGGCGGACTCGCCGACACCGACCGGGTGCTGCGCCCGCTCGCCGTCCTGGCCTCCTCCCCGCAGGTCGAGGGCGTTGTCGTGGCCCCCGGCGGCTCGCTGGACCTCGGGGAGCCACTGTGGCCGGGGGCCCCCTTCAGCTCCGTACTGGTGGGGGAGTCCGGCGGACTGGTGCCGGATCTGGAGCTGGACGCGCCGCTGGACCCGGTGCGCTTCCTGCCGCTGCTGCCGATGACCCCCAACGAGGCCGCCTGGAAGAGAGTCAGGGGCGCCGGGGAGCTGGAGGAACGCTGGCTGTCCCACGGCACCGACCTGCGCGACCCGCTGCGCCGCTCGGTCGCGCTGGACTGACCGCCCGTACCGGGCCGGCCCGGTACGGACGGGTCACGGCCCGGAGCCGTTCGGCCGTGCCGTGACCCGAACGGCCCCCGGCGCCCGGCCGGTGTTCGAAAGTTCCCGAAGCTCCGCCGCAGCCCGTCCGGAGCCCGTCCGCAGACCCTCCGACCGGCTCCGACCAGTGGTCCCGCTCCGTCGCCGGCCGTGCCGGACCGGTGATCGTCCCTTGACGTGAGCGGCGCCACGGAGGACCGTGACGGTATGAGGGCCACGGTATGAGGGGCGAACCCAGCTGCCCGAAGTGCGGTGGCCGGGTCAGGGCGCCCGGTCTCTTCGCCGACTCCTGGCAGTGCGACGAACACGGTACGGTCCACCCGCTCCAGCCGGTGATACCACCCAGCGTCGAAGCGCTCGACGCCGTGGTGCACCGCGCGCGCGTCCCGGTCTGGATGCCCTGGCCACTGCCGGTCGGCTGGCTCTTCGCCGGGGTCGCGTACGCGGGCGACGACCGCAGCGGCGGCCGCGCCACCGTCGTCGCCTGCTCGGGTCCGGGACCCTTCGGCGGTACGGGTGAGCTGCTGCTCATCGCCGAGGAGCTGGGCATCGGACTCGGCGCGCGCTACGCGGGCATCCCGGGCCCCGACCCCGGCCCCGCCCTCCACGTCGACAAGCCGCCCCAGGCCAAGCTGCTCGCCGCGGGCCGGCCCACTCCGCTCTGGCACGTCCCCGAGGCCCCCCAGGACCGCGCGGTCTTCGCCGGTGAGGCGCTCGGACTCTGGCTCTGGGCGATCGTCTGGCCGGAACAGTCCGGACTGCTGCTCTACGACGAGCTGGTCCTGACCGATCTGCGCGACGCGGGCGCGGAGGCCGAGCTGCTCCCCTGCGGTCCGCTGTCCCCGCGGCTGCTGCACTGACGGAACGGCTCGTATCCCGGCTCGGGGCGGTCCTGGGCTGCCGCTATCCTGAAGCGTCCCCCCGTCCGTTCCGAGCCCCGGAGTCCGCGTCGTGCGCATCGATCTGCACACCCACTCCACCGCGTCGGACGGTACGGACACCCCCGCCGAGCTGGTGCGCAACGCGGCCGCCGCCGGGCTCGACGTCGTCGCGCTGACCGACCACGACTCGACCCGGGGCCATGCCGAGGCCGTCGCCGCCCTCCCGGACACCGGCAGGCCGCTCACCCTCGTCACCGGCGCCGAACTCTCCTGCCGCCTCGACGGCACCGGTCTGCACATGCTGGCGTACCTCTTCGACGCCGCCGAGCCGGACTTCCTGCGCGAGCGCGAGCTGGTACGGGACGACCGCGTCCCGCGCGCCCGCGCGATGGTCGGCAAGCTCCAGGAGCTGGGCGTCCCGGTCACCTGGGAGCAGGTCGTGCGCATCGCGGGCGACGCCTCCCTGGGCCGCCCGCACATCGCCACCGCCCTCGTCGAGCTGGGCGTCGTCGAGACCGTCTCCGACGCCTTCACGCCCCAGTGGCTCGCGGACGGCGGACGCGCGTACGCCGAGAAGCACGAACTCGACCCCTTCGAGGCGATCCGCCTGGTCAAGGCGGCGGGCGGGGTCACCGTCCTCGCCCACCCCCAGGCCGTCAAGCGCGGCCGGGTGGTGCCCGAGTCGGCCATCGCCGAGCTGGCCGCCGCCGGTCTCGACGGGATAGAGGTCGACCACATGGACCACGACGGCCCGACCCGCGCCCGGCTGCGCGGGCTCGCCGCCGACCTGGGACTGCTGACCACCGGCTCCAGCGACTACCACGGCACCCGCAAGTCCGTGGAGCTCGGCGCGTGCACCACCGACCCGGAGATCTACGGCGAGATCACGCGCCGCGCCACGGGCGCCTTCCCGGTGCCCGGCGCGGGCGGACCCGCCTGACCAGCTCCGTACCGCACCCGCCGTACGGAACCCGCTCCCACCGCTCCCGATGCACGGCGATCCGCCGTGCCGTACCCGCTGTACGGCGAAGCTCCGTACGCGCCCGCGGTACGGCGAAGTCCCCGTGCCGCATCGGCTGTACGGAGATCCGCTGCCCCTGCCCACCGCACCCGTGGTACGGCGAAGTCGCCGTGCCGCTCCCGTCCCTTTCCTTTTCGCTCCTTCCGCAAGGCATCACTGTGTTCGACGCCGCCGTTTTCGGCTCCCTGTTCCTGACCCTCTTCGTGATCATGGACCCCCCGGGGATCACCCCGATCTTCCTCGCCCTCACCTCCGGGCGCCCAGCCAAGGTCCAGCGCGCCATGGCCTGGCAGGCGGTGGCCGTGGCCTTCGGGGTCATCGCCGTTTTCGGGCTGCTCGGCCAGCAGATCCTGGACTATCTGCATGTCTCCGTACCGGCCCTGATGATCGCCGGAGGGCTGCTCC
Source organism: Streptomyces sp. NPDC088554 (assembly GCF_044752945.1). Classification (NCBI taxonomy): domain Bacteria; kingdom Bacillati; phylum Actinomycetota; class Actinomycetes; order Kitasatosporales; family Streptomycetaceae; genus Streptomyces; species Streptomyces sp. NPDC088554. Next base: position 192,807 of record NZ_JBIVMF010000004.1, on the reverse strand, counting down.
TGCTGCTCATCGCGCTCGATCTGCTGACCGGCAAGACCGACGAGCCCCAGCAGACCAAGGACGTCAATGTGGCGCTCGTCCCGCTGGGCATGCCGCTGCTCGCGGGGCCCGGCGCGATCGTCTCCGTGATCCTGGCCGTCCAGCACGCCGACGGGGTGGCGGGGCAGCTCTCGGTCTGGGCGGCGATCGTCGCGATGCATGTCGTGCTCTGGCTGACGATGCGCTACTCGCTGGTGATCATCAGGGTCATCAAGGACGGGGGCGTGGTGCTGGTGACCCGGCTCGCGGGGATGATGCTTTCGGCCATTGCCGTACAGCAGATCATCAACGGTGTCACCCAGGTCATCCAGAACGGCTGAGACGGGCAGCGCCCCCGTACGGGTGACCGACGCCATGGTCCGTACGAGGGCGCTTTCGTCGCTCGTGCCAAGAGCGGGTGAGGTGGGGTGGGGGAAGCGAGGTGTTACGAGGCCGAGGATTCGGCCGGGCGGATATAGATGCGCTGGCCCATCGCGGCGGCCTGCTGCACGATCCGGTTGACGGAGGCGGCGTCCACAACGGTGCTGTCCACGGCTGAACCGTCGACGTCGTCGAGGCGCATTATTTCGAAGCGCATCGGCTTCTCCCTTCGTCTGATCCTCCTGCTGGAGAACTATGGGTGACAGATGAGTCCATCGCTACTTATGCATGACGGCCACACACCTGCTCAACGTCTTGCCCTCTGCAAACATTCCCTACGCTAAGGAAACTTTTCGAGTGGCTAACTAGTGGCAGGTGCGGTGTCGTCCACACAGAATGAATGGCGTATGAACGAGGCAGACATTCCCCCGGAGACCCCTTCGGAGAACCCGCCGGACCTCGCCGAGATCGGCGCCCGGCTGGAACGTACCAACGAGTTGCTTCAGCGGATGCTCGCCGAGGTCGCCAAGACCCCGTCCACGCATGCCATCTTCGTCGACGCGGGTTACGTCTATGCTGCGGCCGGGTTGCTTGTAGCGGGCACCGAGGACCGGCGGTCCTTCGATCTGGACGCCGAGGGGCTCATCGAGGCGTTCATCGACAAGGCCAGAATCATCTTCGCGGACAGCAGACTGCTCCGCGTGTACTGGTACGACGGCGCCAGACGCCGGATCCACACCTCCGAGCAGCAGTCCATCGCCGAGCTGCCCGACGTCAAGGTCAGACTCGGCAACCTGAACGCCAACAACCAGCAGAAGGGCGTCGACTCCCTGATCCGCACGGATCTCGAATCGCTCGCCAGACACCGCGCCATCAGCGACGCCGCGCTCGTCGGCGGCGACGAGGACCTCGTCTCGGCCGTCGAGGCCGCGCAGGGGTACGGCGCCCGGGTCCACCTCTGGGGCATAGAGGCGGGCGAGGGGCGCAACCAGGCCGAGCCGCTGCTGTGGGAGGTCGACAGCCAGCGCACCTTCGACCTGGACTTCTGCAAGCCGTACGTCACCCGGCGCCCGGTCACCACGTACGAGCACGAGGGCGAGCCGCCGCCCTCCCGCGACCAGGTCCGCTTCGTCGGCGCGCAGATCGCCGCGACCTGGCTGTCGGAACGGGGGCTGGCGGCCATGATGGACCTGCTGCCGGGCCACCCCTATCTGCCGGGGCCGGTGGACCAGGATCTGCTGATCGAGGCGGAGAAGCTGCTCCAGCGGTCGCTGCGGGGGCACGCGCTGCTGCGCAGGGCGCTGCGGGACGGCTTCTGGCAGCACTTGCAGGCGCAGTACTAGCCGACGCCCCGGGCCGCTGCCTGTACAGGCAGCGGGTGCCTGTACAGGCACGTGTGCCAGTGGTGTGTCAGTGGCCTGGTCAGTGCAGGCCGTTCCAGAACTCCGCGAGCGCGGCGGCGGTCTCCAGGGGGCGGTCGGTGTTGGGGGAGTGCTGCGCGTCGGCGACGACCGTCCGGTGGGCCGCGAGCCGCTCCGCCATGTCGTCGATCAGCGGCACCGGCCAGACGTCGTCCCGCTCGCCGGAGATCACATGGAAGGGCAGCCGCTGCACGGAGGCCAGCTCGGCCACCCGGTCGGGCTCCTCGGCCAGCTGCCGGCCGGTGGCGATCAGCTGGGCCGGGTTGGTCCGCAGCCAGCGCCGGCGCAGATCCTCGCCGTCGGCGTCGAAGTCCTCGGGCGGGTCCATCGACCGCATGATCTGCCAGACCTCGTCCATGGTCATGGACCCGAGCGCGTCGCCCAGCAGTGTCACCCGCTCCCGCTGGGCCTCGGCGACCAGCGCGGGCCCCGAGGACATCAGGGTCAGGGAGAGGAACGGGCTCCGGTCGAGCAGCACGGCCGCGCGGGCGATCTGGCCGCCGAGCGAGTGCCCGAGCAGATGGACGGGGGTGCCGATCGCCTCGGCCAGCGCCAGTACGTCGGCGGCCAACTCGCCCTGGCTGTAAGCCTCCTGGGTGTCGGGGCCATCCGTCTCGTACTGTCCGCGACCGTCCACCGCGAGGGTCCGGTAGCCCGCCTCCGCCAGCGGGGCGAGCAGCGCGATGAAGTCCTCCTTGCTGCCGGTGAACCCGGGCAGCATCAGGACGGTCCCCTGCGGTGTGCCGTCCGACGGTCTGCCGTCGAGCACGGCGAAACGCCCGCGTCGGGTCGAGAGGGTGCGCGCGTGGGCGCAGGGGGGCGGGGTGAAGGTGGGCGGCCTGCTCATCCCACGAGGCTAACCGGCGCGATCACCGGCTCCGCCCCCGGTCCGGGTATGCCGATGGCCCGGCGCCCCGGAGGGCGACGGGCCATCGTGCGTACCACGGCCGGGATCAGCTCTCGGCGGGCTCCGGGGCCTCGGCCGCCGGCTTTACGGTACGGGCGCGGCGGCGACGCTTGGGGGCCTCGGCCTCCGGTGCCTCGGCGGTCTCGGCGGCCGGGGTCTCGTTGGCCTCGGCCTTCGGCTTGGCGACGCGGGTGCGGCGGCGGGGCTTGGCCTCGGCCTCGGGGGCGTCGGTGTCGGCCACGGTCTCGGCGGCCGGGGTCTCGTCGGCCTCGGCCTTCGGCTTGGCGACGCGGGTGCGGCGGCGGGGCTTGACCTCGGCCTCGGGGGCGTCGGTGTCGGCCACGGTCTCGGCGGCCGGGGCCTCGTCGGCCTCGGCCTTCGGCTTGGCGACGCGGGTGCGGCGACGCGGCTTGACCTCGGCCTCGGCGGCCTTGGGAGCCTCGACGGCCTCAGTGGCCTCAGCGGCCTCGGTCGGCTCCGCCGAGGGCTTCACAGCGCGGGTCCGGCGGCGGCGCTTGGGGGCCTCGACGGCCTCCGCCTCCGCGACCGGGGCCTCGACGACCTCGGCCACGGTCGCGGCGACCGCCGTGACCTCCGTCACGGCCTCCGCGACCGGGACCTCGACGGCACCGACCGTGGCGCGGGTGCGCCGACGGCGGCGCGGGGTGCGCGGCTCGGTGGCGGTGGCCGGCGCGGGCTCCGCACGCGGCAGGTCCATGGGCACGGCCGTCTGGAACTGCGGCTCGTCCTCGGGCACGGGACGCGGCGCGAGCGGGGGAACCGTCGTCGCCGCTCCGCCCTGTGTGCTTCCGCCACGGGTGCGGCGGCGCTGGCGCGGGGTGCGGGCCGGGCGCTCCTCCCGTACGACGGCCGCTGCGGGGGCCGCGGCGGGCGCCTTGCGGCCACGGCCGCCGGTCTCGCCGAGGTCCTCGACCTGCTCCGCGGAGAGCCCGGCGCGCGTACGCTCCGCACGCGGCAGGACACCCTTGGTCCCGGCCGGGATGCTCAGCTCCTCGAACAGGTGCGGGGAGGTGGAGTACGTCTCCGGGGGGTCCGGGAAGCCGAGGTCCAGCGCCTTGTTGATCAGCTGCCAGCGCGGGATGTCGTCCCAGTCGACCAGCGTGACGGCCGTACCGGAAGCGCCCGCTCGGCCGGTGCGGCCGATGCGGTGGAGGTAGGTCTTCTCCTCCTCGGGCGACTGATAGTTGATGACGTGGGTCACGCCCTCGACGTCGATACCGCGCGCGGCGACATCGGTGCAGACCAGCACGTCCACCTTGCCGTTGCGGAAGGCGCGCAGCGCCTGCTCGCGGGCGCCCTGGCCCAGGTCGCCGTGGACCGCGCCGGAGGCGAAGCCGCGCTGGGCGAGCTGGTCGGCGATGTCGGCCGCCGTGCGCTTGGTACGGCAGAAGATCATCGCGAGCCCGCGGCCCTCGGCCTGGAGGATCCGCGCGACCATCTCGGGCTTGTCCATGGAGTGGGCGCGGTAGACACGCTGCGTCGTGTTGGCGACGGTCGCGCCCGCGTCGTCCGGGGAGGTGGCGCTGATGTGCGTGGGCTGGTTCATGTAGCGACGTGCGAGGCCGATGACCGCGCCCGGCATGGTCGCGGAGAACAGCATCGTCTGGCGCTTGGGCGGCAGCAGCTGGATGATCCGCTCGACGTCGGGCAGGAAGCCCAGGTCGAGCATCTCGTCGGCCTCGTCGAGGACGAGCCCGCGCACATGCGAGAGGTCCAGCTTCTTCTGGCCCGCCAGGTCGAGCAGCCGCCCGGGGGTGCCGACGATCACGTCGACGCCCTTCTTGAGGGCCTCGACCTGGGGCTCGTACGCCCGGCCACCGTAGATCGCGAGCACGCGTACGTTCCGTACCTTGCCCGCGGTCAGCAGGTCGTTGGTGACCTGCTGGCACAGCTCGCGGGTCGGGACGACCACCAGGGCCTGCGGGGCGTTGGTGAGCTGCTCGGGCACGGCGCGGCCGGACTCGACGTCCGCCGGGACCGTGACCCGCTCCAGCAGCGGCAGGCCGAAACCGAGCGTCTTGCCGGTGCCGGTCTTGGCCTGGCCGATGACGTCCTTGCCGGACAGCGCGACCGGGAGGGTCATCTCCTGGATGGGGAACGGGGAGAGGATGCCGACGGCTTCAAGCGCCTCGGCCGTTTCGGGGAGGATTCCGAGGTCTCGGAAAGTCGTAGTCAGGGTGCTGCCTCTTCTGTGAGACGCGACGCGAGGCGAACGCTGGGGGTCGTACCGCACCTGGGTACTCGGCCGGCCGTGGATTGGCCGGATGGCGCGGGACCACTGCCGTCGCTCGAGCGCTCGTGCCGCTGAGGGGGCCCCTCATCTGCGGCCGTACGCTGCTGTGCGCACGATCCGCGCGGAGGGCGGTCGGGGGCGGAGCCGATCGGGCCACCGACCGGGCATCCTCATGGGGCCTGCCCGAGAGAACGTCTGCGAACGCCTCTCGGTCAAACACTGCGATGGCCCGCCGAAAAGTCGGCAGGCGCTTTATCACTGTACCCCGGAATCGCGCAGCTGTGTCGGGCGAATGGGCGAGAACCGTCCTACGGCCTGTTCCGACCGGCCCGTACCCGGGGTGGGGAGCGGGCTATTGTGCGTTTCATGGAGACGCCCGACAACGCCACCGCGCCCGTATCCGCAGCCGAGGAACCCACCGGAATCGCCGCTCAGGACTGGGGCACGGCCTCGGCCGAGCCGCAGTACCGCGCCGCCGCCGTGGATCTGCTGGGCGCCCTCGCCTACGGGGAACTGGCGGCCTTCGAGCGGCTCGCCGAGGACGCCAAGCTGGCGCCGACCCTGGGGGACAAGGCGGCGCTGGCGAAGATGGCCGCCGCGGAGTTCCACCACTTCGAGCGGCTCAGCGCCCGGCTCGCGGAGATCGACGCCGACCCGACCGGCGCGATGGAGCCGTTCGCGAAGGCGCTGGACGACTTCCACCGGCTGACCGCGCCCTCGGACTGGCTGGAGGGCCTGGTCAAGGCGTACGTCGGCGACTCGATCGCCAGCGACTTCTACCGCGAGGTCGCCGCGCGCCTGGACTCCGACACCCGCGCTCTGGTGCTGTCGGTGCTGGACGACACGGGACACGGGAACTTCGCCGTCGAGAAGGTGCGCGCCGCGATCGAGGCGGAGCCCCGCGTCGGCGGACGGCTCGCGCTCTGGGCGCGCCGGCTGATGGGCGAGGCGCTCTCGCAGGCGCAGCGCGTGGTGGCCGAGCGGGACGCGCTGTCCACGATGCTGGTGGGCGGCGTGGCGGGCGGCTTCGACCTCGCGGAGGTCGGCCGGATGTTCTCCCGGATCACCGAGGCGCACACCAAGCGGATGGCTGCCCTCGGACTGGCCGCCTGACCCGCCCCCTCAGGAGGGCTGTGCCCGGTGGAGCCGCCGGCCCGCCGGGCGCAGCAGCAGCGAGAGCAGCACCGCCCCCACCAGCAGCGCGCCGACGAGCGTCGCCACGACATGGCCGGGGCCGAGCGCCGTATGCGTCAGATAGGTGCCGAAGAGCGCGCCGAGCGGCCCGGCGGTGAACACCGTCCGCTGCGGGGGAAGCCGGTGGGACAGCCGGTGGGACGCCGCCCACGAAAGACCGAGTCCGAGCAGAACCGATCCGAGGACTTCCAGGATCACTGCCGATCACCTCACGACGCCGGGGGGTGGTGCGGTCCGGGCCCTGGCGGGCCCAGCACGTCACTACCCGCGGTACCTGGAGGGCAACCGTTTTCGGCCCGCCCGCCCGGGACGTTTCGCTACGCGCATAGTGGTACGCGGCTACGCCGTACCGGCGACCGGAGGACGACCGGGAAGGCGGGTCGTACCGGCGACGGGAGAAGCGACGGGGAAAACGGGAAAAGCAGACGGGAAAAAGCGATGGCCCGGCGGGGGTTCCCGCCGGGCCATCGCCGGATGGTTCAGGTGACGCGACCCCGGACGCGACCGTGAGGTGCGCGACCGCGGAGCGCGCTTACTACAGGGTGCCGAAACCGACGCGACGTGCCGTCGGCTCGCCGATCTCCACGTACGCGATCCGCTCGGCCGGTACGAGCACCTTGCGTCCCTTGTCGTCCGTGAGGCTGAGCAGCTGCGCCTTGCCGGCCAGCGCGTCGGCCACGGCGCTCTCGACCTCCTGGGCGGACTGCCCGCTCTCCAGAACGATCTCGCGGGGCGTGTGCTGCACGCCGATCTTGACCTCCACGGCTTTGTCCCTCCGAACGGTCTGCGTTGCGCGATCAGCCGCGCCGTACGCAGCACACATTAGCCCGGAGAGACCATCCGGAAGACGTCGCGGTGCACGCCCGCAGCGAACACGCCCCGCTCAGTGCTGCTCACCGGCGTGCAGCGGGAAGCCCGCGATACCGCGCCAGGCCAGCGAGGTGAGGAGCTGGACCGCCTGGTCGCGGGGGATGGCGGACCGGCTGGAGAGCCAGTAGCGGGCCACCACCTGGGAGACCCCGCCGAGGCCCACGGCCAGCAGCATGGACTCCTCCTTGGACAGCCCGGTGTCCTCGGCGATCACATCGGAGATCGCCTCCGCGCACTGGAGGGCGACCCGGTCGACGCGCTCGCGCACCGCGGTCTCATTGGTCAGGTCCGACTCGAAGACCAGCCGGAACGCGCCGCCCTCGTCCTGGACGTAGGCGAAGTACGCGTCCATGGTCGCCTCGACGCGCAGCTTGTTGTCCGTGGTCGACGCGAGCGCCGTACGGACCGCCTGGAGCAGGGCCTCGCAGTGCTGGTCGAGCAGGGCGAGATACAGGTCCAGCTTGCCGGGGAAGTGCTGGTAGAGGACGGGCTTGCTGACCCCGGCCCGCTCGGCGATGTCATCCATCGCGGCCGCGTGGTACCCCTGCGCGACGAAGACCTCCTGTGCCGCGCCCAGCAGCTGATTGCGTCGGGCGCGGCGCGGCAGGCGCGTGCCTCGCGGGCGCGCTGCCTCGGTCTGCTCTATGGCTGTCACGCCGCCTCCCAAAGTTCGTTCCGTGCGCGCGATGCGCAGCTCCGCCATCGTACTTTTGGGTAACCCCGCGGAGTGTGGTGCGGACGCAGAATTTCACGGAGCACCCTTTTTCGGAAGCGCGGTTCCCCTCCGGGGCGCTTTCTGCCACTGTCGACGGTTGACGTGCCCGGCGTATGTGTTTCCGCCCGGTCACGGGCGGTAGTCGTCCTCGTCGCCCAGATCCACCGTCCGTGCCTGGTCGAAGGCGTCGCCCTCGCTCGCCCTGTCCGGGTCGATACGGGGCAGTGGTTCGTCGTCGCGCCGGCGGGCCTCGCGTTTCTGTTCCGCCGCGTCGGCCTCGGGGATCTCCGCGCTCCGTTCCGTGGTCTCGTCGGCCGTCTCGAAGGTGTCCGTCTCGAAGGTGTCGGGGTCTGTGGGGTCGACCGCCATGGCGTGCCCCTTTCTCTCCCTCCGAGCGTAGAAGCCCCGGTTGCCCGGCGCCATGCGGCCTGTGACGGCGAACACGTGAAGGGGGGCGTGATCGTCTCGTAACATTGCCCGCATGTCTTCGACCGAGCTGCCGGAAACCCTCGCCGCCGCTGTGGCGCCGAAGGTGAGCGCCGTGCGGGTCGCGGAGGGGGAGCGGCTGCGGTCCGTCGCGCTGCCCGGCCTCGCGCTGAACGTACGGTCACGGCCCGCGACCCGTGCCGGGGCGCCGTACGCGCTCTATGTGCACGGGCTGGGGGGATCCTCACAGAACTGGTCGGCGCTGATGCCGATGCTGGCGGACCTGGTCGACGGCGAGGCCGTCGACCTGCCGGGCTTCGGGGACTCGCCGCCGCCGCGGGACGGGAACTACTCCGTCACCGCCCATGCCCGTGCCGTCGTCCGGATGCTGGACGCGGGTGGACGAGGTCCCGCGCACCTGTTCGGCAACTCGCTCGGCGGGGCCGTGGTCACCCAGGTCGCCGCCGCCCGGCCCGATCTGGCGCGGTCCCTGACGCTGGTCTCGCCCGCGCTGCCGGAGATCCGGGTGCAGCGCACGGCGATTCCGACCGCGCTGCTCGCCGTGCCGGGCGTGGCCCCGCTGTTCTCCCGGCTGACGCGGGACTGGACGGCGGAGCGGCGTACGCGCGGGGCCATGTCGCTGACGTACGGGGACCCCGCCGCGGTCGGTGACGAGGAGCTGCGCAACGCGGTCCAGGAGATGGAGCGCAGGTTCCAACTCCCTTATTTCTGGGAGGCGATGACCGGCTCGGCACGCGGTATCGTCAACGCCTACACGCTGGGCGGTCAGCACGGGCTGTGGCGGCGGGCCGAACGCGTGCTCGCGCCGACGCTGCTCGTCTACGGCGGGCGGGACCGGCTCGTTTCACACCGTATGGCCCGTAAGGCATCGGTTGCTTTTCGTGATTCCCGGCTCCTTACGCTCCCTGACGCCGGGCATGTTGCCATGATGGAGTTTCCGTCCCGGATCGCCGGGGCGTGCCGGGATCTCATCGAGGAGATCGAGGCGACCGACCGGAGCGAGCGGCACGGCCGACACCGCCGGCACGACGGACATGAAGACGGCAGGAGCTGATCCGGAGCGTGGGACGACACAGCCGCAAAGGCCCCGTACTCCAGGGACCACAGCCCGCGACGGGTGTCGCCGACGGTGAACCGGGTCCGGAGCGGGAAGCCCCCGGCGGCGGTCGGCGCAGACGCCCCGAGCCCGGCCCCGGCGGTGACGAGCACACCGGTACGGCGTGCGCCACGCCCGCGCACGGCACCCCGCAGGTGCGCGGCGGCCACCCCGAGCAGCATGAGCCCGGGGGCGGCTGGGGCTCCGGGCAGCGGTACGGCGACCGGCAGGGCGCGGCCCCCCGCAAGGCCCCGCAGACGGCGGCCACGCCGGTGATACCGGGCCCGCGGCGGGAGTTCGTCGAGGCATTCGACGACGACGCCTTCGGGTCGAGCCCGATCGGGACGAGCCGGACCAGGATCAGCCGGACCGGGACCAACGCCTTCGGCGCGCCGGGGACAGCGGCCGGGACGGCGGCGGGTGCGGCGCCAGGGGTGTTCGGCGCCCCGCCGGTCCCGTACCCCCCGGGGCCCGACGTCGCGGCCGGTGACGGTGGCGGCGGTACGGGCGACGGAAGCGACGGTGGTACGGGCGCGGGGGGTCCGGGGCCGGAGGCCAGGGGCGGCAAGGGGCGGGCGATCACCGGGATCGCGGCCGCCGCCGTGACGACGGTCCTCGCGGTCGTGGTGGCGGGGCAGGTCGCGGGCGGCGGCACCGACACCTCGGCGGACCGGGCGGCCGGCGGGCTCGACCGTACGGACCAGGACGACGCCTCCCGCTCGGACGGCAGGACCAGCCCCTCGCCCACCGGTACGGCGGCGCAGACCGCGACCGGGGAGGGCGCCCCGGCGGTGGCGACGTACGCACAGTTGATGACCCGGCGGTTCGCGCTCTCCCCGACACTGACCGCTTCGGGTACCTTCACCGCCGTACCCGGTCTGGACAGGGCGCCCGGCAAGGGCAAGAAGGTCCGCTACCGGGTGGACATCGAGGACGGGCTCGGTCTGGACGGCAAGCTGTTCGCGGACGCCGTCTGGAAGACCCTGAACGACAACCGGAGTTGGGCCCACAACGGCGCCATGACCTTCGAGCGGATCTCCAGCGGGGCCCCCGACTTCGTGATCACCCTGGCCAGCCCGGGGACCACGGGGGTCTGGTGCGACAAGTCGGATCTGGACACGACCATCGACAACGTCTCCTGCGACTCCGCCGCGACCGAGCGCGTCATGATCAACGCCTGGCGCTGGGCACAGGGCGCGAAGACCTTCGGACCGAAGGCGATGCTTCCCTACCGGCAGATGCTGATCAACCACGAGGTGGGCCACCGGCTGGGCAACGGCCATGTGAGCTGCCGCACGCCCGGGGCGCTCGCCCCGGTGATGCAGCAGCAGACCAAGACCTTGGAAATCGACGGAATCGCGTGCAGGCCGAACCCCTGGGTGTACCCCACGGCCTGAACCTGTCCATTTGGCGAGATAGCTGTCTCACCCTGCGATTGACATCGCACGCGGGGTCATTCATATTTCTCGACATGTCGTCCACCCGCGTCACCGCAACCGGTCATGCCGCCATTGAGCTCGCGCTCATAGGCGTCACGCCGCTGTGCGTGGCCGACATTCTCTGTCGTTAGACCCGCCCGAGCACGGGCCGGCGTGATCGTTCGTCGGTTTCCCGTGCCCCGGGCCTTCTGTCGTCCGTACACGGACGCGGCATGCCGGGTCTTTCCCCTTCCTCTCCGCAGCCGTGATCCGCGCGGACGCCGGGCGATCTCGCCCCGCTCCTGTTTCCGCCCGCTCCCGTCCGCTGGAACGCTGCGCGCGCAGCTCACCGAGAGGCCCACCCCGATGCGTCAACCGTCCGTCATATCCCGCCGCGTGGCCGCGGCAGCCGCCGTCATGGCCGTCGCAGCCGCCTGCGCGGGCCCCCAGGACAACGGGGCCAAGGCCGACGGCGCGAGCAGTGCGAAGCCCCAGAAGGGCGGCACACTCTCGGTGCTGAACACCGAGCCGCAGAGCGACTTCGACCCGGCGCGGCTCTACACCTCCGGCGGCGGAAACGTCCCCTCGCTGGTCTTCCGTACGCTGACCACCCGCAACCGGGCCGACGGCCAGGCGGGCACCAAGGTCGTCCCCGACCTCGCCACCGACACGGGCCGCCCCAACGCGGACGCCACGGAGTGGACGTACACGCTCAAGGACGGGCTGAAGTTCGAGGACGGCACCCCGATCACCACCGCCGACATCAAGTACGGCATCGAGCGCTCCTTCGCCCCCGAGCTGTCCGGCGGCGCGCCCTATCTGCGGGACTGGCTGGTCGGCGGCGCCGACTACCAGGGTCCGTACAAGGACAAGAAGGGCCTCGCCTCGATCGAGACGCCCGACGCGAAGACGATCATCTTCAAGCTCGACAAGCCCGAGGGCGACTTCCCCTTCGTGGCGACCCAGACCCAGTTCGCGCCGGTCCCCAAGGCGAAGGACACGGGCGCCAAGTACGAGGAGCACCCGATCTCCTCGGGCCCGTACAAGGTCGTCTCCAACCAGGGCGACGGCCAGCACATGGTGCTGGAGCGCAACCCGTACTGGTCGGAGAAGACCGACGACCAGCGCCACGCCTACCCGGACAAGATCGACGTGAAGGCGGGCCTCGACTCGGCCGTCATCAACCAGCGGCTCGCCACCAGCTCCGGTGCCGACGCCGCCGCCGTCACCACCGACACCAACCTCGGCCCGGCCGAGCTGGCCGAGGTCACGGGCGACAAGTCGCTCGCCGCGCGGGTCGGCACCGGGCACTTCGGCTACACGAACTACCTCGCCTTCAACCCGAAGGTGAAGCCGTTCGACAACCCGAAGGTCCGCGAGGCGATCTCGTACGCGATCAACCGCACCAGCGTGATCAACGCGGCGGGCGGCTCCGCGCTCGCCGAGCCCGCGACGACCTTCCTGCCCGAGTCGAAGGCGTTCGGCTACACGCCGTACGACCACTTCCCGGCGGGCCGGACGGGCAACCCGGCCAAGGCCAAGGAGCTGCTGAAGGAGGCCGGTTACCCCAACGGGCTGACGATCTCCCTCACCCACTCCACGGTCCAGAACCGCGAGACCAGCCCCGAGGTCGCCACCGCCGTCCAGGAGGCGCTGAAGCAGGCCGGGATCACGGTCGAGCTCGTCGGCCTCGACCAGAACGCGTTCAACGACGCGCGCTGGGCGTACAAGGACGGACCCGGCTTCTTCCTCTCCCGCTGGGGCGCCGACTGGCCGTCCGGCGGCCCGTTCCTGGCCCCGATCTTCGACGGCCGGCAGATCGTCAAGGACGGCGCCAACTACAACCACGCGCAGCTGAACGACCCGTCGGTCAACAAGGAGATCGACGAGATCAACAAGCTGACCGACCAGTCCGCCGCCGCCCCGCGCTGGGGAGCGCTCGACAAGAAGATCGGCGCGATGGCCCTCGACGTACCGCTCTTCCACCCCGTCTACAAGCGGTTGTACGGCAAGGACGTCAAGAACATCGTGATCAGCGACTGGACCGGCGTCCTCGACATCTCGCAGGTCTCGGTCAAGTGAGCACCCCTCCCGATGTGACGGTGCCCGGGGCAGCCGCCCCGGGCACCGGGCAGGTGTGGCGCAGGCTGCGCGAACGTCCCTCGGCCATGGTGGCCGGGGGCGTCCTCGTGCTGCTGGTGGTCCTTGCGCTCGCCGCGCCCCTGCTCGCCGCGCTGGAGGGCCAGGACGCGGACACCTACCACGACGCGCTGATCGACTCGGCGCGCGGCGGCGTCCCGATCGGCTCGTTCGGCGGGGTGAGCGCGGACCACTGGCTCGGGGTCGAACCCGGCACCGGGCGCGATCTGTTCGTACGACTGCTGTACGGGGCCCGTGTCTCGCTGCTCGTCGCCGTCGGCGCGACCGTCGTCCAGGTCGCCATCGGCGTCACCATCGGGCTGGCCGCCGGCCTCGGCAGCCGACTGGTCGACAGCTTCCTCAGCAGGGTCACCGATCTGATGGTCGCCCTGCCGATGCTCGTCATCGCCATCGCCCTGACCGCCGTCGTCCCCACCGGTTTCCCGCGCCCGCTGCTGCTGATCCTGGTCATCGGCCTGCTCAACTGGGGCGGTACGGCCCGGATCGTACGGGCCCAGACACTCACCCTGAAACACCTCGACTTCGTCGCCGCCGCCCGGCTCGGCGGTTCCGGACGGCTGCGGGTGGCCCGGCGCGAGCTGCTGCCGTCGCTGGCCGCGCCCGTGATCACGTACGCGGCGATCCTGCTGCCCACCAACATGGTGATCGAGGCGTCACTGTCCTTCCTGGGCATCGGGGTCACCCCGCCGACGCCCTCGTGGGGGCAGATGCTTTCGAGCGCGCAGATCTGGTTCCGGGCCGACCCGATGTACGTCCTGCTGCCGGCCGGACTGCTCTTCGCGACCGTGCTCGGCTTCACCGTGCTCGGGGACGCGGTGCGCACCGCGCTGGATCCGCGCGAGGCCAGCCGGCTGCGCGTCGGGACCCGGGCCGGCCGCAAGGCCCGTACCGCGGGCGCTGCCGCGCGGCCGGCCGCCGGAACCTCAGCCAAGGACATCGCCGCCAAGGACACCGCCTCATGACGCGCTATCTGCTCAAACGGCTCGGCGGCGCGCTGCTCGTCCTGCTCGTGCTCTCCGTGGTCATCTACGCCCTCTTCTACCTCGCCCCCGGCGACCCCGCGCGGCTGGCCTGCGGCGACCGCTGCTCGACCGCGCAGGTCGCTCAGGTGCGCGAGCGGCTCGGGCTCGGCGAATCGGTGTTCGCGCAGTACGCGCACTTCCTCCAGGGCATCTTCGTCGGACGCGACTACTCCACCGGCACGGCCCTGCTGCACTGTGACGCGCCCTGCCTCGGCTTCTCGTACAAGACCGACCAGCAGGTCACCCAGCTGATCCTGGAGCGGGCCCCCGCGACGCTCTCCCTCGCGCTCGGCGCGATGACGGTCTGGCTGCTCGTCGGCGTCGGCACCGGGCTGCTCTCCGCGCTGCGGCGCGGCGGGATCACCGAGCGCGCCCTGACCGTGCTCACGCTCGCCGCCACCGGCACGCCCGTGTTCATCCTGGGGCTGCTGCTCCTGATGGTGGTGTGCGCGTACCTGCAGTGGCTGCCGTTCCCGTCGTACGTGCCGTTCACGGACGACCCGGAACAGTGGGCGTGGAATCTGCTGCTGCCCTGGCTCACACTGGGACTGTTCGAGAGCGCCAAGTACGCGCGGCTGACGCGCAGTTCGACGCTGGAGACGCTGGCCGAGGACCATATCCGTACCTTCCGCGCCTATGGCGTCGGGGAGCGGCGCATCGTCGCGCGGCACGCGCTGCGCGGTGCCGTACCGCCGGTCATCGCGCTCAACGCGAACGACTTCGGCACGGTGATGGGCGGGGCGGTGCTCACCGAGACACTGTTCGGGATACCGGGGATCGGAAAGACTCTGGTCGACTCGGTGCGGACGGTCGATCTGCCGGTGGTGGTCGGCGTGGTGCTGGTGACCGGCGCCGTGGTCGTCCTGGCGAACGTCGTGGCCGATCTGCTGTACGCGGTGGCCGACCGAAGGGTGGCACTCCTGTGACGGACATCCCTGGGACTCCCGTGGCTTCTGCGACGGACCGTGCGGGGGCGGACGTGCTGCTCCGGGTCGAGGACCTGACCGTCGACTTCACGGCGGGCGACCGGACCGTACGGGCCGTGGACGGCCTGTCCTTCACGCTCGGCGCGGGCCGGGCGATCGGCCTGGTCGGGGAGTCCGGCAGCGGCAAGAGCACCGTCGCGGGCGCGCTCCTCGGGCTGCACCGGGGGACCGGCACCCGCGTCGGCGGAAAGGTCCTCGTCGGTGGTACGGACGTGAACACCGCCTCCGACCGCGAACTGCGCGCGCTGCGCGGCGCGGTGGCCGCGATGGTCTTCCAGGACCCGCTGTCGTCCCTCGACCCGTACTACGCCATCGGCGACCAGATCGCCGAGGTCTACCGCGTCCACACGGCCGCCACCCGCCGGGCCGCCCGCGCGCGGGCCGTCGAGGTCCTCGACCGGGTGGGCATCCCGGACGCGGCCCGCCGGGCCAAGTCCAGGCCGCACGAGTTCAGCGGGGGGATGCGGCAGCGCGCGCTCATCGCGATGGCGCTGGCCTGCGAACCGAGGCTGCTGATCGCGGACGAGCCGACCACGGCGCTCGACGTGACCGTACAGGCGCAGATCCTCGACCTGCTGCACGATCTGCGCCGGGAGACCGGCATGGGGCTGCTGCTGGTCACCCATGACGTGGGCGTCGCGGCGGAGAGCGTGTCCGAGGTGCTGGTGATGCGGCAGGGGCGCGAGGTGGAACGCGGGCCGGTGGCCGAGGTGCTGGGCACGCCCCGCGACACCTACACGCGCACCCTGCTGGCGGCGGTGCCCCGGGTGGACGCGCCGGTGGAGCGCGCGCCCGGGGCGGCTGCCGGCGAACCGCTGATCGAAGCCGTCGACCTGCGGCGGGAGTTCCGGCGCGGCCGGACGACCGTCACCGCCGTCGACGGCGTCTCGCTCACCGTACGGCCGGGGGAGACCCTCGGCGTCGTCGGCGAGTCCGGCAGCGGCAAGACCACCCTGGGCCGGATGCTCGTCCGGCTGCTGGACCCGACCGCCGGACGGCTGAGCTACCGGGGTACGGAGATCGGGGCGGCCTCCGAGAAGCAGCTGCGGCCCTACCGCCGCGAGCTCCAGATGGTGTTCCAGGACCCGGTCTCCTCGCTCAACCCGCGCCGTTCGGTGGGCGAGTCCATCGCCGATCCGCTCCGGGCCGCCGGGGTGCTCGACGAGGAGCGGATCGTCGCGCGGGTGCGCGGGCTGCTGGAGCGCGTCGGGCTCGACCCCGACCGCTACGACCGCTATCCGCACGAGTTCAGCGGGGGCCAGCGCCAGCGCGTGGGCATCGCGCGGGCGCTCGCCGCCGAGCCCCGGCTGATCGTCTGCGACGAGCCCGTCTCCGCGCTCGACGTGACGACCCAGGCGCAGGTCGTCGCGCTGCTGGCCGAACTCCAGCGGGAGCTGGGCCTCGCGCTCGTCTTCATCGCCCACGACCTCGCGGTCGTACGGCAGGTGAGCGACCGGGTCGCCGTGATGCGCCAGGGCCGGATCGTCGAACAGGGCACGGTCGAGGAGGTGTACGGGTCGCCCTCCGAGGCGTACACCCGGCAACTGCTCGCCGCCGTGCCCGCGCTGGACCCGACGCTCGCGGCGGCGCGCCGGACGGCGCGCGGGGCGCTGCCGGGGGCGCTGTCCACGGGCGCCCGGGACACCCAGGGTGTGGCCGTGGCCTGACCCTCCGTACCCGGACCGTTCTGTAGCGCCACAGAACGCGCCCAGTGCGGGAAAGTTACGTGCATTCACCCCTTCCGGTGGTACGACGGACAACCGTCCGTCGTACCACCCGGTTGTCCGCTTACGGTCGTCCCGCTGCGTGTCGCCGATCAACGGCGGCCGCCCACAAGGGAGATCGGGGGTGCGCTCGTGCGGATCGGACTGCTTACGGACGGTGGGTACCCGTATGCGACGGGTGATTCCAGGCTCTGGTGCGACCGGCTCGTGCGCGGGCTCGCACCGCACGAGTTCGACATCTACGCGCTCGGCCGCACCCCGCGCCAGGAGGCGCTCGGCTGGATCCGGCTGCCCGACCAGGTCCGGCGCGTGCGCACCGCGCCCCTCTGGGGGGCGGCGGACGACGGCCGTCGATACGGACGGCGCGACCGCCGCCGCTTCGCCGAGCACTTCGCCACGCTGGCCGCCGCGATCTGCTCCGCGCGCGCCGAGGACGCGGCGACGGCGGACGGCTTCGCGACCGGGCTGTACGGGCTCGCCCGGCTCGCCGGGGAGCGCGGCGGACTGTACGGGGCGCTCCGCTCCGAGACCGCCGCGCGGCTGCTGGAAGCCGCCTGCCGCGCCCCCGGCGCGCGCCGGGGCGTACAGGCCGCGACCGTCCCCGACTTCCTGGCCTTCGCCGACCAGCTGGAGCGCGCCCTGCGCCCCCTCTCGCTCGACTGGTACGGCGACGACGGACTGGCCGCCGCCGACCTCTGCCACGCGGCCTCGGGGGGCTCGGCCGCGCTCTCCGGACTGCTGGCCAAACGCTTCTTCGGCGTACCGCTGCTGGTCACGGAGTACGGCGTACAGCTGCGCGCGCACTACCTGGCGACGGGAGCGTCGGCGGCGACGACGGCGACCGGTGGGCCCGTGGCCGCGCTCGGCACGCCGGTGCGCGCGCTGCTCGCCGCCTTCCACGGGCTGCTCGCCGCCGAGATCTACCGGCAGGCCCGGATCATCACCCCCGGCAATGTCCACACCCGACGCTGGCAGGAGCGCTGCGGCGCCGACCGAGCCAAGCTGCGCATGGTCCACCCCGGCATGGAGGGACAGCGGTTCGCCGCCGTGGGCGAGGCCGAGGACAGCGGCGATCCCGCCACACTCGTCTGGGTCGGCAGGATCGAACCCGCCAAGGACCTGATCTCCCTCCTGCACGCCTTCGCCCGGATCCGCGAGGCCGAGCCGGACGCCCGGCTGCGGATCGTCGGCGCGCCCGCCGGGAGCCCGGCCGCCGCCGAGTACCTGGCGCACTGCCGGGGGCTCGCGGCCCACCTCTTCCCCGACGAGGCGGCCGACGCGCACGCGGTCGGCGCCAACCCCGTCTCCTTCGAGGAGATCGGCGGCCCCGACGCCCCCGACCTGCCCGACGCCTACGCGGCCGGCGGGATCGTCGTCCTCTCCAGCGTCGTCGAGGGCTTCCCCGTCAGCCTGGTCGAGGCGATGTTCTGCGGACGCGCCACGGTCTCCACGGACGTCGGCGCGGTCGCCGAGGTCATCGGCGGTACGGGACTGGTGGTGCCCCCGCGCAATCCGGGGGCGCTCGCCGACGCCTGTATCGCGCTGCTGCGCGACCCCGAGCGCCGGGAGCGACTGGCCGCCGCCGCGCGCGCCCGCGCGCTGGAGCTGTTCACCGTCGAGCAGAACCTCGCGGCCTTCCGCTCCCTCTACCTGGAGATCATCGCCCGCGCCCCCGTACGGCGCCCCGCCGAAGCCGTCGACGCGGCCGGCGAGCCACGGCCCTTCGCACACCCGGCCGAGACCTACGTCCCCGTCCCCTGGACCGCGGGCACCCCGTCGCTCCCCGTTCCCTGGACTGCGGGCACCCCGTTGCTTCCCGTTCCCTGGACTGCGGGCACCCCGTTGCTTCCCGTTCCCCGGACCGCGGGCACCCCGTTGCTCCCCGTTCCCCGGACCACGGGCACCCCGCTGCTTCCGGCCCCCACCCAGGACGCCCACCTGACGGAGGCCCCCGCATGACGACACCGACCACACCGCCCGTCTCCGGGGGCGCGCAGGCCGCTTGCGGGACCGTACGGGCCGCTTCCGGGGGTACTTCCGGTGGTACTTCCGGGGGTACGCAGGATCCGCGCGCCTCCGGCCGGGGCGGGGTGCGGCGGGGGCCTGCCGATCCCGTCAAGGCGCTGCTCCACCGCCATCGGGCGCTGTGCGAACGCGCCGTCGACCCGCTGGAGATCGCCGCCGGGCTCGAAGCGCACGGGATCACCGACAGGACCGCCGCCCGCTTCCGCCACCAGGACGTCTTCTCGCTCGCCGAGGAGCTGTTCGCCCGCGTCCCGAGCGCCGCCGACGGACCGGCCGGGCGGTTCCCGGAGCCCCCGGCGCGCGCCGTCGACGCACGCGCCGGGTGGAAGGGCGCGGCGGGCCGGGCCGGATGGGTGCCGTTCACCCTGCTCCCCGGTGCCGTCTGCGCCGCCACCCTCCTCGGCCTCGAACACAGCGCGGGACAGCGCCGCCTCGCGATAGGTCTGGCGGGAGCCCTCGCGCTCTCCGGCGCGCTGTCCGCCTGCCTCCGCCGCGGACCGCTGCGCGCCGAAGGCCGTACGGGCCCCGCCGCCGGACTCTGGGTCCACTGGCTGCTGGCCTATCTGCTGTGCGGCGACGGACTGCTGGCCGAGCTGGTCGCTGGTGGCCCGGACGGCCCCTGGCCCGCGACCCTCACCCCGCTGCTCGCGCTCTCCTTCGCGGTCGTCCCCGCCGCCTGGTGCGCCCACCTCTTCTCCGTACTGGCCCGCCGCAGACTCACCGGCAGCCACGGCCTCGCCGACTTCGCCGCCGGGACCCGCCCCCTGCTGTTCACCCTCGTGGCGCTGTACGCCGCCGCCCTGGCGGGCCTCGCGCCGCTCGCCGCCCTCCTCACCGGGGACGGCGGCGGTGACGGCGGCGGCCTCGCGCCCACCGTCGCCCTCGGCACGCTCCTCCTGCTCGCCCGGCTGCTCATGGTCCACGGTTTCCCCGAGACCGCGGTCGCCGGACTCGCCGCCGCCTGCGCGCTGGAGGCGCTGTCCTGCGCGGCCGTACTGGCCGCCCGGATCCCCGGACGCGGCCTCCTCGCCGTGCCCGTCCGGGCCGTGGTCGCCGCCGGGGGCGCCGCCGCCGTACCCACCCTGGCCTGCGGAACCGCCGCACTCGGCCTTCTTCTGCACGCCGCCGTCGCCCTCTCCCGAGCCTCGGCGCACACCTGAGCCGCCTACCCCCGTAACCCCATCCCCGCACCACCTCACAAGGAGACGTACGACGATGAGCCCGCATTTCCCAGCACCGGTCGCAGCACCGGCCCGTCCCTCCTGCGGGGCCGCGCGATGAGGGTCCTGCTGCTCGGTGCCAATGGTTTCCTCGGCCGCTTCGTGGCCGACCGGCTGCTCGCCGATCCCGCTGTGCACCTGACCGCGCTCGGCCGCGGAGACGACGCCGACGTACGGTTCGACCTCGCCAACGGCAGCCCCGGAGCCCTCACCCGCTTCTTGGACGCCGTCCACCCCGGGGTCGTCATCAACTGCGCGGGTGCCACCCGGGGCGGCGCCCGCGAGCTGACCCGGCACAACACCGTCGCCGTCGCCACCGTCTGCGAGGCCCTGCGCCGCAGCGGCTGCGGCGCCCGGCTCGTCCAGCTCGGCTGCGCCTCCGAGTACGGCCCCTCGCAGGCCGGCTCCTCGACCGCCGAGGACGCGGTGCCCCGGCCCGGCGGTCCGTACGGCGTGAGCAAGCTCGCCGCGTCCGAACTGGTGCTGGGTTCCGGGCTCGACGCCATCGTCCTGCGGGTCTTCTCGCCCGTGGGGCCCGGCACCCCGGCCGGCTCCCCGCTCGGCCGGCTCGCGGAGGCGATGCGCCGCGCCATGCAGTCCGGCGACGGCGAGCTGAAGCTCGGCGGCCTCGGGGTGCAGCGCGACTTCGTCGACGTACGCGATGTGGCGCGCGCCGTCCACGCCGCCTCGCTCTCCGCCGCGCAGGGCATCGTCAACATCGGCACCGGGCGCGCGGTCAGGCTCAGGGACGCGGCGGCCGTCCTGGCGAGGGTCGCGGGATTCGGCGGCGCCCTGCACGAGCTCGACCTGCCCCAGGGCCCCGGCGGCGGCCCCGTCGACCCGAGGATGCCGCGCGCGGGCCACGCCCCCATCGGCGCCCCCCGGGGCGAGCAATCCCCGGACCATCCGGGCGCGGGGCCGTTCCCGTACCCCGACGGCTGCGGCGGCTGGCAGCAGGCAGACGTCCGCACGGCGCGCGACCGGCTGGGCTGGCGGCCCCGGATCAATCTGGAGGAGTCACTCGCCGATATCTGGATGGAGGCGGCGTGCCGTATCTGACCACGCCGGGGGCCCGGCTCTCCGCCACGGAGGGGAGCCGGCTCGGCCTCGGTGTTCCGGGGTACGCGCATCCGCTGGTCGCCGCCGCCGAGTGGGCGGGGCTGACGCGCCCGGGGACCCCGCTGCACTGGGCCGTCCTCAATGTCGCGGACGGCCCCGGCGACCGGCCCGACCCGCACTGCCTGGAGGCGGCGGGCCGGCTCACCAACGCGGGCGCCAGGGTGCTCGGCCATCTCGACCTGGCCCATGGCACCCGCCCCTTCGGGGAGATCGTCACCGACGCGCAGCGCTTCCTCGCCTGGTACCGCGTCGGCGGGTTCTTCCTCGGCCGGTGCCCGGCGGGCCGCGCGGACCTCCCGGCGGTACGGCGGACGACGGCGACCCTGGAGGCGCTGCCGCCGGGCGGCGGTGCCTATCTCGTCCTGGGGCACGGGGTCCCTCCGTATCCCGGATACACCGAGGTCGCCGATCAGTTGGTGACCTTCTCCGGGCCGTGGAAGGACTACCGCTGGTCGCAGGCGCCGGAGTGGACGGCGGACCATCCGCCCGAGCGTTTCGTCCATCTCGTCCACGGCGTGCCGCGCACCCATCTGGACGAGGCCGTGCGGATAGCCCGCTGGCAGGGCGCGGGCACGATCTTCCTCACCGACCGGGCCGAACGGTCCGACTGGTCTGAACGGTCCGACTGGTCCGGCCGGACCGGCCGTGGTGAACGGACCGGGGCCGGAGGGGCCTTCGAGGCGCTGCCCGGCTACTGGGACGAAATCGTCTCGCGAGTCGGACCGGGTGTCTCGGAATGAGAAGGGGCGTGGCAGTGTTGCAGGGAGAACAACCGTACTGAATGACCGGCCAACCCCCTTGTTGAGGTCTCTGTGTCGCTGCCACCCCTGGTCGAGCCCGCTGCCGAGCTCACCGTCGACGAGGTCCGCAGGTACTCCCGTCATCTGATCATTCCGGACGTCGGGATGGACGGGCAGAAGCGGCTGAAGAACGCGAAGGTGCTGTGCGTGGGCGCCGGCGGTCTCGGCTCCCCGGCCCTGATGTACCTGGCCGCGGCCGGTGTCGGCACGCTCGGCATCGTGGAGTTCGACGAGGTCGACGAGTCGAACCTCCAGCGCCAGATCATCCACAGCCAGGCGGACATCGGCCGCTCCAAGGCCGCCTCCGCGCGGGATTCCGTCCTCGGGATCAACCCGTATGTGAACGTCGTCCTTCACGAGGAGCGGCTCGAGGCCGAGAACGTGATGGAGATCTTCTCGCAGTACGACCTGATCGTGGACGGCACGGACAACTTCGCCACCCGCTACCTGGTGAACGACGCCTGCGTGCTCCTCGACAAGCCGTACGTCTGGGGCTCGATCTACCGCTTCGACGGCCAGGCCAGCGTGTTCTGGTCCGAGCACGGACCCTGCTACCGCTGCCTCTACCCGGAGCCCCCGCCGCCGGGCATGGTCCCCTCCTGTGCCGAGGGCGGCGTGCTGGGCGTGCTCTGCGCGTCCATCGGCTCCATCCAGGTCACCGAGGCCATCAAGCTGCTGGCCGGTATCGGCGACCCGCTGGTCGGCCGCCTGATGATCTACGACGCCCTGGAGATGCAGTACCGCCAGGTCAAGGTCCGCAAGGACCCCGACTGCGTGGTCTGCGGCGCCAACCCCACCGTCACCGAGCTGATCGACTACGAGGCATTCTGTGGCGTCGTGTCCGAGGAGGCCCAGGAGGCGGCGGCGGGCGCGACGATCACTCCCAAGCAGCTCAAGGAGTGGATCGACGAGAAGGAGAACATCGAGATCATCGATGTCCGGGAGCCGAACGAGTACGAGATCGTCTCGATCCCCGGCGCCAAGCTGATCCCGAAGAACGAGTTCCTGATGGGCACCGCCCTGGCGACCCTGCCGCAGGACAAGAAGATCGTCCTGCACTGCAAGACGGGTGTCCGCAGTGCGGAAGTCCTCGCGGTGCTCAAGTCGGCGGGCTTCTCCGACGCGGTGCACGTCGGCGGCGGAGTGATCGGCTGGGTCAACCAGATCGAGCCGCACAAGCCGATCTACTGATCCGGATTCCGGGACCCACGGGACCCACGGGACCCGTAGGCCGGGATCCACGGGACCCGTAGGGCCGGCGTTCCAGGATCCGGATTCCCGGATTCCCGGACCGCAGGGCCGCATTCCCGGAGAGGGCCGTTCGCGCACGCCGCGCGGACAGCCCTCTCGGCCGTTCCGGGCCGTGGGTGCCGTGGGTGTCGTGTGAGCAGGCGGGGTGGCGTCGCGGGCCGATGGCTCTCGCGCGGCCTCCTACCCGCAGCGCGTCCCGAGGCGGGTATCTCGCCGCGCAGGAAAGTAGCCGTCGACCGCCGCCCTCACGCAGCTGTCCCCGGTGGGGTACGCGCCATGGCCCTCGCCCTCATAGGTCACCAGCACCCTCCCACGGCCTCGCCCAGAGCCCGTGCCATCCGTTGCGCGCCCTCGTACGGGGTCGCCGGATCACCCGTGCCGCCGACCACCAGGATCGGGGCCGCGCCCGCCGCCGCCACCCGTGGTCTCTCGCGCGCCGGGGACCGGCGGCCGGGGACCGGCCAGTCGGCGCACCAGCCCGCCAGGTCCCAGGCCAGATACGGCCCGAAGACCGGCGACACCCGCCGGAAGTCCGCCGGCAGCCCGGAGCGGACCTCCTCGGCGCTCACCCTGCCCTGCGCGTCCGCGCAGGATATGGCCCGCTGCGAGTGGCGCGAGGTGCGGTAACGGCCCTGGGAATCCCGGCCGTTGTACGAGTCCGCCAGCCGCAGCAGCTCGGTGCCGTCCCCGGCCTCGGCGTCGTCGAGCCCCTGGGTCGGACAGGGCCAGTTCTCCCGCGCGTACAGCGGGATGATGATCCCGGCGAGCGCGAGGCTCTGGGTGAGCGTCCGGCCCGAGGCGGTCGGCAGCGGCTCGGCGTCCAGCCGGTCCAGGAGCCGCACCACGCGCGCGGTGCCGTCCTCGGGGTCGATGTCCCGGTCGCGGAAGTAGTTGTCCAGGGCGCGCTGGAAGCCGAGCGTCTGGTTGCGGGAGTGGCCTATGTAGTCGGCGGTCGGGTCGACGACCGCGTCGAGGGTGAGCCGCCCGACGCGCGAGGGGATCGGCAGGTCGGCGGGGTCGGCGGGGTCGGCAGGTCGGCGGGTTTCCGAACGATGGGTCAGCGGCAGACCGTCCCCGCCGCAGGCACCTTGCCGTTCAGCAGATAGTCGTTGACGGCCTTCTGCACGCACGCGTTGCCGCTGTCGTACGAGCCATGGCCCTGCCCGTGGTAGGTGACCTCGACGCCGACGCCCTTGCCCAGCGCGTCGGACATCGCCTTGGCACCCGCGTACGGGGTCGCCGGGTCGCCGGTGTTGCCGATGATCACGATCGGGGCCGAGCCCGGCGCGCTGACGTCCGGATGCGTCCACTGGCCGGGCACCGGCCACTTGGAGCAGCCCATCAGCCCCCAGCCCAGGAAGTCGCCGAAGACCGGCGACGCCGCGCGGAACTCGGGGAGCTTCGCCTTGGTCTGCGCCAGGCTGTAGCGCTCCTTGGAGTCGGCGCAGTTGACCGCCGAGTTGGCCGCCTGGATGTTGCTGTACCCGCCGTTCTGGTCACGGCCGTTCATCGAGTCGGAGAGGGCGAGCAGCAGCGCGCCGCTGCCGCCGTCCGCGTCGTCGAGCCCCTGCTCCAGATAGGGCCAGAAGTCCTTCGAGTAGAGCGCCTGGGCGATGCCGTTGGTGGCCTGGGTCCCCGTCAGCTTCCGGGCGCCGCTGCCCGCGATCGGCTGCTTGCCGATCCGGTCGACCAGCTTGATGATGAACGACTCGATCTCCTGGGGGGTGCTGCCGGGCAGCCTGCACGCGTCGCCGCGCGCGACACAGTCCTTCTCGAAGTTGGTCAGGGCGAGCTGGAAGCCCTTCGCCTGGCCGAGCGAGCCCTGTTCGGAGTCCTGCGTCGGGTCGACGACCGCGTCGAAGACCGCCCGGCCCACGGACTTCGGATAGAGATGGGCGTAGACGCCGCCCAGCTCGGTGCCGTACGAGATCCCGAAGTAGTGGAGCTTGTCGTCGCCGAGGACCTGGCGCATCAGCTCCATGTCGCGGGCCGCGCTGGTCGTACCGACGTACGGGAGGAGCTTCCCCGAGTTCTTCTCGCAGGAGGCGGCGAAGTCGGTCAGGTTCTTGACGTACGTCCGCTCCTCGGCGGCCGTGGCCGGCATGGCGTCCTGCGCGAAGTACGCGTCGAGCTGCCGGTCGCTCTCGCACCGGATCCCGGCGCTGCTGCCGACCCCGCGCGGATCGAAGCTCACCAGGTCGTAGCGGGACCTGAGCTTCTCGTAGTCCTTGGCGAAGGACGGCAGCCCGGTGATCCCGGAGCCGCCGGGGCCGCCGAAGTTGAAGACGAGCGATCCGATCCGCTTCTTCGTGTCACGGGCCCTGGCGCGGATGAGGGCCAGCCCGATCGTGTCGCCCGACGGCTTGGCGTAGTCGAGGGGAACCTTCATCACGGAGCACTCCCACGTCGTCCCGCCGGGCAGCGGGGACGGGGCCGTCCCGCCGCCCTCCGCGGTCGTCGGGGCCCCGCAGCCCTTCCAGGTGAGCCGCTGCGAGGTGAGGGCGGAGGGGAGGGGCGTACCGGCGGAGTGTCCGCTGCGGGAGGTCACACCGTGCGAGGTCCCGCTGTGCGAGGTCCCGTCCCCGGAACCCCCGCCCGAGGAACCCGAGCTGTCCGAGCATCCGGTGGCGGCCAGCAGTGCGGCGGCGGTGACGGCGGCCAGGGCCGTGGAGCGCCGGGCGGAGAAGGTTGGCATGGACCCATGGTGCGCCCGGGGCGCCCGGGGCGCGCGGGGCCGCGGTCCATGCGGGTGGCGTACGCCGTCCACGGGCCGCGTCGGAGCGCGGTGGGGTCAGAGCGCTCCCTTGCGTGTGAGGTGGCTGAAGCTCAGCCACCCCGGCAGCACCGGCAGCCACAGCGTCAGCAGCCGGTAGAGCAGTACGGCGGGGGCGGCGACCTCCTTCGGCAGGCCGACCGCCAGCAGACCCAGCGTCAGCGCGCCCTCGACCGCGCCCACTCCACCCGGCGTCGGCGCCGCCGAGCCCAGCGCGTTGCCCGCGAGGAAGACCACCGCGATGCTCGCGTAGCTCAGCTGCTGGTTGCCGTTGTCGAACGCCCGGATCGAGGCGTCCAGACACATCACGAACACGCCCGTCAGCAGCAGCATCCCGCCGATGCCGGTGAGCAGCTTCATCGGCCGCTGGAGCACATCGAGCATGCGTGGCACCACCCCGGCGAACAGCGAGCGCAGCCGGGTCACCACGAACTTGCGCAGGAACGGGATCGCGGTCACGACCAGCACCAGCACGGCGACGGTCAGCAGCCCCGCGATCACCGTCCTGGACGGGGTGAGCGACGCGGTCTTCTCCGTACCGGTCAGATAACCGAACGACAACAGCAGCAGGATGTGCGCGCCCAGCCCGAAGAGCTGCGAGGCGCCGACGCTGGCGACGGCGAGCCCCGGCCGCACCCCCGCGCGCTGGAGGAAGCGGGTGTTGAGCGCCACCCCGCCGACCGCCGCCGGCGCGACGATCTTGACGAAGGACCCGGCGACCTGCGCCAGGACCGTACGCCCGAACCCCACGCGCTCCGGTACGAAACCGAGCAGGCTCATCGCCGCCGCGACATAGCTGAGCGCCGAGAACGCCAGGGCCGCGAGCACCCAGCCCCAGTGCGCGTCGCTGACGACCGAGCCGAAGTCCACCTGGGTGATCTGCGTGAGCAGGAAGTACGCGGCGACGGCCCCGGCGATGAAGCTGAAGAGCGTCCGGGGCTTGATCCGTTCGAGCCGGACCGGTTCGACCGGTGCCTGTGGTCTGATCAGCAGCACCTGCCGGCGCATCTGGGAGAGCAGATCCTCCTCGCGCGCCTCGTCGAGCGCCTCGTCTATGGCGCGCTTCTCCGCCTGCTTCTCCGCGCGCAGGGACTTCCGCGCGGCCTTGCGGTCGCTCTCGGCGGCGGCGTGCTCCACCGCCTTGGCGTGCTTGTTGGCCTCCGACGCCTGGAGGACGGCCTCGCGCTCGCGCTGCGAGCGTTCACGGGCGAGCCGGCGCAGCGTCGCGCGCGTGGAGCGGCTCAGCGCGATCGGCTGGAGCAGCGGCAGCGAGTCGGCGATGGCGTCCGGACCCAGCACCTCGACCGCCGCGGCGACCGAGCGCTCGGCGCCCACCCGCAGCCCCATGGTGGTGAGCATCTGCGCGGTGTCCATCCGCAGCACCAGATCGCCCGCCGCGATCTCGCCGCCGCGCAGTTCGGTCAGGATCACCTTGCCCGTACGGTCCACGACCAGCGCGTCCCCGGTGAGCCGGCGGTGGGCGATCCGCCGCGACTGGAGGGCCTCCACCTGGCGCCAGGCGCCCCGTACCAGCTCGTCGGTGAGTTCGGAGTCCGCCAGCGAATCGAGAGAGCGCGCGCCGAGGTGCTCGTACACGAGCATGACGGCGTCGGGGCCCAGCTCGGAGGTGGCGATCAGTTTGGGGGCGTTGGCGCCGGCGGCGATGGCCGCGTACGCGAGCAGCGCCTCCTGTTCGAGGGCCTGGCGCAGGGAGGGGATGGATCTTCGGGTGGTGATGGAGCGCAGCGTCAGCCGCTGCCAGACCCGGTAGAAGAAGCCCTGCGCCTGCTGTTCGCGGTCGACGACGGTGACATCGAGCGGTGGCCCGTCCTCCAGGGTGACCAGATAGCGGCGTCCCCGGTCGCCCTGCTCGCTGGCGTCGGCCGCCTCGTCGGCGCGCATCGCGCTGACCGGCCGGAACCCGACCCGGCGCAGCCCCGCCATCAGCGTCTGGCCGGTGGGCCGCACATTGGGCGAGCCGACGGTGTAGAGCGTGCCGTACGCGACGCTCCAGCCGATCAGCACGGTCAGCACGATCGAGAACGGCGTGGTGTATCCGGCGACGAGCATCGCGAAGGCGTCGAGCAGCAGCACCACCCAGAGCACCACCCGCCACCGGGGTCTGCGCGCCATCCCGACCGCCGTCATGTACGCGATGACGGGCGCGAGATAGCCGTGTACGGGATCGGTGAGCCCCGGACCGCCGATCTGCGGCCTGGTCAGCGCGTCCTGGATCGAGTCGGGGGCGGCCCTGGCGACCCAGAGGTCGGTGGCGAGCGTGACGCCGTGCGCCAGGACGGCGGCGAGGACGCCGTCCGCGATCCGCAGGCCGTCCCGCTTTATCAGCCGCTCGATCGCGAACGCGACCGGGACGAGCAGCACGGCGATGCTCGACACCAGACCGGCCAGCTTGACGAACAGGTCGGGGGCCTGGCCGGTGCCCTTGCTGATGTCCTGTTCCAGGCCGGAGGTGGTGCCGTGGGCGAAGGCGGAGAGCCCGATGACCAGGGCGATGCCGAGGACGCCGATGAGCAGCCGCAGCAGATCGGAGGGGCGGTGCACCCGGGCGGCGAGCAGCGGCTCGTCACCGGATACCCGGTCGGCGCGGGAGGCGCCGTCGTCGCGGGGGCAGAGACCGGCGACGGTGCTGCCGGTGTCGGGCGCGGCTTCGGCCGTCGCGTCGGCTGTCCGGGTGCGGTCCGCGGCTTCGGCCGTCGCGTCGGCTGTCCGGGTGCGGTCCGCGGCCTCGGTCGTCGCGTCGGCTGTCCGGGTGCGGTCCGCGGCCTCGGTCGTCGCGTCGGCTGTCCGGGGGCGGTCCGCGGCCTCGGTCGTCGCCGCGTCTGTCCGGTTTTGGTCGGCCGCGTCCGTTCCGGTTCGGTCCGTCGCCCCGACCGCCGCTCTGTCCGTTCCGGTGGTGTCCTTCCCGGTGGTGTCCGGGCGCGGCTCAGCGCCGGAGGTATCCGCTGCCTCGTGAGGCCGCACCGCCCGCTCCTTCGCCGAATCCGTCTCGTCTTGGTCTCGTATCACCTGTCACCGCCCGGATGATGGTGGCATGGGCTCATGACAGACGGGGGCATCAGGGTGCATTGCGGGGGCATCGGACGTGCGAGATACCTCCCTTTGTGCGTGTACACCTCGTGTGTGTGCATACCCAGGGTGACCGTTCGGACGCGTTCCGGTGCGGCGGCCCCGAGGAGTTGTCGGTGGCGTGCGGCAGGATGGACCGGATGACGAACGAGGAGCCCGGGGAGCAGGTGGGGGAAGAGCAGGCGGAGGAGCTTCCCGCGTACGCGGAGCGGGTGCTCGATGTCGCCGAGCTGATTCCACCCGGCCGGGTGATGACGTACGGCGATGTCGCGGAGTGGCTCGGCGACGGCGGCCCGCGCCAGGTGGGCCGGGCCATGGCGCTCTACGGCGGCGCCGTGCCGTGGTGGCGCGTGGTCCGCTCGGACGGGGCGCTGCTGCCGGGACACGAGCTGCGGGCCCTGGAGCACTACCGGGCGGAGGGCACCCCGCTGCGCTCGGCGGCGCGCTCGGCGCAGGGGCATGTGCCGCGGCTGGACATGCGGCGGGCGCGCTGGGACGGTACGGACCCGGGCGGGATGGCTCACATATGACAGCTTCCGCCATCCGGGCGTACCAGGGATGTCCCGGCGGTCCTGGGCCGGAGCGCCCGGCCCCGGGGACGGGCCGTGCGCGGTCGGGCTCCCCGACCGCGTAGCGTCGTCGGCACGCGCCGCGCGCGCCCCCGCCAGGACACCGGCATCCGTCAACCGTCCTGGCTCCGTCACCACCAGCACCCCTTCCAGGACCGGCGATCCACGTGAGCTCCTCTTCTTTCCCCGGGCGTACCCCACACCGTCGGGCGCGGCAGACCCCCGGCGCGTACCGGCTGGTGCGTACCGCGCCGGTCCCGGTGGATCCCCCTCTGCTGGACGCAGCGCAGCGGCGCGTGGTTGACCATCGGTCGGGTCCTCTGTTGGTGCTGGCCGGGCCGGGTACGGGCAAGACCACGACCCTGGTGGAATCCGTGGCCGCGCGGGTCGGCCGGGGCGCGGACCCCGAACGGATCCTGGTGCTCACCTTCAGCCGCAAGGCGGCGGTGGAGCTGCGCGACCGGATGGCGGTACGGCTCGGCGGCAGGCGCGGACCGCAGGCGACCACCTTCCACTCCTTCTGTTACGCCCTGATCCGCGCCCACCAGGAGGCCGATCTCTTCAGCGAGCCGCTGCGGCTGCTCTCCGGACCCGAGCAGGACCTCGTCGTACGGGAACTGCTCGCGGGCCAGCTCCAGCTGGAGCGCGAGGGGCGTTCGCGGGTGCGCTGGCCGGACGAACTGCGGGCGTGTCTGACCACGCGCGGGTTCGCCGACGAGGTACGGGCCGTGCTGGCCCGCAGCCGTGAGCTGGGCCTCGACCCGGCCGAGCTGGGCGCGTTCGCCCGCCGGGCGGGCCGCCCCGACTGGTCGGCCGCCGCGTCCTTTCTCGCCGAATACCTGGACAACCTGGGCATGCAGGGGGCGCTCGACTACACGGAACTGGTCCACCAGGCGGTACGCCTCACCGGGCGCCCCGAGGTCGGGACGCGCCTCATGGAGCGGTACGACGCGGTGTTCGTCGACGAGTACCAGGACACCGATCCGGCGCAGGTCCGGCTGGTGCGCGCGCTGGCGGGCGGGGGCCGCACACTGGTCGCCTTCGGCGATCCGGACCAGTCGATCTACGCCTTCCGGGGCGCCGACGTCAATGGCATCCTCGACTTCCCGTACGCCTTCCCGCGCCCCGGCGGCGACCCGGCGCCCGTCGAGGTGCTCACCGTCTCACGCCGCTCGGGCGACGCGCTGCTGGCGGCGACCCGGCTGCTGACCCGCCGGATGCCGCTGAACCGGCTGCCCGCCGAGAAGGTACGCGCCCACCGCGAGCCGGCCGCCGTACGGGAGGGCGGCCGGGTCGAGACGTACACCTTCCCGACCCCGTCCACGGAGCTGGAGAACATCGCGGACATCCTGCGCCGGGCGCATCTGGAGGACGGCGTCCCCTGGAAGGACATGGCCGTCCTGGTCCGCTCCGGGGGCCGCACCATCCCGTCCGTCCGCCGCGCGCTGACCTCGGCGGGGGTGCCGCTGGAGGTGGACGGGGACGACGTACCCCTGCGCCACGAACCCGCCGTGGCGCCGCTGCTGACCGCGCTCAGGGCGGTGGCCACGGCGACGGTGCGCCGGCCCGTCGGGGACGGCCCACCGGAACCGGGGAGCTGGCTGGACACGGAGACCGCGCTCACCCTCCTCGCGTCGCCGCTGGGCGGCATGGACGCCGCCGATCTGCGCAGGCTCGGCCGCGCGCTGCGGGACGAGGAACGGGCCGCCGGGACCCGGGTGCCCGCGCCCTCCGACACCCTGCTCACACGGGCGCTCGCCGAGCCCGAGCGGCTGGTGGCGCACGACCCCGCGTACGCCAGGGGCGCGCAGCGGCTCGGCGCGCTCCTGCGCACGGCGCGCGAGCGGCTCGAAGGGGGCGGCACCGCCGAGGAGGCCCTCTGGGAGCTGTGGAACGGCACCACCTGGCCGGGGCGGCTCGAACGCGCCGCCCTGCGCGGCGGCGTCGGCGGCCGCACCGCCGACCGCGACCTCGACGCCGTCTGCGCGCTCTTCGACACCGCCGCCCGCGCCGAGAAGCGCGTCGGCGGCCGGGGCGCGCTGAACTTCCTGGAGGAGCTGGACGCGCAGGACATCGCCGCCGACACCCTCAGCCGCCGGGCCGTGCGCCCCGACGCCGTACGGCTGATGACGGCACACCGCGCCAAGGGGCTCGAATGGCGCCTCGTCGTCGTCGCCGGGGTCCAGGAAGGGCTCTGGCCCGACCTGCGGCGGCGCGGCTCCCTCCTGGAGGCCGACCGGATCGGCCACGACGGACTCGCCGAACCGCTCACTCCCGGTGCCCTCCTTACGGAGGAGCGACGGCTGTTCTACGTAGCGGCCACCCGCGCCCGCGAACGGCTCGTCGTCACCGCCGTCAAGGCGCCCGCCGACGACGGCGACCAGCCCTCCCGCTTCCTCACCGAACTCGGCGTCGAACCCAGGGACATCACCGGCCGCCCCCGCCGCCCCCTCGCCGTCGCCCCGCTCGTCGCCGAACTGCGCGCCACCACCGTCGACCCGGCCGCCTCCCCGGCCCTCAGGGACGCCGCCGCCCGCAGGCTCGCCCGGCTCGCGGCGCTCGGCGACGAGGACGGCCGGGCGCTCGTACCCGCCGCCCACCCGGACCGCTGGTGGGGCATGTACGAACCGACCCGCAGCCCGGTCCCGCTGCGCGACCGGGACCAGCCCGTCGCGCTCTCCGGGAGCGCCCTGGAGCAGCTGGCCCACACCTGCGCGCTCCAGTGGTTCCTGGGCCGCGAGGTGAAGGCCGACGCGCCCGCCACCGCCGCCCAGGGCTTCGGCAACGTCGTCCACGTACTGGCCGACGAGGTGGCCTCCGGCCGTACCCCCGCCGATCTCGACGTCCTCATGGAACGCCTGGACTCCGTATGGGACGCGCTCGCCTTCGACGCACCCTGGAAGTCCCGCCAGGAGAAGGAGCACGCGCGCGTGGCGCTCGAACGCTTTCTGAGCTGGCACGTCATGGACCGGGGCGGCCGCACCCCCGCCGCCACCGAGCACGGCTTCGACGTCACCCTCGAAGCGGGAACGTACGAAGTGCGCATCCGGGGCTCCATGGACCGCGTCGAGCGGGACGGACAGGGCCGCGCCTATGTCGTCGACTTCAAGACCGGCAAACAGGTCCCCACCAAGGACGAGGTCGCCCGCCACCCCCAGCTCGCCGTCTACCAGCTCGCCGTGCGCGAGGGCGCGCTCGACGAGGTCTTCGACGGCCGCCGCCCCGAACCGGGCGGCGCCGAACTCGTCCAGCTGCGCCAGCCGGCGCCCAAGAAGGAGGGCGGTGACGCACTCCCCAGGATCCAGGCGCAGGAGCCGCTGACGGGGGAGTGGGTCGGCGAACTCCTGACGACCGCCGCCGGACGCGTACTCGACGAACGCTTCACCCCGGCCACCGGGGCGCACTGCGGGCACTGCGCGTTCCGCGCGTCGTGCAGCGCGCAGCCCGAGGGCGGTCAGATCGTGGAGTGATCCGTGATCCGTGATCCGTGATCCGTGAAGTGAACCGTGATCCGTGGCCTGTGACCTGCGGTCTCCGGTCTCCGGTCTGCGATCTCCGGTCCGGCGGGCGTTGTCAGTGGTGGCGGTTAACCTTCCCGATGTGTCCGTACACCTCACCGATCCCGAGCAGCTCAAGGAGCTTCTCGGGATCCCCTTCACCCCGGAGCAGACGGCCTGCATCACGGCGCCGCCCGCCCCGCAGGTCATCGTGGCCGGAGCCGGCTCCGGGAAGACCACGGTGATGGCGGCCCGGGTGGTGTGGCTGGTGGGCAGCGGACAGGTCGCCCCCGAGCAGGTCCTCGGCCTGACGTTCACCAACAAGGCGGCGGGCGAGCTGGCCGAGCGCGTCCGCAAGGCGCTGGTCAGGGCCGGGGTCACCGACCCGGACAGCATCGACCCCGAGCATCCGCCGGACGAGCCCCGCATCTCCACGTACCACGCCTTCGCGGGCCGGCTCCTGACCGACCACGGGCTGCGGATCGGCCTGGAGCCCACCTCCCGGCTGCTCGCCGACGCCACCCGCTTCCAGCTCGCCGCGCGCGTCCTGCGGGACGCCCCGGGACCGTACCCGGCGCTGACCAAGACGCTCCCCGCGCTGGTCAGCGATCTGCTCGCGCTCGACGGCGAGCTGTCCGAGCACCTCGTGGAGCCCGCCGCGCTCGCCGCGTACGACACGGAGCTGCTCGCCACCCTGGACGGCGTCCGCCTCGGCAACGCCGAGCTGCGCAAGGTCCCCGAGGCCGCCCTCGCCCGCCATGAGCTGCTCGAACTCGTCGGGCGCTACCGCGAGGCCAAGAGCGCCCGCGACCTCCTCGACTTCGGCGACCAGATCGCCCTCTCCGCCCGCCTCGCCGCCACCAGACCCGAGGTCGGCGCGCTCCTGCGGGACGAGTTCCGCGTCGTCCTCCTCGACGAGTACCAGGACACGTCGGTCGCCCAGCGGCTGCTGCTCTCCGGCCTCTTCGGCGGCGGCACCGGACACGCCGTGACCGCCGTCGGCGACCCCTGTCAGGCGATCTACGGCTGGCGCGGCGCCTCCGTGGCCAACCTCGACGACTTCCCCGACCACTTCCCGCACGCGGACGGCGCCCCCGCCGCCCGCTTCTCCCTCAGCGAGAACCGCCGCAGCGGCGGCCGCCTCCTCGACCTCGCCAACGGCCTCGCCGAGCCCCTGCGCGCGATGCACGAAGGCGTCGAGGCGCTGCGCCCCGCCCCCGGCGCCGAGCGCGACGGCGGCGTGCGCTGTGCCCTGCTGCCCACCCACGCCGAGGAGATCGAGTGGCTCGCCGACTCGATCGCCCATCTCGTACGGACCGGCAAGGAGCCCGCCGAGATCGCCGTCCTGTGCCGTACGGCCGGGGACTTCCCGGAGATCCAGGGCGCGCTGGTGGCCCGCGAGGTGCCCGTCGAGGTCGTGGGCCTGTCCGGACTGCTCCACCTCCCCGAGGTCGCCGACCTCGTCGCGATGTGCGAGGTCCTCCAGGACCCCGGCGCCAACGCCTCCCTCGTCCGCCTCCTCACCGGCCCCCGCTGGTCCATCGGCCCCCGCGACCTGGCGTTGCTGGGCCGACGCGCCCGGCTGCTGGTCCACCGGGGGACCGGCGCCGACGCGGACGACCCCGACGCGCGGCTGGCCGCGGCGGTCGAGGGCACCGACCCCGCCGAGGTCATCTCGCTCGCCGACGCGCTCGACACCTTCCTGGACACGGGGGGCACCCCGGAGGACGGCCTGCCCTTCTCCGCCGCCGCCAGGGTCCGCTTCGCCCGGCTCGCCGCCGAGCTGCGCGACCTGCGGCGCTCCCTGGCCGACCCGCTGATGGACGTCCTGCACCGGGTCCTGGCCACCACCGGCCTGGAAGTCGAGCTCTCCGCGTCCCCGCACGCCCTGGCCGCCCGCCGCCGCGAGACCCTCGGCAACTTCCTCGACACGGCGGCCTCCTTCGCCGCGCTCGACGGGGAGGCCGGACTGCTGGCCTTCCTGGCCTTCCTCCGTACGGCCGCGCAGTACGAGAAGGGCCTCGACAACGCGCTGCCCGGCGGCGAGAACACCGTCAAGGTCCTCACCGCCCACAAGTCCAAGGGCCTGGAGTGGGACGTCGTCGCGGTCCCGGGCCTGGTCACCGGCCAGTTCCCCAGCGGCAGGGCCCGCGAGGCGTGGACGGCCCAGCCGAAGGTCCTGCCGCACGCGCTGCGCGGCGACGGGCCGACGCTCCCCGAGATCGGTTCCTGGGACACGAAGGGCCTCAAGGCGTTCAAGGAGGCCATGAAGGCCCATCAGCA
Organism: Streptomyces sp. NPDC088554; assembly: GCF_044752945.1. NCBI lineage: Bacteria > Bacillati > Actinomycetota > Actinomycetes > Kitasatosporales > Streptomycetaceae > Streptomyces > Streptomyces sp. NPDC088554. The sequence continues at coordinate 157,570 of NZ_JBIVMF010000004.1, read as the reverse complement.
CACCGAGGAGCTGCGCCTCGGTTACGTCACCTTCACCCGCCCCCGCTCCCTGCTGCTCGGCTCCGGCCACTGGTGGGGCCCCACCCAGAAGCGCCCCAGGGGCCCGTCCGACTTCCTGCACGCCCTGTACGACCACTGCGCGGCGGGCCACGGCGAGATCGAGGCGTGGGCGGACGCGCCGGACGAGTCGGACGAGAACCCCGCGCTGGCCGCGGCGACCACCCCCATCCCCTGGCCCCTCCCGCTGGACGCGCGGTCCATGGCGCGCCGCAGGAGGGCGGCGGACACGGTCAGGGCGTATCTGGACGCGCCGGGGACGCAGGAGGAGTCCTTGGCGGAGCCGGGGGAACCCGACTTCGAGCATGACGAGGACGCCGGGGGCCCCGAGCACTTCGAGGGCCCGGAGGACTACGAGCACTACGAGCACCACGAGGAGCACGAGGACGGGGACTACGAAGAGGTCGATGACTTCGAGCACTTCGAGGAACCCGACTGGGACACCCTGACGCCCGTACGCCCGGATCCACCGACGGCCGACGCCGTGCACCCGCTCCTCCCCGCCCCCCGGGCGCCCGAGAGCCCCCGGCCCGAGAGCCCCCGGCTCACCCCGGAGGAGATCCGCACCCTCGCCTCCTGGGACCGCGATCTGGACGCCCTCGCCGGTGAGCTGCGGCGCGCTCGGGGCGGCGTCCGCGACGTCCTCGTACCGCTGTCGCTCTCCGCCACCCAGTTGCTGAGCCTCGCCGCCGACCCGAGCCGTTTCGCCCAGGAGCTGGCCCGGCCCATGCCGCGTCCGCCGAGGCCGGCGGCGCGCCGGGGCACCCGGTTCCACGCCTGGGTGGAGTCGCGGTTCGAGGAGCTGCCGCTCCCGATGCTGGGCCCCGAGGAGCTGCCCGGCGGCGACGAGGACGAGCCGGAGATCGTGGACGAGCGCGACCTAGCCGCGCTCAAGGCCGCGTTCGAACGCACCCCGTTCGCCCGCCGCACGCCGTACCGCGTGGAGGCACCCTTCCACCTGACCCTCGCGGGCCGGCTGATCCGGGGACGTATCGACGCCGTCTACCGTCACGCGCGGGTCGACCCGGCCACCGGCCGGGCGGCGTACACGTACGAGATCGTGGACTGGAAGACCAACCGCGCCCGCACCGGCGACCCCCTCCAGCTGGCGGTCTACCGGCTGGCCTGGGCCGAGCAGTACGGCGTCCCGCTGACCGCGGTGACGGCCGCGTTCGTGTACGTACGGACGGGCGAGGTCGTCCACCCCGACCGGCTGCCCGGCCGCCCGGAGCTGGAACGCCTGCTGACCGAAGAGACCGAAGAGACGGCGGGCACCGACGACAAAGAGAGCGGAGACACACCCATGGACGTCCGGTCGGCGGACGCGGCAGACGAGACAGCCCACAGAGCCCGTTAGGCTCGACAGCATGAGCGACAGTTCGGACAACGTCGTCCACTCCTACATTCGGGCCCACAGCACGGCGTTCTTCGACGACCTCGCCGACTGGCTGCGTATCCCCTCCGTATCCGCCCAGCCCGATCACGACGCCGACGTACGGCGCAGTGCCGACTGGCTCGCCGCCAAACTCAAGGAGACCGGCTTCCCGGTCACTGAGATCTGGGACACACCGGGCGCCCCCGCGGTCTTCGCGGAGTGGCCCTCCGACACCCCGGACGCACCGGTCGTGCTGGTCTACGGCCACCACGACGTCCAGCCCGCCGACCGCGCGGAGGGCTGGCACACCGACCCGTTCGAGCCCGTCGTCAAGGACGGCCGGATGTACGGACGCGGTGCCGCGGACGACAAGGGGCAGGTGTTCTTCCACACCCTCGGGGTACGGGCACATCTCGCCGCCACCGGACGCGCCACCCCCGCCGTCCACCTCAAGCTGCTCGTCGAGGGCGAGGAGGAGTCGGGCTCGCCGAACTTCCGCGACCTGGCTGAGCGGCACGCCGACCGGCTCGCCGCCGATGTCGTGATCGTCTCCGACACCGGCATGTGGTCCGAGGACACCCCGACCGTCTGCACCGGCATGCGCGGCCTCGCCGACTGCGAGATCGAGCTGTACGGCCCCGACCAGGACATCCACTCCGGTTCCTTCGGCGGCGCCGTGCCGAACCCGGCCACCGTCGCCGCCCGCCTCGTCGCGGCCCTGCACGACGAGGACGAACGCGTCACGCTGCCCGGCTTCTACGACGACGTCACCGAACTGACCGACGCCGAGCGCGCGCTCATCGCGGAGCTGCCCTTCGCGGAGGAGGAGTGGCTGCGTACGGCGAGTTCGCACGGCACCCTCGGGGAGGCGGGCTTCTCCACCCTGGAGCGCGTCTGGGCCCGGCCGACCGCAGAGGTCAACGGCATCGGCGGCGGCTATCAGGGGCCCGGCGGCAAGACGATCATCCCGTCCTCCGCCCATCTGAAGCTCTCGTTCCGGCTGGTCCCGGGGCAGGAACCGGAGCGGATCGAGCGCTCCGTACGCGACTGGGTCGAGGCCAGGATCCCCGCCGGGATCCGCCACGGCATCACCTTCGGCGCGGCCACCCGCCCCTGTCTGACCCCGCTGGACCACCCCGCGCTCCAGTCGGTCGTACGGTCCATGGGCCGTGCCTTCGACCGGAAGATCCGCTTCACCCGCGAGGGCGGTTCGGGACCGGCCGCAGATCTGCAGGACGTGCTGGGTGCGCCGGTGCTGTTCCTGGGTATCTCCGTACCCTCCGACGGCTGGCACGCACCGAACGAGAAAGTCGAACTCGACCTGCTCCTCAAAGGCGCGGAAACCACCGCGTACCTCTGGGGCGACCTGGGACAGTCCGGCCCCGACGGCGGCCCCGAGCCGGCCACCCGCTGATCCAGAACTCAATCCACCCCGGGGGAGTTGGAAGTTACCTGTGAGCACCACCAGCGGTGACGCCGCCGCACACCGTCCCATCGGCCTCACCGCCCTCAGCGGTATCGACCGGGCCGCGCACCACCGTCTCGACGAGGCATGGCTCGCCGCTGCCTGGAGCCACCCGACGACACGGGTCTTCGTGGTGTCGGGCGGGCAGGCGCTGATCGACGACACCCCCGACGGGCGTACGGAACTGGTCATGACCCCGTCCTTCGAGGCGCCCCTGACCGAGACCCACCGCTACTTCCTCGGTATGGACGAGGACGGCGTCCGCTACTTCGCACTCCAGAAGGACTCGTTCCCCGGACGGATGGACCAGTCGGCGCGCCCCGCCGGGCTGCGCGAGGCAGGGGTGCTGCTGTCCGCGCGCGACGCGGGGCTGATGGTGCACGCGGTGGCGCTGGAGAACTGGCAGCGGCTGCACCGTTTCTGCTCGCGCTGCGGCGAGCGTACGGTGATCGCCGCGGCCGGCCACATCCGCCGCTGCCCGGCCTGCGGCGCCGAGCACTACCCACGTACCGACCCCGCGGTGATCATGCTGGTCACCGACGAGGAGGACCGCGCGCTCCTCGGCCGCCAGGTCCACTGGCCGGAGGGGCGCTTCTCCACGCTCGCGGGCTTCGTCGAGCCGGGCGAGTCGATAGAGCAGTCGGTGGCCCGCGAGGTCTTCGAGGAGGCGGGCGTCACGGTCGGCGAGGTCGAGTACATCGCCAGCCAGCCCTGGCCGTTCCCGTCCAGCCTGATGCTGGGCTTCATGGCCCGCGCCACCTCGGCGGAGATCACGGTGGACGGCGAGGAGATCGAGGAGGCGCGCTGGTTCTCCCGGGAGGACCTCAGGGCCGCGATCGAGTCCGGCGAGATCCTGCCCCCGCTGGGCATCTCGATCGCCGCGCGCCTGGTCGAGCTGTGGTACGGCAAGCCCCTGCCCAAGCCGCTGAACCGATCCGCTGAACCGATCCGCTGAACCGAACTGTTGGTTGAGCCATGGCAGAGCCCTCGCCGGTAGTACCCGGCGAGGGCCCGGACCATGGGCGCCCGGCTCGGCTCAGGCGCCGAGAGCCTGCTTGACCTGCGCGAGCGAGGGGTTGGTCAGCGTCGAGCCATTCGGGAAGAGCAAGGTCGGCACCGTCTGGTTGCCGCCGTTCGCCTTCTCGACGAAGGCCGCCGACTCCGGGTCGTGCTCGATGTTGATCTCGGTGTACGCGATGCCCTCGCGGTCCATCTGGCCCTTCAGCCGACGGCAGTATCCGCACCACGTGGTGCTGTACATCGTCACAGTGCCCGGCATGGTCTCTGGCGCTCCTCTGTCTCTTGTGTCACTCGTGTCACTCGGTGGACGCGTCGTCCGCGCTTCCGCGCGGGCTCGCCGTCCTGCGTACGCCGTCGTTGTCCTGGTTCTCCTGCGTACGCGGGGCCCGCACCCTGTCGAACGCGCGCCGCCCGGCCGCCATTCCCGGGGCATTCGTACGACCATCGGGCCTCCCCTGTGGACAACTTCCGCAGCCGTCCCCGGGGACCTGGCAGCATGGCGGGGTGACATCAGCAACGTACTCCCCACTGTTCCCGCAGGAATCCGAGGGCGGCCAGATCGTGACGCCGCCGCGCGATGCCGACGCGGTGCTCGCAGGGCTGGACCCGGAGCAGCGCGAGGTGGCGACGGCCCTGCACGGGCCGGTGTGCGTGCTGGCGGGGGCCGGCACGGGCAAGACGCGCGCGATCACGCACCGGATCGCGTACGGGGTGCGGGCGGGGATACTCCAGCCGGGCAGCGTGCTGGCCGTCACGTTCACCAACCGGGCGGCGGGCGAGATGCGCGGGCGGCTGCGGCAGCTCGGCGCGGGCGGCGTCCAGGCGCGGACGTTCCACTCGGCGGCGCTGCGCCAGCTCCAGTTCTTCTGGCCCAGGGCGGTCGGCGGCGAACTGCCCCGGCTGCTGGACCGCAAGGTCCAGCTCGTCGCCGAGGCCGCGGCCCGCTGCCGGATCCGGCTGGACCGCAACGAGCTGCGGGATGTCACCAGCGAGATCGAATGGGCGAAGGTCACCCAGACCGTGCCGGCCGACTATCCGGCGATCGTGGCCAAGTCCCGCCGCGAGGCCCCGCGCGACCCGGCGGAGACCGGCCAGATCTACGCGATGTACGAGCAGCTGAAGCGCGAGCGTTCGGTGATCGACTTCGAGGACGTCCTGCTGCTGACGGTCGGCATCCTCCAGGACCGGCACGACATCGCCGACCAGATCCGCCGGCAGTACCAGCACTTCGTGGTGGACGAGTACCAGGACGTCAGCCCGCTCCAGCAGCGGCTGCTCGATCTCTGGCTGGGCGAGCGGGAGAGCCTGTGCGTCGTCGGTGACGCCAGCCAGACGATCTACTCCTTCACCGGGGCCACCCCCGACCACCTGCTGAACTTCCGCACCCGGCACCCGAACGCCACCGTGGTGAAGCTCATCCGCGACTACCGCTCCACCCCGCAGGTCGTCCACCTGGCCAACGCCCTGCTGAACCAGGCGCGCGGACGGGCCGCCGAGCACCGGCTCGAACTGATCTCGCAGCGCGACCCGGGCCCCGAGCCGGTCCGCACGGAGTACGCGGACGAGCCCGCCGAGGCCGAGGGCACCGCCCGCCGGGTCCGCGATCTGATCGCCACCGGTGTCCCGGCCGGTGAGATCGCCGTGCTGTTCCGGATCAACGCCCAGTCGGAGGTCTACGAACAGGCCCTCGCCGACGCCGGGGTGCCCTACCAGCTGCGCGGCGCCGAACGCTTCTTCGAGCGCCAGGAGGTACGGGAAGCGGGCGCCGCGCTGCGGGGGGCGGCCCGCTTCGGGGGCAATGACGCGCTGCTCGACGATGTGGTGGAGCTGCCCTCACAGGTGCGGGCCGTGCTCTCCACCAAGGGCTGGACCACCGAGCCCCCGGCGGGCTCGGGCGCGGTCCGTGACCGTTGGGAGTCGCTGGCCGCCCTTGTCCGGCTCGCAGAGGACTTCGTCCGGGCCAAGCCGACGGCCACGCTCGCCGATCTGGTGGCCGAGCTGGACGAGCGCGCGGCCGCCCAGCACGCGCCGACGGTCCAGGGCGTCACGCTCGCCTCGCTCCACGCGGCGAAGGGCCTGGAGTGGGACGCGGTCTTCCTGGTGGGGCTGACCGAGGGAATGATGCCGATCACCTACGCCAAGACCGATGAGCAGATCGAGGAGGAGCGCCGGCTCCTCTACGTCGGCGTCACCCGGGCGAGGCTGCACCTCACCCTCTCCTGGGCGCTCTCCCGCTCTCCGGGGGGCCGGGCCTCCCGGAGGCCGACCCGCTTCCTGAACGGGCTCCGGCCGGGCTCTGCGGGCCCCGTCGCCCGGGGCGCGGCGGTGGACGGGGGCGGATCCGTGGAGCGCGGCGGCGCGGCCCGGCGCAAGCGGCGCGGCCCCGTGCTGTGCCGGGTGTGCGGCAGGACGCTCACCGACGCCGGGGAGATGAAGCTGACCCGCTGTGAGGACTGCCCCTCGGACATGGACGAGGGGCTGTACGAGCGACTGCGCGACTGGCGCGCCGGCCAGGCGGAACAGATCGGCCAGCCCGCGTACTGCGTGTTCACCGACAAGACGCTGATGGCGATCGCCGAGGCTGTGCCGGGCACCTCGGGCGAGCTGGCGGGCATCTCCGGGGTAGGTGTCCGCAAGCTGGGCCGCTTCGGTGCCGATGTGCTGGCCATCTGCGCAGGTGAGGACGGTGCCGGTGCGTCCGGGGACAGTTGATGGAAACTCGTCGGGAAAATAGTTTGCGCCCGCCCCAGGAATCCCCATAGGTTCTTAACCACGGAACAACGGCTTCTCCGAAGCCCTGTCCCGTGCTCTACTTAGTTCAGCTACTTGTCCATATACGCACGATCGGCCTCGGCCGGTCTTCGAGACGCCGAGAGGAGGCGATTCCAGTGATCAGCATCAACCGCAGCTCCGACTTCATCAGCACCGTCAAAATGACCGATCCCTCGGTCGTCTCCGCCTGCACCCTCGGCTTCTCCGGTTCCCAGCTCATCGCCAGTGGACTGTCCGGCGCTTCCGCCGTCCGTCCCTCGGGTCTGCCCGTTCTCCCTGTCCGGGAGCGCGACGGACTGGAGCGCAATGAGCGACCGTGCAAGGCACTGGAAGCAGGAGTAGCAGCGGCACAGGCACCCCAGGCCTATGCCTTTGCGGCGACCGGTGCCGAAACAAAGCAGACGCAGCATCACACGATGTGGGCCTTCCGTGGGCTCGAACCCTGGAGTGATCCAGCCTGATTCGGAATCAGGCAGGCGCCTTCAGGGCCGCGGAACCCCACCCGGGATCCGCGGCCCTTCTGTTTGTCCCGAACGGGACAGCCGGAGCGAAGGGGCCCTGGGACAACGGCACCCGGTACCAGCCGACACCCGGCCAAACAGGCCGGACCGACCAGACGAGGAAAGACACCCGTGCAACTCGAAGCGCACGCCCCGTCCGTACCGCCTTCCGAATCGATCGCCCCGCCCCGCCCCACGGAGGACTCGGCCTTGACCCCCCTCACCGCGCTCACCGCGCTCGACGACGCCATCGAGAACCTCGGCGTACCCGTTCCCTGTCGTGCCTACGACCCGGAGGTCTTCTTCGCGGAGTCCCCGGCCGACGTCGAGTACGCCAAGGAGCTGTGCCGCACCTGCCCGCTGATGGAGGCATGCCTCGCCGGGGCCAAGGAGCGGCGCGAGCCGTGGGGTGTCTGGGGCGGTGAGCTGTTCGTCCAGGGCGTGGTAGTCGCCCGGAAGCGTCCGCGTGGCCGTCCGCGCAAGAACCCGGTCTCGGCATGACAGCCGTCGGCACCATCGACCGTCCCTTTACGCACGATCCCCAGAAGCAGGCTCCGATGACCTCTGTTTCCCCGCGAGAGCCCTCCGGCTCCGCCACCCCAGTCGTTACCACCATGGGCGCGAACGACTCGCGTCAGAACAGGACCCGCGAGATGCAACTCATTCCAGAAGCCCTGGCACGCGCGCATATGAACGAGCGGCTGCGGGAAGCCGACGCGGAGCGCCGGGCCATGCGCCTGGTCGCCGCCCGGCGGATGCAGCGCCGCGCCGAGCGCGTATCGCTGCGCGCGCGCCGCGCGCTGGCCATGGCCGTCATGCAGTAGGACGACGGCAACAGGCCGGCGTGGCACAGCAGCACCAGCAACCGAAACGGCGTGGGGCCGGTCCCGACGGACCGGCCCCACGCCCTTTCACGGCCCCAAGAACCCAGAACTCAGGACTCCGCTTCAGCCCCGGCTTCCGCCGCGTCCTTCTTCAGCGCCTGCCCCGGCACCCGCGCCCGGCATGGGGCCTGGTCCAGTGCGGAGTCCGGGTCCGGCTCCGGGGCCGGCAGGAATCCGGGCAGCCAGGCTTCCAGCTCGTCCCGGAGCCGTACCGTCGCGTTCAGCTGGCAGAGCACCCCGATCGTGCTCAGCGTGACGCGGTGGATCAGCAGATACGCGGGCGGCAGATTCAGCTGCTTGCCCAGCTGATGCGCCGGAGAGCGCGGATCGCCGATCCGCGTCGCCTGCTCACGGATCCAGCTCCGGGTGAAGGTGAACTCCTCCACCGCCGTCGGCTCGATGATCGGCAGCAGATACTCCAGCACCGCGTCCGGGTCCAGATCGATGGCGTCCCTGACGAACCCCTCCTCGCGGAGCCGGTCGTACACCACCTGGGCATCGCCCTCCAGCGCCATCCGCAGCGCCTTGCCGATGATGTCCGGCAGCCCGCCCGGCAGCCGGTCCACCGTGCCGAAGTCCAGCACCCCGAGCCGGAACTCACCGCTCCCGTCGTCCTCGCCCGCCAGGGGCGGCAGCAGCCGGAAGTTCCCCGGATGCGGGTCCGCGTGCAGCAGACCCGTCCGCGCCGGGCCCGAGAACAGGAACCGCGCCAGCAACTGCCCCGCCCGGTCCCGCTGCTCGGGCGTGCCCTCCGAGATCACCTCCGCCAGCGGTACGCCGTCCATCCACTCGGTCACCAGGACCTGTTCGCCCTGGTGCACCACGGCCGGCACCACCACCCCCGGATCACCGGCGAACACCGCCGCGTGCTCCCGCTGCGCCTCCGCCTCCAGGGCGTAGTCCAGCTCCTCGGAGACCCGGTCGCGCAACTCCGTGATCAGCGGCTTGATGTCCATCCCCGGGATCAGCGGCCCCAGCAGCCTGGCGAACCGGCTCAGCTGGGTCAGATCGGACAGCAGCGCCTCCCCGGCCCCCGGGTACTGCACCTTGACCGCGACCTCGCGCCCGTCGTGCCAGACGGCCCGGTGCACCTGACCGATCGACGCGGCGGCCGAGGGCTTGTCCTCGAACTCCAGGAACAGCTCACGCCACTCCTCGCCCAGCCGCTCCGCCAGCACCGCGTGAACCGTGCGGGTCGGCATCGGAGGCGCCGCCTCCTGGAGCTTGGTGAGCGCCGCCCGGTAGGGCCCGGCGATCTCCTCCGGCAGCGCGGACTCGAAGACGGACAGCGCCTGCCCGAGCTTCATCGCCCCGCCCTTCAGCTCCCCGAGGACCTTGAAGAGCTGGTCGGCGGTGCGCTGCTGCAACTCCCGGGTGACGATCTCCGCGGACTTCCCGCCGATTCGTCTGCCCAGGCCCCAGGTGGCCCGGCCCGCGAAGCTCAGCGGCAGCGTGGCCAGCTTCGCGGTGCGGGTGACCGCCTTGCGGGGAAGATCAGACATGAGCCCCTCCTTGGACGAACCGCGACGAGTCCCAGAGAGCCAAGCCGCGTACGGCGGTTACCCCACCATTGTGTCGTGCGCGGTCTCGGTCTCCGCGACGCGCACCCCCTCCCGTCGGCCCGCGGCTCCGCAGAAGCACTCCGGATGGGGCGCGATCCGCTCCGGAGTCCAGTCCAGCAGCGGCAGTGAGACCTCCCACCGCGCCCCCGTACTGGCGGGCAGCTCCCCGTCCAGGAACGCCAGGGCATGAGCCGCTGTCAGTCCCGCCACTGTGGTGGCCAGCCCCAGATCGCAGGCCGGTACGCAGGACATCCCGCGCCCGGAGCGCCACTGCGCCAGCATCCGGGGCCACCCGGGATCGCGGTCCGTCCGCCCCCGCGCCAGACAGCCCGCGCACGCCGTGCCACCGGGCAGCACCAGCGGCCCGACCAGCCCCGTGGCCTCGATCACCCCCGCGTACAGATGTGGGGTGCCCGTGGCGATCCAGGGCTCGGCCGACGCCGCGTCGGGTGCGTACGCCGCCAGCCCGTCCCGTGGGGTGACGATCACCAGGGAGAGCGCAGGCCCGCCCTCGCCCGAGGATTCCGCGTACTCCGAGGCACTCGGCGCCCGGCCGGGCGCCGACCGCCGGACCAGCTGCCGGGCCGCTGTGTCCCTGCGCTCCCCGACGGACCGCGCGGGCAGCCCGCCCGGCGCCACGTCCCCCGCCTCCGCACAGCCGCTGTCCAGCACGTCGACCCGCCCCACCCCGGAGGCCGAGAGCACCGCGGCGACGGCCGCGCCGACCCGCCCCGCGCCCCTGATTTGGACCCGCATCGTCCGCCGCGCCGCCAGCCGGCGCATCCCCGCCCCCGGCTCCCGATGGACGACGGAGAGGGACGCGAGATCGGGGCGCAGCCGCTCGACCGTCTCCGTCCGCTTCCGCAACGCGTCGGCCGCCGCACCGCCCGCGCCCACGTCGTCGATCAGCCCCGCCGCCGTCAGCCGCCGCACCAGCGCGTCCGCCTGGCCGTCCGGCAGCCCCATCGCGCGGGCCTCCTCCCGCAGCAGCGGCAGTCCACGCGTCCCGTCGAGCAGCTCCATGAAACTGCCCGTGGCCGTATCGACCGGCCCGACCAGCACCGCGTGCGCGGGAGTGACCCCGAACTGCACTGTCTGCCGCTCCCGCCAGGCGCGCCGCAGCGCGGGCTTCACCATCGGATGCATATTGGCCTCCCCGTCGATCTCGTCCGGTTCTCCGTCTCCCGCTCCACAGAATGCAGGGCGGCGGCGAACGGTGCAGAAAGTTATCCACAGGAGCGGGCATTAGTCGTTCTAATGATCCGTTCGTGGAGACGGGACTTCCCTTGTGCCCAGCGGGTAACGTCATGATGTGCCCGCCGACCCCTCTCCACGCCGCGTGGCAACGAGCGCTGTCGAGGTCCGCAGAAGCGCCCGCCGCAGCCGGACGGTCTCGGCGTACCGCGAGGGCGACCGGACCATCGTGCTCATCCCCGCCCGGATGTCGGAGGCGGAGGAGCGGCGCTGGGTGACGGTGATGCTGGACAAGCTCGCCGCACAGGAGAGCAAACGCGTCCTCGGCGACGGCGCGCTGATGGAGCGGGCCGAGCGGCTGTCCGCCCAGTACTTCGACGGGAGGGCGCGTCCCGACTCCGTCCGCTGGGTCACCAACCAGAACACCCGATGGGGATCGTGCACCCCCGCCGAGGGCAGCATCCGGCTGTCGCACCGTCTCCAGGGCATGCCGGAGTACGTCGTCGACTATGTCCTCGTCCACGAGCTGGCCCATCTGCTCGTGCCGGGGCACGGCCCGCGGTTCTGGCGGCTCCTGGAGGCGTATCCCCGTACGGAGAGGGCCCGCGGCTATCTCGAAGGCGTGGTCGCCGCCGAGCGGCTGCCGCAACCGCCCGTCGTGGACGGCGAGGAGCGGGAACGGGAAGAAGAGGAGCGGGACGGCGAGGGATGAGCCGGTGACCGGGCATCCGTCCTGTACCGAGTCTGTACCTGTTTCGGCCATTGTCAGAGCCAGCCGTTGGCCTGACGCGACATGTTCGCATTCGGGACGGGGGACGGTCGTTCCGCATGGCAAGGCGATTCCAGCGTGGCCACAAGGCCAGGATCGGCGATCTCACACCGGGGACCGATCTGTATGCAGGTGTGCAGATCGCCGGTCCCGGGTTGACCTTCGGCATCAGCTGTTTCGGCCTCGACGCCGACGAACAGCTCTCCGGCGACCGCTATTTCATCTTCTTCAACCAGTCGAAGTCCCCCGAGGAATCGGTGCAGCTGCTGGGTGCTCAGGCGGGTGACACCGAGTCCTTCCGGGTGACGCTGGACCGTATCCCCGCGACCATCCACAAGCTCTCGTTCACCGCCACCCTCGACGGCGCCGGGCAGATGTCCCAGATCGGCCCCGGCTATACCGGATCGTCGCCGGGGGCGAGGAAGTCGTCCGGTACGCGTTCGACGGGGCGGAGTTCACCACCGAGCGGGCCGTGATGCTCGGCGACTTCTACCTCAAGGATGTCTGGCGGTTCGCCGCCGTCGGACAGGGTTTCGACGGCGGACTCGACGCGCTGCTGAAGAACTTCGGCGGCGAGGTAGCCGAGGAAGCGCCCGCCGCCCCGGAGCCGCAGGCCGGCGGCCCGGTCCCGGGCTTCGCCCCGCCCGCCTTCAGCCCTCCGTCCGCCCCCGCCCCGGCCTTCGGCGTGCCCGCCGGACCGCCGGCCCCGGCGCCCCAGCCGGTGCGCGCGGCCCAGACGATCGTGGCGCCCATGGCCCCGCCCGCCGCCGTACCGCAGCAGGCGCCCGCCCCGCCGCCACCGGCGCCGTCTCCGTACGGACAGGTCGCGCCGTCCCCGTACGGGCAGACAGCGCCGGTCCGTACGGGCAGCAGCCGCCCGGCGCGCCCCAGGGGGTCCCGCAGTGTGTGCCGCCGGGCGGCGCCGGGCTCGCGGCTGCGCTCCAGCCGTACCGGGAAGTGCCCACCGGACAGCGCTGGACCTCGCAGAACGGCCAGCTGGTCCGGGTCGACCTCGGCATCGGGGGCAACCCCGTCCTGGCCCGCCAGGGCAGCATGGTGATGTGCCAGGGCAAGGTCGACTTCGGCTACAAGGGAGCCGGCTTCGCCGGCCGTATCGTCGGCGACGCGTATCAGCTGAACACCTCGGGCCGGGGCAAGGTCGCGCTGATGACCTCGGGCCGGCCGCTGATGATGCGGGTCACGCCGGACAAGTACGTCAGCGCGGACGCCGACGCGGTCGTCGCCTGGTCCACCGCCCTGCGCGTACAGACGCAGGCGCAGACCCATTCCTCGGGGATACGGCGACGGCGCGGCGACACCGGGGAGGGCTGGGAGCTGAGCTTCCTCGGCCAGGGCTTCGCGCTCGTCCAGCCCAGCGAGGTGACGCCCCCGCAGAGCGCGGCGATCGGCCGGGGCCCGGCCGCCCAGTACGGAGTCGGCCGGCACGGCGCCCACGGGCAGAACCAGAACAACGCCTGGAGCCGCTGACAGGGTTCCTCGGCCCTCGGAGGGTACGGCAGGGGCGGCGCGCCCCTGCCGCGTGACCTCCGGCCGTCGTGTCTCAGCCGGCCAGCGCGGCGCGGGTCTGCTCCAGCAGCCGGACCACCGACTCGTCCGCGACCCCGGGCACCTCGTCGTACGGGAACCAGCGCAGGTCGAGCGACTCCTCGCTGATCCGCTCGACCGCCCCGGGCGGCGCCAGCACCGCGTACTGGACATCCAGATGCCAGTGGCAGGGGGCCGGGATGGGGTGCCGGTCCAGCCGTACGGGACTCTCCCGCACCGGAACCAGATCCAGGATCCCGGACTCCTCCATGGCCTCCCGCAGGGCGGCCCGCAGCAGTGTCCCATCACCGGGCTCGCAGTGGCCGCCCATCTGGAGCCACATGCCGAGCTTCTTGTGGAGGGTCAGCAACACCTGGCCGCGGTCCGGGTCGATCACCAGGGCGCTGGCCGTCAGATGCCCGGCCGCGCACGTCTTCCACACCCCGTCGGGGTGGGCGGCCAGATGGTCCAGATAGAGCTTGCGCAGCTCCGACTGGTCCTCGGAGCCCTCCAGCCCCTCCAGCTCCTTCAGTACGAGAACGGCGTCGTCGTGCAGGCTCACTTGTCGGTGTCGTCCCTCTTGTCGTCCCTCTTGTCGTTCCCGCCGCCGTCGCCCTGCTCGCCACGGGCCGCCTCGCCGAGCATCTTGTCCAGCTCGGAGAAGTCGGCCTGCTCGTGGTGGACGAAACCATCGGGGTCGTCCAGGTCCGAAGCGGTCGGCAGCATGTCCGGGTGCTCCCACAGCCGGTCGCGGCCGTCGACGCCCCGCGCGTCCGTGAGCGAGGCCCACAGCCGGGAGGCGTCCCGCAGCCGCCGGGGCCGCAGTTCGAGCCCGATGAGGGTGGCGAAGGTCTGCTCGGCCGGGCCACCGGAGGCGCGCCGCCTGCGCAGCGTCTCGCGCAGCGCGTCGGCCGCCGTCAGCCGGGGCTTCGCGGCCTCGTGCACCACCGCGTCCACCCAGCCCTCGACCAGCGCGAGCGCCGTTTCGAGGCGGGCCAGCGCGGCCTTCTGCGCCGGGGTGTCCTCCGGCTGGAACATGCCCTGCTGAAGCGCTTCCTGGATCTCCTCGGGGCGGCTGGGGTCGAACTGGCCGACCACGTCCTCCAGCTTGCTGGTGTCGACCTTGATGCCCCGGGCGTATCCCTCGACCGCGCCGAACATATGCGACCGCAGCCACGGGACATGGGCGAAGAGCCGCTGGTGGGCGGCCTCGCGCAGCGCCAGGTAGAGCCGGATCTCGTCCTTCGGCACACCGAGGTCCTTGCTGAACGCCTCGATGTTCAGCGGAAGGAGCGCGGCCTTGTTGGCAGGGCCCAGCGGCAGCCCGATGTCCGTCGAACCGACCACCTCACCGGCCAGTACCCCCACGGCCTGGCCGATCTGCTGGCCGAACATGGCGCCGCCCATGGAGCGCATCATGCCGATCAGGGGGCCCGCCACGGACTGCATCTCCTCGGGCAGCACCTCGCTCATCGCGATGCCGACCCGCTCGGCGACCGGGTCGACGAGCTGCTGCCACGCGGGCAGCGTCGCCTCGACCCACTCGGCGCGGCTCCACGCGACGGCGGTGCTCGCACCGGAGGGCAGCGAGGTCACGCCGTCCAGCCAGATGTCGGCGAGCCGTACGGCCTCGTCGACGGCGGAGCGCTCGGAGGGACCGATGCTGGCGTCCTTCGTACCGTCCGGGGTGCCCTGGGAGACCGTCTGGCGGGCGATCTGCTTCGCCATGTCCCAGTTCACGGGACCGCCCTCGTAGCTGAGCATCTGGCCCAGCTGCTGGAAGGCCGCGCCCAGGTCGTTGGGGTTCAGCGAACCGAACATCGCGGCGAAGGGGTTGTCCGCGCCACCGGCGCCACCTGCGCCGCCGAGGCCGCCCGGCAGCCCGAACCCCGCGAAGGGGTTGCCGGGACCGCCCTGGCCACCTCCGGCGGGGTTCTTCTTCTTGCCGTCGCCGTCCTCCGGCTCCTCCGGCGGAAGACCGAATCCGAATGGGGTGTCACTCACGGGGTTCCTCGGCTCGTAGGGCCACCGGCTTCCTGCCGGCGGCGGCTGCCCGACCACTCCACCCAGCGTAAGGGGCACGGGGCGGTCGAGGGTGCCGTCGCGGGCCGCCGACCGCGCCCGGCGATGGAGCCGGACCCTGCCCGCGACCTGGTGTTCTCCCGTTTCCGACGACCGGAACGGACCCGACACCCCGGTGGCTTCAGGGCTCGATGCTCCGTCGGCCGATGGCCTGCGGCAGGATGGACGTCACCTGGTACGTACGCGTCATTCGCGTACGTATTGAAGACAACCGCTGGAGACGCCCGGTGAGTTCCCCAGATCCGCAGGTTCGCGCAGCGCGAAACCGCTCCACCCCGACCCCGTCCCGTGGCCCCGTCGTCGCGGTCACCGGCGCCGCCTCCGGCGTCGGAGACCTGCTGACCCGGCGGCTGGCCGCGTCGGACGAGATCAAGCAGGTCATCGCCATCGACGAACGCAGAGGAGAGGTCCCGGAGGCGCGGTGGCACATCCTCGACGTCCGTGATCCGGCCATCGCGGAGAAGCTCCGCGGCGCGGACGTGGTGGTCCATCTCGCGCTCGATCTCGATCTGGAGACCGACGCCGCCGCCCGTACGGCGTACAACGTGCGCGGTACCCAGACCGTGCTCACGGCGGCCGCGGCTGCCGGGGTCCACCGGGTCGTGCTCTGTACGTCGGCCATGGTCTACGGCGCGCTCCCCGACAACGACATCCCGCTCTCCGAGGACGCCGAGCTGCGCGCGACCGCCGAGGCCACCGGCGTCGGCGATCTGCTGGAGATCGAACGCCTGGGCCGCCGCGCGCCCCGTGCGCACCCCGGCCTCAATGTGACGGTCGTACGCCCCGCCGTCCTGGTCGGCGGTACGGACACGGCCCTGACCCGCTACTTCGAGTCGCCCCGGCTGCTGGTGGTCGCGGGCTCCCGCCCCACCTGGCAGTTCTGCCATATCGAGGACCTGGTGAGCGCGCTGGAGTACGCCGCGCTCGAAAAGGTCGAGGGGGAGTTCGCGGTCGGCTGCGACGGCTGGCTCGAACAGGAGGAGGTCGAGGAGCTGAGCGGCATCCGCCGGATGGAGCTGCCGTCGGCGGTCGCCCTGGGAGCCGCGGCCCGGCTGCACCGGATCGGCCTCACCCCCTCGCCCGCCGGGGATCTCGCGTACACGATGCACCCCTGGGTGGTCAGCGTCAGCAGGCTGCACGACGCGGGCTGGCGGCCCCGCTGGATCAATGAGGAGGTCCTGGCCGCGCTGCTGGAGGAGGTCGAGGGGCGCCATACGCTCGCGGGCCGCAGACTCGGCCGCAAGGACGCCACCGCCGCGGGCGCCGCGGGCGCCACCGTCGCGCTGCTGGGCACGGCCGCGCTCGTACGGCGGGCGCGCAAGGCGAGGCGTCGACTGTAGACAGTATCCCGAAGGCTTCCGTGCTGTCGGTGCTGTACGGCACGATGGACCCCATGGCGAACACGCATTCCCGCCCGGACGAGCAGCCGCGGGACCCCATCCGGCTGCTGGCGATCCGCGACACCCCGCTCAGTGTCGACGAGGTCTTCCGCGCGGTCGGCGATGACGCGGCGGGCGGCACGGCGCTCTTCGTCGGTACGGTGCGCGACCATGACGGCGGCGCGGATGTCGACGGCCTCGGCTACTCCTCCCACCCGTCGGCCGAGGCGGAGCTGCGCCGGGTCGCGGAGAAGGTCGTGGCCAACTTCCCGGTGCGCGCGCTGGCGGCCGTACACCGGGTGGGCGATCTGGCGGTCGGCGATCTGGCGGTCGTCGTGGCGGTCTCCTGCGCGCACCGGGGGGAGGCGTTCGAGGCGTGCCGGAGGCTGATCGACGACCTCAAGTCGGAGGTGCCGATCTGGAAACACCAGAAGTTCTCGGACGGTACGGAAGAGTGGGTGGGCGCGTAGCGCCTCGTCGAGGGGCGGTGGTCGGGTGACGGGAGGGAGGGTGGGCGCGTAGCGCCTCGTCGAGGGGGCAGCTTATTGGTTGATCTTTTTAGTCCGATTTGCGTAACTGTGGCGCGGCCAGCAGCGTTGGTTCAGCAGATGGTTAATCTGCTGATCGGTCAGTTGTATACGCCTGTATACGCTCATTCGAGCCGGAGGTCGGTATGGCCGCACTTGCCTGGTTGCTGATTCCGCTTTTCGCCGTCGTGGGAGCCGCGATATGGGGAAGCTGGGCAGCGAGGGACCGCACTACCGGAGACATAGCCGAGCTGAACGGCTATGCCCGGTTCCGTGACGCGATGGAGATGGAGAGGGCGGCGGCCCCCGGGGCGCCGGGTACCGACGCTGTCTGAGGACCGGCCGGACCGGGCCCGGGGGTGCGCTGACAGACCCTTCCCGTACTGTCGTTCCATGCCACGCCGCACCGCGACGATGCTCGCTTCCACCCTGGCTCTCATCGCGCTGCTCTGCGCTGGAGTGCTCATCAAAGTGCCGTACGCGGAGATGAGCCCCGGACCGACGGTCAACACGCTCGGGGATGCCCGTGGCGAGCCGGTGCTCCAGATCTCGGGGCGCAAGACGTATCCGACCTCGGGTCATCTCAATATGACGACGGTCAGGGTCACCGGCGCGGACTACCACATGAATATCGTCGAAGCGGTCTACGGCTGGCTGGCCCACGACAGCGTCGTGGTGCCGCACGACACCCTGTATCCCGACGGCAAGACGGAAGAGCAGTCCACACAGGAGAACGCCGAGGAGTTCAGCCAGTCCCAGGAGAGCGCCAAGGTCGCGGCCCTGCGGTCGCTGGACATCCCGGTGGCCTCGCGCACGATCGTCTCCTCGGTGATCAAGGACAGCCCGGCCGAGGGCACGCTGCACGCGGGAGATGTGATCAAGGCCGTGGACGGCTCGCCGGTCGAGGAGCCGTCGGACGTCGCGAAGCTCGTGACCAAGCACAAGCCCGGTGAGGACGTGGTCTTCACCATCGTCCCCGCCAAGGAGGCGAAGGCGGCGGAGAAGGCCGGCAAGGAGCCCACGGACACCGAGAAGGTGACGGTCACCACCAAGAAGTCGCCCGACGGGGGCCGTGCGATCGTCGGTATCCAGGCGGGCACCGACCACACGTTCCCGTTCACCGTCGACATCAATCTCGCCGATGTCGGCGGGCCGAGCGCCGGGCTGATGTTCGCTCTCGGCATTGTCGACAAGCTCACGCCCGGATCGCTCACGGGCGGCGCGTTCGTCGCGGGTACGGGCACGATCGACGACAAGGGCGAGGTCGGCCCGATCGGCGGTATCGACATGAAACTCGTCGGTGCCCGCGACGCGGGGGCGCGGTACTTCCTCACGCCGGACCAGAACTGCGCCGCCGCCGCGTCGGACATTCCCGGCGGGCTCACCCTGGTGCGGGTGAAGACCCTCGCCGACGCCAGGAAATCGCTGGATCTGATCAAGGCGGGGGACACGGCCGGCCTGCCGAGCTGTTCGACAGGCTGACCGGCCGTATCCGAGGACGGGCGGCGGGGCCGACGGGCGACGAGGGCGACAGCGCTCCGGCGGGGCGCCGGGGCGCTGCTCACGAGTCGGGCCCGGAGCCGCACCGAGGGGTTACGCCTCGAAGGTCGCCGAGAGCGCCTCGGCCAGTCCCGGGACCAGCCCGGCACCGGTCAGGACCTCATTGGGCGAGTCCTTCTCGCGCAGCCGCAGCGCCGACTCCCGGGTGCCGTCGCGCAGTACGGCCACCGTCATCCGTACCTCCTGGCGCTCCGGATGGGCGGCGACCCACTTGGCGAGGGCGGCCTCGTTCAGCCCGTCCGGTACGGAGTCCTCCGCCGACGGCGGCAGCATGAGGCGCTCCACCGTCATCGCGCAGCCCGCCACCGCCCCGGGCCACGCGATGGTGCCGAGGAACTCGTCCAGCGGGGTGCCGGCCGGGATCTCGTCCTGCTCGATGGGGGTGAGCGGCGCGACGGCACCGCCGTCGTCGTCGAGACCCAGCTGGGCCGCCAGACCGGGTTCGTCGGTGCGCAGCCGCGCGGTGTCGACGAGGGCGAAGAGCCGGGCCGGCTGGTCCCAGCCGAGCCCCGACGCGTACTCGTCGATTTCGAGCACCGCGCGGGTCAGCGGGCTCGCGGCCATGGGTGTGCCTGAGGAAGAAAGGTTGGACATGGTCAATATCCTGCCTCCTTCGGACCCGGGTGCGGGAACTAGGTAAAGCCTCAGTAAGTTGCATGAGTGGGCCCTACGATCGCTGGGGCCCGTTGTACGGGCTGAATCAGCCGCTGAATCACACGACCGCGAACTTCGAGGTGCGCACGTTGGCTTTCCAGATGCCGGACCGCGGCGGAGGCCCGACCGGGCCACGGATCAGAGTGGGCCGGCCATCCCGTCGGGCCCGGACCCTGCTCATGACGTTGGGCGTGCTGGCCGTGCTGGCCATGCTCTTCATCATGTTCGCCGGGTTCTGGACCGACTGGCTCTGGTACCGCTCGGTGAAGTACTCATCGGTTTTCACCACCACTCTCTGGACCAAGATCGGTCTGTTCGCGGTCTTCGGGCTGTTGATGGCCCTGGCCGTCGGCGTGAACATCTGGCTGGCGCACCGGCTGCGGCCGCCGCTGAGCGCGATGTCCATGGAGCAGCAGAACCTCGACCGCTACCGGATGGGCATCGCCCCGTACAAGAAGTGGGTGCTGCTGGCGGTCATGGCGCTGGTCGGGCTGATCGCCGGGGCCTCCGCCTCCGGCCAGTGGCGTACCTGGCTGATGTGGGTGAACGGGGTGCCCTTCGGGCAGAAGGACCCCCAGTTCAAGATGGACGTGGCGTTCTACGCGTTCGATCTGCCCTGGTACCGCTTCCTGCTCGCCTTCGGCTTCGCGGCGGCCGTGCTGTCGCTGATCGCCGCGGCGCTGACCCACTATCTGTACGGCGGGCTGCGCGTCACCAGTCCGGGCGCGCGGGCGACGGCGGCGGCCACCGGGCATCTCTCGGTGCTGCTCGGCATCTTCGTCTCGTTCAAGGCCGTGGCGTACTGGCTCGACCGGTACGGCCTGGCCGTGAAGTCCAGCGACTTCAAGGCGGCGGGCAACTGGACCGGGCTGCGCTATGTCGACGCCAACGCCTATCTCCCGGCGAAGACGATCCTGTTCTGCATCGCCGTCATCTGCGCCGTGCTGTTCTTCGCGACGCTCTGGCGCCGCACCTGGCAGCTGCCGATGATCGGCTTCGGTCTGATGGTGCTGTCGGCGATCCTCATCGGCGGTCTCTACCCGGGGATCGTGCAGAAGTTCCAGGTCCAGCCGAACGAGCAGGCCAAGGAAGCCCCGTACATCAAGAAGAACATCGATGCCACGCGCAAGGCGTACGGCATCGACACGGCCGATGTGCAGGATTACGGCGGCAAGGGCGACTCGGCGAAGAAGGTCGAGCAGCGCAGGGCCGCCGACAGTGCCGCGAGCTACCGGCTGGTCGACCCGAACGTCGTCTCGCCCGCGTTCCAGCAGCTCCAGCAGGAGCGTAAGTACTACCAGTTCCCCGCCACGCTGGACGTCGACCGGTACACCGGACCCGACGGAAAGCCGCAGGACACGGTGGTCGGTCTGCGCGAGCTGAACATCACCGGTATCCCCAAGCGCAACTGGATCAACGACCACTTCACGTACACCCATGGGTACGGAGTGATCGCGTCCAAGGGGACCAACACGGTGACCGACGAGAACGAGGGCACGGTCGGCGCCCCCGACTTCACCGAGTCGGGCCTGCCGACGACCGGGCAGCTCGGCAATTACGAGCAGCGCGTGTACTACGGCGAGAAGACCGAGCAGTACTCGATCGTGGGCGGCCCCCAGAAGGAGCTGGACTACGAGAAGAACGGCGAGAAGACGACGAGCTACAAGGGCAGGAGCGGCGTAGACCTCTCCAACCCGCTGAACCGCGCGGCGTACGCCGTGGCGTTCAGCGAGCCCCAGATGCTCTACTCCGGTGCCATCGGCGAGGGCTCGCGGATCCTCTACAACCGCACGCCCAAGGAGCGCGTCGAGGCGGTCGCCCCCTGGCTGACCATCGACGGCGACGCCTACCCGGCCGTGGTCGACGGACGTATCCAGTGGATCGTCGACGCGTACACGACGACGAACGGCTACCCGTACGCGTCCCGTACGACGCTGGGCGACACCACGGCCGACTCGCTGACCGACAGCCAGCGCGCGGTCGTCGCGCAGCAGAACCAGGTCAACTACATCCGCAACTCGGTCAAGGCCACCGTCGACGCCTATGACGGCGCGGTGAATCTGTACCAGTGGGACACCAAGGACCCGGTGCTGAAGACCTGGATGAAGGCGTTCCCCGGCACGGTGAAGCCGAAGGCGGACATCGATCCCACCCTGCTGGCGCATCTGCGCTACCCGCAGGACATGTTCAAGGTGCAGCGGGAGCTGCTCACCCGCTACCACGTCAAGGACGCCGCGCAGTTCTACAGCGGCAGTGACGCGTGGCAGGTGCCGGACGACCCGACCACCAAGAACAGCAACTCGGTCCCGCCGTACTACCTGAGCCTCAAGATGCCCGGCCAGAGCGACCAGAAGTTCTCGCTGACGACCACCTTCACGCCCAACGGACGCCCCAACCTGGGCGCGTTCATGGCCGTGGACGCGGATGCCACGAGCACCGACTACGGCAAGATCAGAGTGCTCAGGGTCACCTCCACGGTCCAGGGGCCGCAGCAGGTGCAGAGCGAGCTGAACGGTGTGCCGGAAGTCGCCGAGTTCGTCAGGAACCTGAGAGGAACCGACTCGGACATCGAGTACGGCAACCTCCTGACGGTCCCGCTCGAAGGGGGCTTCCTCTACATCGAGCCGGTGTACGCGCGCGGCGGCAGCGCCAACTACCCGCTGCTGAAGAAGGTGGCCGTCTCCTACGGAGGCAAGCCGGTCTTCAAGGACAGCCTGCCCGAGGCGCTGAACGCGGTGTTCGGTGCCGAGGGTACGGAGGAGACGACACCGCCGTCGGACACCACGACTCCGCCCGCCACCGGCGGCAAGGCGCTCCAGCAGGCCATCGCGGACGCCCAGAAGGCGTACGCGGAGGGTGAGGCGGCGCTGAAGGAGCAGGACTGGACGGCGTACGGGAAGGCCCAGAAGGACCTTCAGGACGCCCTCCAGAGGGCGGCGGGCGCGGACGCCGGATCGGGCTCCACGTCGGGGTCCTCCGCGAGTAAGGAGAGCGCGGGAAGTACCGACAGCGCGGGAAGTACCGGCAGTACGGACAGCGCAAGCAGTACGGACAGCGCTGCCGCCGGCAGGAAGGCCGACGACAACAGCAGCTGAGATGGCCTCACTCCACCCCGTGGTACGGTTGGGACACAACGACGCGGGGTGGAGCAGCTCGGTAGCTCGCTGGGCTCATAACCCAGAGGTCGCAGGTTCAAATCCTGTCCCCGCTACGAAAGTCAAGGGCCCGGATCCTTACCAGGATTCGGGCCCTTGTCATGTGTCTGTGCGGAACGCGACTGTACGAAGTCCGGTGCGGGCCGGGGGAGTTGATCCCGCGAGTGTTTGATGTGTCTCTCTGTGGGCATGTCGACAAAACGCTGTAGTGACCTTCGCGGGTCACGGTATACCAGCTGTACGTGCGTGGCAGGTGGTGCGACGATGGAAAATATGGGGGATAGGGCAACTCTGTTGGAGACAGGGCGGTTTGTGCAGCGACGGGATGAGAGCGCTGACAGCGCTGCCGGCGGCGCCGGCACGGAAGAGACCGCCGACGTCGAGGCGCGCCACCGGCGCGCTGCCGATGCCGGCGATACCGCGTCGATGAGCGTGCTCGGCGCACTGTTGCTGCGCCGGGGCGATCTGGACGCCGCCGAGCCGTACCTGCGTGCGGCCACCGCCGAGGGCGAGCGGGCCGCCGCCAACAATCTGGGGGTCCTTCTCCATCAGCGCGGCTACGGGGACGAGGCGGCGGGCTGGTGGCGTATCGCCGCCGTCGCCGGGTCCGCCGCGGCCGCGCACGCCCTGGGCCGCCACTACCGCGAGCTGGGCGACGAACCGGCCGCCGAGTACTGGCTGCGCCAGTCCGCCGAGCAGGGCCACGCGCTGGGCGCCTACGCCCTCGCCGACCTGCTGGAGCACCGCAGCGACGTCGGGGCCGAGCGCTGGCTGCGGGCCGCCGCCGAGCAGGGCCACCGCGAGGCGGCGTACCGGCTCGCCCGCGCTCTGGAGCGCCGGGCGCGCGAGGCGGCGCGCTCCGGCGCGGACGTGGTCTACAACAGCGGTACGGGCCCGCCGACCTCGGGCCGCCTCCGTGCGATTCCCGACCCCGCGCGGTGGCCCACCGACACCGGCACGGGCCTGCGTACCGGCACCAGGGGCACCGCGGGCCCGGCCACCGGCACCACCGGGCTCGGGCCGACGCTGATCGCCGAGGCCGCGCAGTGGTACCGGCAGGCCGCCGCCAAGGGGCACCGCAGGGCCGCGCTGCACCTCGGCGTGATCCTGGAGAAGCGCGGCGACCTCAAGGAGGCGGGCCGCTGGTATCTGACCGCCGCCAAGGACGGCGAGGCGCGGGCCGCCTGCGCCCTCGGCTTCCTGCTGCGCGACGCCGGTGACGAGGAGAGCGCCGCCGTCTGGTGGCTGCGCGCCGCCCAGGACGGCGACGGGAACGCCGCCAACGCCCTCGGCGCGCTCCACGCGGCCCGGGGCGAGCAGCAGACCGCCGAGCGCTGGTACAGGGCCGCCATGGACGCGGGCGACGTCAACGGTGCGTACAACCTCGGGCTGCTCTGCGCCGCCCAGGACCGCACCGTCCAGGCCGAGCAGTGGTACCGCCGCGCCGCCTACGCGGGTCACCGCGAGGCCGCCAACGCGCTGGCGGTCCTGCTGCTCCAGGCCGACGACCCGACCGGCGCCGAGCCCTGGTTCTCCAAGGCGGCCGAGGCGGGCAGCGTGGACGCCGCCTTCAACCTCGGCATCCTGCACGCCGGACGCGACGACGACGGCACGGCGCTGCGCTGGTACGAGCGCGCGGCGGCGGCCGGCCACACGGAGGCCGCCCTCCAGGTCGGCATCGCCTGCCTGAGGGACGGCGACGACCGTACCGCCGAGCGCCATCTGCGCTGCGCGGCCGGCGGGGGCAGCGCCGAGGCCGCCTTCCGGCTCGCCACCGTCCTCGACGCGCGCCAGCCACCGCCGGGGCCGCCCGTGCTCGGCGAGCCGCACGCGGTCAAGAGCGAGTGCGAGCAGTGGTACGAGCGGGCGGCCGAGCAGGGCCACCGCCGCGCCCAGGTGCGCGTCGGCATGCTCGCCGCCGCGCGAGGGGACAGCGCCGGAGCCGCCCGCTGGTACCGCGAGGCGGCGGAGGCGGGCAGCCGCAACGGCGCCTTCAACCTGGGGCTGCTGCTCGCCCGCGAGGGCGGCGAGCGGGAGGCCGCCCTGTGGTGGACCCGGGCCGCGCAGGCCGGACACGGCCGGGCCGCGCTGCGCCTCGCGCTGCTCGCCGCCCGCCGGGGCGAGCTGACCGAGGGGCAGCGCTGGTGCGCCCGCGCCGTCGAGCTGGGCCCCGCCGAGGTGTCGGAGCGCGCGGCCCGGCTGCGCGAGGCGCTCCATCAGGAGCTGACCGCGTGACGCGCTCCGGGCCCCGGGGCTGCGCTTATATGAATTTGCGCTGGTCGGCGGGGTGACGTAGTGTTGCATTCAACGGCGCGGGGTGGAGCAGCTCGGTAGCTCGCTGGGCTCATAACCCAGAGGTCGCAGGTTCAAATCCTGTCCCCGCTACTGAATCGAAGGCCCGGATCTCGAAGAGATCCGGGCCTTCGGCATGCGCGGCCCTCGGCGTGTCCGGCCCTTGGATCCGCCCCTGGTGTGTCCGGCCCTTGGCATGCGCGGGAGCCGGTCGCGCAGAAGGGCCCGCGCTGCCGTGAGGCGCGCCGGGGCCTTCTCCGTACCGTCGTACTGCCGGAATACCGCTGTGCGTCGAATGCCGCTTTACGCGGGAGAGCAGTTCGGGCAGAGGCCCCGGTACGTCACCTCGACGCCCGAGATCGTGAAGCCGAAGCGCTCGCCGGTCGGCAGGTCGGCCAGCGGGTCGCCCGAGGGGTGTACGTCCCGGATGGCGCCGCACTGCGCGCAGACCAGGTGGTGGTGGGGCCGGTGCGCGTTCGGGTCGTACCGCTTGGCGCGGCGGTCCGTGGAGACCTCGATGACCTCGCCGAGCGTCACCATCTCGCCGAGCGTGTTGTAGACGGTCGCCCGGGAGATTTCCGGGAGCCGGGCGACGGCGCGCGCGTGCACCTCGTCGGCCGTCAGATGGATGTGGTCCCCGTCGTCGAGAACCTCGGCGACGACACGCCTCTGCACCGTCATGCGCCAGCCGCGTTCGCGAAGTCGTTCCAACAGGTCACTCATGAGGGTCAGCCTAACAGTGAGGGGGGTTGTGTCCCGAGAGAGTGTGACTTTGGATGATTGCTGGGCTTGGACAGAGTCCATTGTAAGATTCATTCGACGGATCAGTGGGGGGCGGAAAACCGCGGCGAAAGCAGCGAAATGACGCAGGAGGCGCACATGACGCAGGGACTGCTGACGACGGAGGCCGGAGCACCGGCCGCCGACGACCGGAACAGCGCGACCGCGGGCGTCGGTGGTCCGGTGTCGGTCCAGGACCAGGCGCTGCTGGAGAAGCTCGCGCACTTCAAGCGGCAGCGCTTACCGGAGCGTGTCGCGCACGCCCGGGGCGCCGGCGCGTACGGCACCTTCACGCCGACCCGCGATGTCTCCCGGTGGACGCGGGCGAAGTTCCTCTCCGAGGTCGGCAAGCAGACCGAGACGTTTCTGCGCTTCTCCACCGTCGCGGGCGGTCTCGGCTCGGCCGACGCGGTGCGCGACCCCCGGGGCTTCGCGCTGAAGTTCTATACCGAGGAGGGCAATTACGACCTCGTCGGCAACAACACCCCGGTGTACTTCATCAAGGACGCCATCAAGTTCCCCGACTTCGTCCACACCCAGAAGCGCGACCCGCGCACCGGCTCTCAGGAGGCGGACAACGTCTGGGACTTCTGGGGCCTCTCGCCCGAGTCCACCCACCAGATCACCTGGCTGTTCGGCGACCGCGGCATCCCCGCGACGCTGCGTCATATGAACGGGTACGGCTCGCACACGTTCCAGTGGAACAACGAGGCCGGCGAGGTCTTCTGGGTCAAGTACCACTTCAAGACCGACCAGGGCATCAGGAACCTGACATCGCAGGAGGCGGCCGTCCTCGCGAGCGAGGACCCCGACTCCCACCAGCGCGATCTGCGCGAGGCGATCGAGCGCGGCGACTTCCCGTCCTGGACGGTGCAGGTGCAGATCATGCCGGCGGCGGAGGCCGCGACGTACCGCTTCAATCCGTTCGACCTGACCAAGGTCTGGCCGCACGGCGACTACCCGCCGATCGAGATCGGCACGCTGGAGCTCAACCGCAACCCGGAGAACATCTTCGCCGAGGTCGAGCAGTCCGTC
The DNA here is from genome assembly GCF_044752945.1 of Streptomyces sp. NPDC088554. NCBI lineage: Bacteria > Bacillati > Actinomycetota > Actinomycetes > Kitasatosporales > Streptomycetaceae > Streptomyces > Streptomyces sp. NPDC088554. Next base: position 130,963 of record NZ_JBIVMF010000004.1, on the reverse strand, counting down.
TTCTCGCCGGCCCACTTCGTGCCCGGTATCGGCCCGTCCCCGGACCGGATGCTCCAGGGCCGCCTCTTCGCGTACGGCGACGCCCACCGCTACCGCGTCGGCATCGACGCCGACCGCCTGCCGGTGAACCGCCCGCGCGCCGAGCCGAACGGCTTCGGCGGCCCCCTGCGGCAGCCGGTCGCCGTCACCGGCGGCGCGGGCGGCCGCGAGGCTCCGAGCCATGTCGAGGACAGCGACTTCGTCCAGGCGGGCGACCTCTACCGCCTGTACTCCGAGGACGAGAAGGCGCGGCTCGTCGACAACCTCGCGGCCTTCCTCGCCAAGGTCTCGCGCGACGACATCGCCGAGCGCGCGGTGGACAACTTCCGCCGGGCGGACAGTGACTTCGGCGAGCGACTGGCAGCCGCGCTCCAGGCCCTGCGCGGCTGACGGCCGCGCCGAGGCGGCGGCTGGGCGTAGCGCCTCGTTGGGCGGCGCCGGTCGGGTGACGGGAGGTCGGGGCCGGATCTCTCCCGGGGGATCCGGCCCCGACCTGTCGTACCGGTCCTATCGGTCGTACGAAATGTGGTGGTACGAGACGGTCAGGCGCCGGCCAGTACGGCGGTCCCGCGTCTGGCCGGGGCCCAGCAGCGGAGGATGTCGCGGACCGAGACGATTCCGACGGGCTCGCGCTCGTCGAGCACGATCAGATGCCGGAACCCGCCGGTGGACATGGCCGCCGCGGCCTCCTCCAGCGTCCAGACCGGCGCGGCGAAGACGACGGCGGTCGTGGTGTGCGCGGACGCGGTCTCCACATCGGGGGACTGGCCCGAACCGAGCGAGTTGAGGATGTCGCGCTCGGTGAGGATGCCGATACCGCACCGGTCGAGGTCGAGGACGACGGCGGCGCCGACACGGCGTGCGGACATCAGCCGAGCGGCCTGGCGGAGCGTATGCGCGGGACCGATGGTCAGGACCACCGAACTCATGGCGTCACGGACGAGCATGGGGTGGGGTCACCTCCTCGGTGAATCGGAGAAACGATTCACAAGTTCACAAGTGGGGGAACTCCCAGAGTGACACCGTTGGGCCCGGTCAACAAGGGGGCGCGGGAGCGCGTGGCGCATCGCGGGGCCCGGTTCGCCCCCGGGGCGCCCGCTCCCGGGCGCCCTCCCCGGAGGGGCGCCCGGCGGCCTCGGGCTAATACCGGTGATTCAGATAGCCCAGCAGCTCTTCGTGCAGGATCCCGTTCGAGGCCGCCGCGTTTCCGCTGTGCGGGCCCTGGCGGCCGTCCAGGCCGGTGAAGGTGCCGCCCGCCTCCTGGACGACGATCGCGGTGGCCGCCATGTCCCAGAGGGACAGTTCGGGTTCGGCGCAGATGTCCACCGAGCCCTCGGCGACCATCATGTACGGCCAGAAGTCGCCATATCCGCGGGTGCGCCAGCAGGCTCTGGTCAGATCGAGGAAGCCGTCGAGCCGCCCCTGCTCCTCCCAGCCGGTCAGTGAGGAGTACGCGAACGACGCGTCCCGGATCTGGGAGACCTTCGAGACGCGCAGCGGGGTCGCCGAGGTCAGGCTCCGGCCGGTGTACGCGCCGCCGCCCTTCGCGGCCCACCAGCGGCGCCCCAGCGCGGGGGCGGAGACCACGCCGACGACCGGTTCGTAGCCGCCCTCGGCGGCCACCATCAGCGAGATCAGGGTCGCCCAGACGGGTACTCCGCGTACGTAGTTCTTGGTGCCGTCGATGGGGTCGACGACCCAGCGGCGCGGCCCGGTGCCCTCGACGCCGTACTCCTCCCCCAGGATCGCGTCGCGCGGTCGCGCGCGTTGCAGATTGCCACGGATCAGCTCCTCGGCGGCCTTGTCGGCCTCACTCACCGGCGTCATGTCCGGCTTGGTCTCGACCTTGAGGTCGAGGGCCTTGAACCGGTCCATGGTCACGGCGTCGGCGGCGTCCGCCAGGACATGGGCGAGACGCAGGTCATCGTGGTAATCGGGCATGGGCGTCACAGTATCCATGGCCCGCCCCGACCTGCTACGGGGTCCGTTCCCCGGAAGGGTGGGCGTCGGCCGGATCCGGCGGGAAGTCGCCAATGGTCTTGACAGTCAGCGACAGCCCGTCAACTCTGAGCGCATCATTCCGAGCCCCGAGCCGAACGGCCCCGGAGACGCATATGCCTACAGCACGTGAATCATTACAGGACGCCGCTCTCGCGGCTCTCGCGGATCTGCCCTGGTCGGCGATCAGGATGGTCGACGTGGCGTCGGCCGCCGGTCTCTCCCGGCAGACCTTGTACAACGAATTCGGCAGCAAGGACGGACTCGCCAGAGCGCTCGTACGCCGCGAGGCCGACCGCTATCTGTACGGGGTGGAGCGGCTGCTCCGGGAGCGCGCGGACGCCGCCGACCGGCTGGTGGCCGTCGCCGAGTGGACCGTGGGCGAGGCGCGCGCCCGGCCGCTGCTGCGGGCGCTGCTGACCGACTCCTGGGGGCAGTGGCTGCCGGCGCCCAGACCCGTCCGGGCCACCGCCGCCCCGTCCGGCGTCCCGGCGCAGCGCCGCGCCGACGCGGGCCCGCCGGGGGCCACCGAACTCGTCGCGCTCGTACGGGACCGGTCCGCCGCGGCGCTCGGCCGGAGCCACGGGGTGGCGGCGGAGGCCCCGGCCGGGCCGCCGTTCCAGGAGCCCCGGAGGCCGCAGGGATCCCGGCAGCCACAGCAGACACAGCCGGTCCAGCAGACCCAGCAGCTTCACGGGCCCCACGGTGTTGATCAGGGCCGCGCCGAGCTGCTCCACCGCTGTGAGCTGGCCGTCCGGCTCGCGCTCGCCCATCTGATCGCGCCCGGAGGGGACTCCGTGGCGCCGCTGGTCCGGGCCGCCGTCACCGCCGTACCGTCCGCGTTGCTCAGCGCGCCGGGCCGGAGCGCGCAGGGGCGGGGCGGGCGTGGGGCGGCGGGTCGGGGGCCGGGGCGGTTCAGTGCGCCGAGCCCGAGAGCTGGAGCCCAATGACCCCGATGACCACCAGCGAGATGGAGACCAGCTTGAGGGTGGACACGACATCACCCAGGAAGACCATCCCGTAGATCGCGGTGCCCGCCGCGCCGATGCCTGTCCACACCGCGTACGCGGGACCGACATCGAGCTTGCGCAGCGCGAGCGTGAGCAGGCCGAAGCTGCCCAGGGCGAAGACCGCGAAGGCGACGGTCGGCCACAGCCGGGTGAATCCGTGGGAGAGCTTGAGACAGACCGCGAACCCTGTCTCCAGGATCCCGGCGACGACAACCAGCAGCCACGCCATCGTTGAAAGCCTCCCCGCGCCGGTGACCACTTCTGCCGGCTGTTGCCGTCACACCTGGTGTGATTATGGCCTTACCTGTGACGGTTGACCGCAAAGGCGGGCAACTCAGTCGCCTTCGCGTCGCTCCCGGGTGGCGAGCAGCCGTCGCAGCGAGTAGAGCCGGGCCGGGTCGGCGTGGCCGTCCGCCACCCAGGCGTCGAGCGCGCAGTCCGGTTCGTCGTGGCTGCACGCCCGGGGGCAGCCCTCCGTACCGGGCACCAGCTCGGGGAAGGCGAGGATGACCCGGGACGGATCGACGTGGTGGAGCCCGAAGGAGCGGATGCCGGGGGTGTCGATGACCCAGCCTTCCGCCTTCGCGAGCGGCAGCGCGAGCGCCGAGGTGGTGGTGTGCCTGCCCCGGCCGGTGACGGCGTTGACCAGGCCGGTGGTCCGGTGCCGGTCGTCCGGCACCAGCGCGTTGACCAGGGTCGTCTTGCCGACGCCCGAGTGTCCGACGAACGCGGTGGTCCGGCCGTCCAGATACTCCCGGACCCGGTCCGCCGCGCCGCCGGTGGCCAGTTCGTCGCGGCGGGTGACGACATAGCGGATCCCCAGCGTCAGATAGGTCTCCAGCAGCTCGTCCGGCGGGGCGAGGTCCGACTTCGTCAGGACGAGCAGCGGTTCGAGCCCCGCGTCGTACGCCGCGACCAGACAGCGGTCGATCAGCCGGGGCCGGGGCTCCGGGTCGGCGAGGGCGGTGACGATCGCCAGCTGGTCGGCGTTGGCGACGACCACGCGCTCGTACGGATCGTCGTCGTCCGCCGTCCGCCGCAGTACGGAACGGCGCTTCCCGATCCGTACGATGCGCGCCAGCGTGTCCTTCTTGCCCGACAGGTCGCCGACGATCTCGACCAGGTCTCCCACCACGGCGGCCTTGCGGCCCAGTTCGCGCGCCTTCATCGCCATGATGACGCGGTCCCCGACGAGACAGGTCAGCCGGCCCCGGTCGACGGTCAGGACCATGCCCTCGGAGGCGTCCTCGTGCTTGGGCCTGATATTGGTGCGCGGGCGGTTGCCCTTGGGGTTGGGGCGGGAGCGGATGTCGTCCTCGTCCGGGTTCTTGCCGTAGCGGCGCATCGCGTCAGGCTCCCGCTCCCGCGAGCATCCGTGTCCACATGTGGGGGAAGTCGGGGAGGGTCTTCGCGGTCGTACCGACGTTCTCGATCCGCACTCCGTCCACCACCAGTCCGATGATCGATCCGGCGGTGGCCATGCGGTGGTCGTCGTACGTGTGGAACACGCCGCCGTGCAGCGGGCGCGGGCGGATGTGGAGTCCGTCGGCGGTCTCGGTGACATCACCGCCCAGCTCGTTGATCTCCTTGGTGAGCGCGGCCAGCCGGTCCGTCTCGTGGAGCCGCAGATGGGCGACGCCGCGCAGGGTGGAGGGCGAGTCGGCGAGCGCGGCGACGGCCGCGATACCGGGCGTCAGCTCCCCGACCTCGCTCAGATCGAGATCGACGCCATGGATCCGGCCGGTGCCCGTGAAGGTGAGGCTGGTGCCCTCGGCGGTCTCGGTGAACTCGCAGGTCCCGCCCATCGCGGTGAAGATCTCACGCAGCGCGTCGCCCGGCTGGGTGGTCCGCACCGGCCAGTCCGGTACGGTCACCCGGCCGCCCGTGACCAGCGCGGCGGCCAGGAACGGCTGCGCGTTGGAGAGGTCGGGCTCGACGGTCAGATCGCGGCCGAGCAGCGCGCCGCTGGAGACCCGCCAGACGTTCGGCTCGCCGCCGGTCTCGGGCTCGTCGACCTGGGCGCCGACCCCGCGCAGCATGTCCACGGTCATCCGGATGTGCGGCAGGGACGGCAGGACGGAGCCGACGTGCCGTACCTCCACGCCCTGGTTGAACCGCGCGCCCGACAGCAGCAGCGCGGAGACGAACTGGGAGGACGCGGAGGCGTCGATCTCCACCGGACCGCCCTCCAGCGCCCCGCCGCCGTGCACGGTCAGCGGGAGCGCGCCCCGGCCGTCGTCGTCGATCCGGGCACCGAGGACGCGCAGCGCGTCGATGACGCTGTGCAGCGGGCGTACGTACGAGCGGGGGTCGCCGTCGAAGCGGACCGGGCCGTCCGCGAGCGTGGCGACGGGGGGCAGGAAGCGCATCACCGTACCGGCGTTGCCGACATCGACGGTCGCCGGGCCGTGCAGCCCCGAGGGGATCACGCGCCATGCCTCGCCGGTCGTACCGGCGGTGTCGGAGCTCGACGAGACGGTCTCCTCGATACCGACGCCCATCGCGCGCAGCGCCTCGGCCATCAGCAGGGTGTCGCGGGAGCGCAGCGGGCGGCGCAGCCAGCCGGGCTCGGCGGCCAGCGCGGCGAGGACCAGGCCGCGGTTCGTGACCGATTTCGATCCGGGCACGGTGACCGTCGCTTCGACGGCCCCGCTCGCATAGGGGGCGGGCCAGAGGGCGGGCTGCACGGAGCTTTCGGTCATGGCGCTTTCGGTCATGGGCCACACTTTAGTGGCTCTTGACGGGCCGTGATCCTGATCAAATACGCGGAAACCGGCGTGTAACCGGAGGGTGATAGCGCGTGTACCGCCGTCTCAGAGTTTCAGGTCCAGCAGCCAGTGCCCGCCGCCGATGAGCGAGCAGAGCGAGACGACGTGGAAGAAGAGCAGCCAGAACACGGGTGGGGTGTGGGTCAGCCGGCCGAGCTGGTCCGCGTCCGAGTCCCCGGCACCGCCGCGCCGGCGCTTCGACTGGAGCTCGAACGCCGGGCGCACGCCCCCCAGCAGCAGAAACCATACGGCGGTGTACGCGAACGCCGACTGGACGTCGGGACCGGTCAGCCAGGAGACCAGCAGGAACGCCGCCCCGGTGACGATCACGGTGAGCGCCCCGTACGCGTTCCTGATCATCACCAGCATCGCGAGCAGCAGCGCCGTCGCTAGCCAGAGCAGCAGCGTGGTGTGGTGCGCAGAGAGCAGCCACGCGCCGCCCAGACCGAGCAGCGGCGGGGCCGTGTAGCCCGCGACGGCGGTCAGGATCATGCCGATACCGGTGGGCTTGCCCCGGCTGACGGTCAGCCCCGAGGTGTCCGAGTGGAGCTGGATGCCGTCGAGCCGGCGCCCGGTGACCAGGGCGATCAGCCCGTGGCCGCCCTCGTGCGCGATCGTGATCGCGTTCCGCGATATCCGCCAGAGCGGCCGGGGCACGACGGCGGCGAGCGCGACGACCGCCGTCGCGATCACCAGCCACCGCTCGGGCGGGCTCTGGGTCCCGAAGACGCGATCCCACAGATCGCCGATCGAGGTGGGGTCGATGCTGGCCATGTCCGGGAGGCTCCTCAGCTCGGTTCGCGTCGTGGCAGTCTGGCACTCAGTACGAGATATGCGAGAAAGACGCTCACCCGCCGAAGGCCGTTCCGGGCGGACGGAAACACACAGGCGGTGCACAGGGCGCGGGCGCTGGGGGTTGACGGGAATGTGCGGCAGGTACGCGGCGAGCCGGGGGCCCGAGGACCTCTCGGCGGTGTTCGGGATCGAGAAGTGGGACCCCGCCGAGACGCTCGCCCCCGACTGGAACGTGGCGCCGACCAAGGAGGTCTACGTCGTGCTGGACCGCCCTCTGAAGGACACGCGCGACCCCCGGCCGGTACGCCAGCTCCGCAGGCTCCGCTGGGGGCTGGTGCCCGCGTGGGCGAAGACGCCCGAGGGGGCCGCCCGGATGATCAACGCGCGGGCGGAGACGGTGCACGAGAAGCCGTCGTTCCGGCGGCCGTTCGCCTCGCGGCGGTGCATCGTCCCGGCGGACGGCTACTACGAGTGGGTGACCGGCTCGCAGGAGCGGCAGTTGGAGGAGCAGGGCAAGCGGAAACGGTCCCGCAAACAGCCGTATTTCGTCGCCCCGGCGGACGGCTCGGTGATGGCGATGGCCGGGCTGTACGAGTTCTGGCGCGACCGGACGCTGCCCGACGCGCATCCGGCCGCCTGGTGGGTGACCTGCTCGGTGATCACGACGGAGGCGGAGACGACCCCGCTGGCGGTGGCCCCCGCCGAGGGGCCCGGCTCGCTGGCCGAGATCCATCCCCGGATGCCGCTGATGCTGACCCCGGACCGCTGGGACGCCTGGCTGGACCCCGCCCGTACCGACCCCGACAGCCTGCGGGAGCTGCTCACACCGCCGCCCCCGGGGCGCATGCGGGCGTATCCGGTGGCGACGGCGGTCAGCGATGTCCGCAACAACGGGCCCGAGCTGCTGACGGAGCTGGCCGCGCCGGAGGAGAGCACGCTGTTCTGAGAAAGGGCGCGCCGCGGGCAGGATGGCGGTGTGAGAAGCGACACGACGGACAGCGACACGATGGACAGCGGTACGCCGGACAGCGGTACGCCGGACCGGGACACGGCGGGCAGCGTTACGGCGGACGGTGACGCCCGGACCGTACAGCGCGCGGCGACGGCGGCGACGGACATGACCGCCGAGACCGTGCCGACCCCGGCCGGGGACGCCCGGATCACCTGGCACCCGGCGTCGACGGGGCGTCCGCGCCTCGTCCTGGCCCTCGGCCATGGCGCGGGCGGCGGCATCGAGGCGCGCGACCTGCGGGCCCTGGCCGCCGCGCTGCCGCCGCTGGGCTTCACCGTCGCCCTGGTGGAGCAGCCGTGGCGGGTGGCAGGCAAGAAGGTGGCGCCCGCTCCGAAGACCCTGGACACCGGGTGGCGCGCGCTGTGGCCCGCGCTGGCCGGGCCGGGGGCGCCCGTCGTCGCGGGAGGGCGCAGCGCGGGGGCGCGGGTGGCCTGCCGTACCGCGCGGGAGCTGGGCGCGTACGCCGTACTGGCCCTGAGCTTTCCGCTGCACCCGCCGGGCCGGCCCGAGAAGTCCCGGGCGGCCGAACTGCTGGGGTCCGGGGTGCCCACGCTGGTCGTCCAGGGCGGGAACGACCCCTTCGGGAAGCCCGCCGAGTTCCCGGCGGAGTTCCGGGCCGGGGCTGCCGGGGAGGGCCGGGAGCTGGTGGAGGTGGCGTACGGGGACCACGGTTTCGCCGTACCGAAGAGGGCGTCCCTCGGCCAGGACGAGGCGCTGGAACGGATCACCGGGGGCGTGGCCGGATGGCTCGCCGCGCTGGGTGACCACTGAGACGGGTGGGGCGGCCGGGAGCGAGGACGGGTGGGACGGTCGGGAGCGAGGGGGGACGGGCGCGCGGGAATGCCGGAAGGGGCCGCGCTGTTGTCAGGGACATCGGTACAGGGACATCGGTATACAGCGCATCGAGAGGGAGTCCGTCGTATGGGTTCGACCATCTGCCCGCGCCGCTCAGACGCCACTGACCTGGAGTGGACCGTACTTCCGGCGGGCAAGACCGCTTCGGCCCGTACGGCAGGCGCAGCAGACCGACAGGCCCCGTCGCACCAAGGTCGACTATTCTCCGATTCGAGTGGGTCCGCTTTCGGCCCCGCCACAGCGTTGGAGGAGGTGGGTCCGGTCACTGGGACCGACGGAGCGACCGACGACGGCCACATCGAAGAGACCACCGCCGAGCGCAATGCCCGCTTCGAGCGGGATGCCCTGGGCTTCCTCGACCAGATGTATTCGGCCGCGCTGCGCATGACGCGTAACCCGGCCGACGCCGAGGATCTCGTGCAGGAGACCTACGCCAAGGCGTACGCGTCCTTCCACCAGTTCCGCGCGGGGACCAACCTCAAGGCGTGGATGTACCGCATCCTCACCAACACGTTCATCAACTCGTACCGCAAGAAGCAGCGCGAACCCCAGCGCAGCGCCGCCGAGGAGATCGAGGACTGGCAGCTGGCGCGCGCCGAGTCGCACATGTCGACAGGTCTGCGCTCGGCCGAGTCGCAGGCGCTGGACCATCTCCCGGACTCGGATGTGAAGTCCGCGCTCCAGGCGATCCCCGAGGAGTTCCGCATCGCGGTGTATCTCGCCGATGTGGAGGGCTTTGCCTACAAGGAGATCGCCGACATCATGGGGACACCCATCGGCACGGTGATGTCGCGACTCCACCGTGGCCGACGCCAGCTGCGCGGAATGCTGGAGGACTACGCCCGCGACCGCGGGCTCGTCCCGGCGGGTGTCGGAGAGTCGTCGGATGATCGGAAAGGTTCGGACTCATGAGCTGCGGAGGGCCGCATGAGACGGATTGCGCCGAGGTACTCGACCACCTCTACGAATTCCTCGACCACGAGATGCCCGACAGCGACTGCACCAAGTTCGAAGTGCACTTCGAGGAGTGCTCGCCGTGCCTGGAGAAGTACGGGCTCGAACAGGCCGTGAAGAAGCTGGTCAAGCGGTGCTGCGGCCAGGACGACGTGCCGTCCGACCTGCGGGCCAAGGTGCTGGGCCGGATCGATCTCATCCGCTCGGGCCAGGCCGTGCCCGACCACGACATCGCGGTCGCGAGCCCGGATCTGGCGAGCGCGGACTTCCCGGGCGCGGTCCGGGAGTAACCCCTTCCCCCTGGGGCGGCTCCCGCGGTCCGGGAGTAACCCCCTTCCTCTGTGGGGCGGCTCCGTCGCGCTGTCACCGGTTCTCACTCGAAGGTGCTAATCGTCGGCGTTCAGCCGATGAATCGACGTCAACTCGCTAGCCTGACCCTCTAGTTCGGCCTGACCCCTTTGTCCGGGCCGGGCCGGAGGGGGGCGAGGGCGCGTGGGGGCCTTACCGGGAGCGGCGCGGGCGAGCATTCTGGCGGTGACGCTGGCGGCTGCCGCCTGTGTCCGGCCCGCGCTGGAGGCCGGCGCGGAGACGCCCTGGACGGCGGTCGCGCTGCTGGCCGCGCTGTACGCGGTCTGCGAGATGCCCGCGCGGGGTCGGCTGCCGTTGCGCGGCGGTTCCGTACCGGTGCCCGCCGGGTCGTTCTTCCCCGTCCTGCTCGCCGCGGCCTTTCTGCTGCCGCCCGCCGCCGCCGCGCTCGTCGCGGTGCCCGGGGCGCTGCTCGGCCGGGTCGAGCGGCGGCCCAAGGGGGCGCGGCGGATCTGGCGCGCGGCGCAGCTGGCCCTCGCGACCGGGGCGGCGGCCCGCGCGCAGATGCTCTTCGGCGGCCCTGTCGCCCTCGGCGGCGGAGGGTACGGGCTGACCGCCCCGGACTTCCCGTACGTGCTGCTGCCCACCGCCGTCGCGGCGCTCGCCTTCTGCCTGGTCCTCTTCGCGCTGGACGGCGTCATCCTCCGCACCGCCGAGCGGCAGCCGGCGCGCACCGCCTGGCGCGGGCTGCTGTCGCGCTCGCTCGCCCCGCACACCACGCACGGGCTGGCCGGGCTGATGATGGCGGTGTTGTGGCGCAGCCCGTACGGACCGCTCTCGGCGCTCTTCGTCCTGCTGCCGATGTACATCTCCTGCTGGGTCTTCGCCCAGTACCACCGCGAGCGCGCCGCCCACCAGGCCACCATCCGGGCGCTCGTCCAGGCGGTCGACATCAAGGACACCTACACCCGGGGGCACAGTGAGCGCGTCGGGCACGCCTCCGTGCTGATCGCCCAGGAGCTGGGCATGGAGCGGGAGCGGATCGAGATGCTCCGCTTCGCCGGGATCCTGCACGACGTCGGCAAACTCGGCGTCCCCACCCGGGTCCTGCGCAAGGACGGGCCGCTGACGCCCGAGGAGCGGCGGGTGATCGAGCTGCACCCCGAGTACGGGCACGAGATGGTGCGCGGCATCGGCTTCCTCGGCGAGGCCAGGAGCGCGATCCTCCACCACCACGAGCGGCTGGACGGCAGCGGCTATCCGTACGGTCTCGCCGGGCACCGCATCCCTGAGTTCGCCCGGGTGGTGGCCGTGGCCGACGCCTTCGACGCGATGACCTCGACCCGGTCCTACCGGCGCGGCAGGCCGGTGGCCGCCGCCGTCGAGGAGCTGGAGCGCTGTGCGGGGACGCAGTTCGACCCGGAGATGGTACGGGCGCTCGTCCGGGCCCTGGACCGGCACGGCTGGCAGACCGCCGTCACCGCCGACGAGCCGGGCGCGCCGCCGCCCGCCTGCGGTACCGAGCCGGGGGCGGGACCGGGGGCCGGGGCCGTGCCCGCGCCCACCGCACGCGGAAACGTCCCGCCTGCTGTCGCTCCTGCGGTTCCTCCTGCCGTTCCTCCTGCGGTTCCTCCTGCCGTACCTCCTGCGCTGCCGTCCGCGCTGCCTTCCGGCAGGGCCGGCGCCGTGTGGCGCGCTGCTCACGGGGGGCGGCCATGACCGCGCTGGAAGCCGTACGCGGCACCGGATCCCAGCCAATCCCCCTCACCGTCCTCGGCGTGTACGGCGCCGCCGGGCTGCTCACCGCGGCCGGGCTCGGCTCGACGCTGGGGCACGGCCTCGCCGAACCCCGGATCGCGCTCGCCTTCGGCGTACTCATCGCCGTCGGGGAGCTGGCCCGCCGGTACGCGCCGCCCGGCGAACGCGAGCCCGCGCCGCTGGGCGCCGCCGGGGCGCTCGGCTACGCGCTGCTGGGCGAGAACGCCGGGGAGCCCACCACCCACGGCGTCCTCCAGACCATCGCCGTCGTCCTCACGGCGGGGCTCGCCGGGGCCGTACCGCACCTCGTCAGGGGACAGGGGCCCGCACTCGACCACACGGTCGGCCGCGTCCTCACCGTCGGTTTCGCCGCCGTTTGCTTCCAGCCGCTCTACCACTCCGGTGAGCTGCGCGAATGCTTCGGGACCGGCCCCGGCTACGCGATACTCCTGCTTCTGCTGCTGGTGCTCACCGCGCTCTGCGACGCCGTACTCGCCGCGCTGATACTGCGCGCCCGCACCCGGCACCCCTTCGGCCCGCTCCTCCGCGACGAGCTGCGCGCCCTGCTGCACATCGGCTCCGCCGTCTGCGCGACCGGCGCGGTCATCGCGCTCGGCGTCGCCGTCGCCGGACTGTGGGCGCTGCCCGTGTTCTGCGTACCCCTGCTGCTCACGCAGCTGTCCTACCGGCGGTACGCGGCCGTGCGCACCACCTACCGGCAGACCATCGCCTCCCTCGCGCGCGCCACCGAGATCGCCGGATACACCCCGCACGGGCACTCCCGCAGGGTCGCCGAGCTGAGCCGGGCCGTCGGCCGTGAGCTGGGGCTCTCCGGATCCGAACTGACCGTCCTGGAGTACGCGGCCCTGATGCACGACATCGGCCAGCTGTCCCTCGTCGACCCGGTGCCCGAAGGCGCCACCGCCCTGCTGCCGGTCGCCGAACAGCGCCGGATCGCCCTGCTCGGCGGCGCGGTCGTACGGCAGACCGGGGTGCCCGCCGCCGTCGCGGTCGTGGTGGAGCGGCAGGCCGATCCGTACCGGGAACAGCCGATGTCCGCCCGGATCATCCGGACCGTCAACGCGTACGACGACCTGGCCGGGGAACGCGCCGGTGCGAGCGGACCGCTCGACGCGCTGGAGCGGCTGCGGCTCGGCACGGGCCACGACTACCAGCCCGAGGTGGTGGAATCCCTCGCGCGGGTGCTGCTCCGGGGCGGCCCGGCCCCTGGTGGGAGGGGATAACCCACGAGTAATGAGCGGGTGCCCGACCCGGCATGGTTGGATGCCAAGAAGAGGGTATGCAAGTAGCGGGCGTCGACAACCGTTCGAGAACCATTGAGAAGCATCGAAGAAGAGAGTGTCCGGGGGCAGGCACTGACCCGAGCGACCGGCAGGCGGGAATCGTGAGGATCTTCGGGAAGGTACGGCATCGGCCCTCCGCCTCGTGGCGGCAGGCCACCGACCGCGCGTTCACGCTGATCGGCGACGGCCGGTACGAGGACGCGGGGGCACTGCTCACCCGCGCGGCGGACCTGGAGCCCTGGCTCTCGGAGTCCTGGTTCAATCTGGCGCTGCTGCACAAGTTCCGGCACGACTGGGAGCAGGCGCGCGCCGCCGGGCTGCGCGCCGTCGCCCTGCTCGACAAGGAGAGCGGCGCCCCCGACTGGTGGAACGTGGGCATCGCCGCCACCGCGCTCCAGGACTGGCCGCTGGCCCGTCGCGCCTGGCAGGCGTACGGGCTGCGGGTGCCGGGCAATCCGCACACCGCCGAGGCCAACGGCGAGCCGGAAGGCATGGCGCTGGGCAGCGCCGCCGTCCGCCTCTCGCCCGAGGGCGAGGCCGAGGTTGTCTGGGGCCGCAGGCTCGACCCCGCCAGGATCGAGGTCCTCTCCATCCCGCTGCCCTCGTCCGGCCGCCGCTGGGGCGAGGTCGTCCTCCACGACGGCGTACCGAACGGCGAGCGCACCACCGCCGCCAGTCCGGACGGCGCCGTGCGGGCGTACCCCGTCTTCGACGAGATCGAGCTGTGGGCGCCCTCGCCCGTCCCCACCTGGGTGGTGCTCCTGGAGGCCGCCACCGAGGCGGACAGGGACGCCCTGGAGCGGCTGGCCGCCGACGCGGGGTTCGCCGCCGAGGACTGGTCCTCGTCCGTACGGCTGCTGTGCCGGGCCTGCTCCGAGAGCCGGATGCCCAGCGCCGAGGGCGACGGCGAGCACCTCGACCCGCACGACCACAGCGAACCGGGCCACCCCGGCCCCCTCGGGCACCGCACCGCCGGGGAGCTGTGGGCCCCCGAGCGCGAATGCGGGATCGCGGCGCCGCCGGGGCTGGTGCGCGGGCTGCTGGACGGCTGGGTCGCGGACAGCCCGGACAGCCGGGAATGGCGTGACCTGGAAGAGGTCTGCTGAGCGGTGGGGGCGGCTGCCTCTTCGGTCCGCTGGTCCCCCAGGGGCTTGTGGCGTTCCCGAGTCCCTCAGGGGTTTTGGTGGATCCCTCAGGGGCTGGCGAGGCCCCTGTCGGGGCAGCGCGGGGCAGTGCGGGGCAGTGCGGGGCCGTGCGGGGCCGTGCCGGGGTCCTGCGGGACTCGGCCGGGGGATCCTGCCGTGTACCCCGCCGGGGTCCTGTCGTAACCCTGCCGGGAGCGCCTGGCGCTGCCCTTAGGCTGTACGGGCACATCGCACGGATCGTGCAGGCAGCACATCGGGCACCGAGGAAGGCGTACTGCGGACATGGCGCAGCAGGAGACGGACCAGCGGAACGACAGCGACATCTCGGTGGCCGAGCCCGGGGACGGCCTCGACGGGCTCGACGGCCTCGGCGGGTTTGTCGTGGACACGGAGGACGCCGAGGCGCGCGAGCTGGCACACCGCGAGCGCGGCACGTCCCGCCCGATCACCGTCGTCGGGAACCCGGTGCTCCACAAGGAGTGCGCGGACGTCACCGAGTTCGGCGACGAACTGGCCGCGCTGATCGACGACATGTTCGCCAGCCAGCACACCGCCGAGGGCGTGGGCCTGGCCGCCAACCAGATCGGGGTGGACCTCAAGGTCTTCATCTACGACTGCCCGGACGACGACGGAGTACGGCACGTCGGCGCCGTCTGCAACCCGGTGCTGGAGGAGCTGCCCCCGGCCGAGCGCCACCTCGACGACTCCAACGAGGGCTGCCTCTCCGTCCCGACCGCGTACGCGGCCCTGGCCCGCCCCGACTACGCGGTGGTCCGCGGCCAGGACATCCAGGGCAACCCCATCAGGGTCGAGGGCACCGGCTTCTTCGCCCGCTGCCTCCAGCACGAGACCGACCACCTGTACGGGTACCTCTACATCGACCGCCTGTCGAAGCGCGACCGCAAGGACGCGCTCCGGCAGATGGCGGAGAACACCCCGCGCTACGAGGTCGTCCCGAACCCCTGATCCTCGTCCGTCGCCAGCACCGGTGGCGTCGGCGTCTCCGGAACCGTCACGAACGACTCCGGCGCCACCGCGAGCTGGTAATCCGCCCAGATCCTGGGCGGGAAGACCGTGCCCTGCTCGGAGTCCTGGCCGCCCACACCGTCCATGGGCAGCAACTCCGTCGAGCCGTCCTCCGCGCGGAACATCGTCACCGAGGTGGACAGCTCCGGTGTGGTGCCGATGAACCACGCCGAGTTCATCCCGTCGTTCGCCCCGGTCCGGCCCGCCCAGACCGGGGTCGCCAGGAACCGGGTCGAGGTCGGCTCGACGCTGTTCGCCCCGACCTGCTGGAGCGCCGCGCTGACCTCCTGGGCCACCGCCGGGTCCATCGCCCGCCCCGCGTCCGGCGGGGTGAAGCCGCTGAGCGCCACGCCGTCGCGCTCCACCCGGCGTACCGAGTACGGCTCGTTCCTGGCGCCGTTGTTGACGAACGCGGTGTACGCGGTGGCCAGTCGGACGGCGCTCGGCGTCGACGTACCCACGGAGAACGTCGGGTCGAGCCGCGCCATGCTCTCCTCGCGCAGCCCGGACGCGACCGCCATGTCCTTGACCTTGTCGAGACCGACGTTCGCGCCCGCCGCCATGAACGCGTCGTTCTGGGACGACACCAGCGACTCGACGAGCCCCAGCGTCGGCACACCCGACTCCTCGGCCGGTACGAAGCCCAGACCGCCGTACTCCAGCGCGGCGGCGTAGGTGAACGGCTTGAACGCCGAGCCCGCCGGCACCGCGGAGGTGTCCGCGTTGTTGCTGAAGTGGGTGACGGCGTCCTGCCCTCCGTACACCGCGACGACCGCGCCGTCCGACGACCGTACCGACGCCGCGCCCACCTCCACGTTCCGGTCGCTCTCGCGGGTCTGCGGGGCGAGGCTCTCGTTCCGTACCGCCTCGACCGACTGGGCCAGTGCGGAGACCTTGTCCTTCTCGAAGGTGGTGTAGATACGCAGCCCGCCGTCGGCCAGGTCCTGGTCGGTGAGGTCGGCGCGGTTCTTGAGGTACTTGTTGGCGATGTCGATGAGATAACCGATCTGGCCCGCCTGGCTGTTGGGCTTGACGGGCGCCTTCGGCTCGGGGAAGACCGTGTACGTCGCGCGCTCGGCGGCGTTCATCAGACCTGTCTCGACCTGTCGGTCCAGAATGTAGTTCCAGCGCGCCACGGCCCGCTCGCGATGGGCGGGGGAGAGCGACGGATCGAGATTGTCGGGACCCTTCAACAGGGAGGTGAGCAGGGCGGCCTGACTGGGATTCAGATCCTTCGCCGAAATCCCGTAGTACGCCTGGGCGGCGGCCTGCACACCGTACGAATCCCGCCCGAACCAGCTGGTGTTGAGATAGCCCTCCAGGATCTCCTGCTTGGGCCGCTGATTGGTGATCTTCAGGGAGAGGAAGTACTCCTTGGCCTTGCGGCTGAGGGTCTGGTCCTGGCTGAGATAGGCGTTCTTCACGAACTGCTGCGTGATCGTCGAACCGCCCTGGGTCCCCTCGCCCTTGACCATGTTGACCACGGCGCGGGCGATGCCCCGGTACGAGACGCCCGAGTCGGTGTAGAAGTCCGCGTTCTCCGCCGCGATGACCGCGTGCTGCATGGGTACGGGGATCTGGGCGAGCGGGATCTCCTGCCGGTTCACATCGCCGACGCTCACCATGCGGCTGTCGTCGGCCCAGTAGTAGACGGTCGCCTGGCGGCTGGCCACATCGCGCTCGGCGGGGATGTCGATGGTCGCGTAGATCAGCGCGAACAGCCCGACCAGCGCGCCGATCGACCCCAGCACAACCCCTGTCGCCAGCTTCCAGGACGGCACCCAGCGCCGCAGGCCCCACCGGCCGTCGCGTGGGTAGTCCACACGCAGTCCGCCTCTGGCACCCTGTGGGTCCACACCGTTCGGGGCCGCGTACGGCCAGTCGGCGTCGGACTGCGCGGTGCTGCGCGAGTGGGGCGGAATCATCGGCGCGGACCTCTCTCCTCAGTCATGAGAGCGGTACGTAATG
Source organism: Streptomyces sp. NPDC088554 (assembly GCF_044752945.1). NCBI lineage: Bacteria > Bacillati > Actinomycetota > Actinomycetes > Kitasatosporales > Streptomycetaceae > Streptomyces > Streptomyces sp. NPDC088554. Next base: position 114,025 of record NZ_JBIVMF010000004.1, on the reverse strand, counting down.
GCGGGGGTATGCGTTCAATTTTCCGGTGACCGATGAGGTATCGATACGGTACGGGGGTGGGGTGGGCCTGGTCGTTCGCCGGGGTACGGGTCCGGCGGCGTGCCGCCGGACCCGTACCCCCGGGCGGGTCAGGGGCCCGCCGTGGCGGCCGGCGCGGAGGCGGCCGGCGCGGGTACGGACACCGACGGGACCCGGTCCAGCGAGGTCGGCGCCACCGCGAGCTGGTAGTCGGTCCAGATCCGGGGCGGGAACACACTGCCGCGCTCGGACTCCTCACCGCCCACGCCGTTCATCGGCAGCAGCTGAGGGATGTCGGGCCGCGTGCGGAACATCGTGACCGAGGTGGACAGTTCCTGGGTCGCGCCGATGAACCAGGCGGACTTCATACGGTCGTTGACCCCGGTACGCCCCGCCCAGACCGGCCGGCCGAACCACTGGTCCCGGGTGGGCGCCAGCGAGGCCGAGCCCACCTGCTGGAGCGCCCAGCCGACCTCCGTGGCCACCTTCGCGTCCATCACGCGCTGGGCGCGGGGCCGGTCGAAACCGGCGAGCGCCACACCGTCCCACTCCACCTTCGTCACCGAGTAAGGCTCCGTTCTCGTACCGGAGTTGACGAAGGTCGTATAGGCGCTGGCGAGCCGGACGGCGCTGGGTGTGGAGGTGCCGATGGCGAAGGTCGGCTCCAGCCGCGCCATGCTCTCCTTGCGCAGCCCGGACGCGACCGCCGTGTCCCGTACCTTCTCCAGACCGATCTCCGCGCCCGCCTCCACGAACGGGATGTTCTCCGAGTCCACGAGCGATTTGACCAGCGCCGGGACGCCGCTCCCGTCGACGGTGTCGGCGAGCACGACCGGGCCCCCGTTGGCGCTCCGGTCGAGGGCGGCGGCGTACACGAACGGCTTGAAGGCCGAGCCCGCCGGGACCCCCGAGGTGTCCGCGTTGTTGCTGAAGCGCTTGACGGCGTCCTCGCCGCCGTACACCGCGACGATCGCCCCGTCCTTGGGCCGCACCGAGGCCGCGCCGACCTCGACATGCCGGTCGGCCTCCCGCGCCTCGGGGTCGAGGCTGTCGCTCCGTACCTTCTCGACCGCGTTGGCCAGCGCGGTCACCTTGTCCTTCTCGAAGGTGGTGTAGACACGGAAGCCACCGGAGGCCAGTTCCTGGTCGGTCAGCGAGGAGTGGCTGCGCAGGTACTTGTTGGCGATGTCGACGAGATAGCCGATCTGCCCGGCCTGGCTGGTCGGCTTGACGGGCTCCTTCGGCTCGGGGAAGACCGTGTATTTCGCGCGCTCGGCGGCGCTCATCACACCGGTCTCGACCTCCCGGTCGAGGATCCAGCTCCAGCGCTCGACCGCCCGCCGGTGATGGGCGGGGGAGAGCGACGGCTCCAGGGTGTCGGCCCCCTTCAGCAGGGCTGCGAGCAAAGCTCCCTGACTGGGATTCAGTTCCTTGGCGGGGATTCCGTAGTACGCCTGGGCGGCGGCCTGTATCCCGTACGAATCGCGGCCGAACCAGCTGGTGTTGAGGTAGCCCTGGAGAATCTCCGCCTTGGACCGCTGCTTGCTGATCTTCAGCGAGAGGAAGAGCTCCTTGACCTTCCGCGTCACGGTCTGGTCCTGGCTGAGATAGGTGTTCTTCACATACTGCTGGGTGATGGTCGAACCACCTTGTGTCTCACCACCCTTGAAGATGTTGACGACAGCGCGGCCGATGCCCATCAGCGAGATGCCGAAGTCGGTGTAGAAGCTCTCGTTCTCCGCCGCGATGACGGCGTGCTGGACGGACTTCGGGATCTGGTCCAGCGTGACGCTCTGCCGGTTCACATCGCCGACGCTCACCATGCGGCTGCCGTCGGCCCAGTAGTAGACGGTCGCCTGACGGCGCGCCACATCGTGCTCGTCCGGTACCTCGATGAACGTGTAGATGACGGACCCGACCGTGGTCATCACCCCAACGGACAGCAACGCGAGCGCACCGGCCAACTGCCACGACGGTGCCCACCGGCGCAACCCCTTCCACCCGCTCCGGGCCGGTGGGACGCGCCGCCGCCGACGACGGCGACCGTGCCGGGAGCGTACCGTTTCTTCACTCCGCCGGGCGGGGCGCGACGGGGGCGTGGGGGGAAGCTGCATCGACGCGGACCTCTTTTCTCGGGCCGTGAACCGCTCGTCCGATGTGGACTCGAGAGAGAAGATCGATGTGGAGGGCGTGTGGTTGTGCTGATCACGCGAGCATCACAATATTTGACGGTACGGAGTCGGCGCACTCCGTGTGGTGAGGGTTCGCGGGTGGTGATCAGGCCGTACGGGGCGGCCATCTCGCTTCTGGTGTGCCGGGGTTGGATCCATCGGCCGGGTGCCGCCGGCGCGGTGGTATGCGCCCCACAGCTGATTCACAAGCGCCGATGCCACAGTGGGCGGTGAGGCGGCGGCGATGTGCTGTGGGCGCGGTATCGACGTGTCGACAGGGGCCGCGGATGAGGGGAACGAGATGGGCAGGGGACGGGACATCACCGGATTAGGGCCGAGTCGCCGTGCGCTGGTGAGTGGCGGCGCTACCGCGGTGGCCGCGTTCGCGGTCGGTGGTGCGGGGGCCGGGCAGGCCGCCGCCGATTCCAGGGGTGGAGGGAAGGCCATGGGCGGGGCCGTGCCCTGGGAGCGCGTGCCCGTACCGGAACAGGTGCCGGTGACCGAGCATCAGGTCCCGGTCGTCGGGGGCGGGAGCCTGTGGTGCTGGGACACCGGCGGCAGCGGAGCGGCCGTCGTTCTGCTGCACCCTTTCTCCGGGAGCGGAGAGAGCTGGCCGTACCAGCAGCCGGTACTCGCCCGCGCCGGGTTCCGGACGATCGGCTACTCGCGACGCGGCGCCTACCGCTCGGTGGCCGGAAACCGGGCCGATGCGGATACCGGTGCCGGGGACCTGCACGTCCTGGCCGACTACTTCGGCCTGGACCGCTTCCACCTGGCGGCCTTGGCGGCGGGCGGTGAGATTGCCGTCGACTACGCCCTGTCCCACCCGGACCGGCTGCGCAGCCTCACCGTCTCCGGCAGCATCATGGGTATCTCCGACGCCGACTACACACGGCTCTCCGGTTCCCTCCGGCCCGCCCCATTCGATGAAATGCCGGAAGAATTCAAGGAGTTGGGACCGTCCTATCGAGGCGGCAACCCGAATGGTGTAGCGGCCTGGACGGAGATCCATCATCGGGCCAGGATGGACGACGCGTTCCGTCAGGCGCTCGCCAACAGGATCACCTGGGCCTCCCTGGAAACCATCGCCCTGCCGGTCCAGCTGATCACCGGCGACGCGGACCTCTATACCCCGCCCTCCGTCAAGCGCCTCATCGCCCAGCATCTCCAGGACGTCGAGACACACGTCATCGGCGAGGCGGGCCACAATCCGCACTGGGAGCAGCCGGATACCTGGAACCGCGTACTGATGAGCTTCCTGCGCCGGCACTGAGCGCCCGCACCCGCGCCTTCGCGCACGTATCTTCGCTGCGTACGTCAGGGCGCTTCGCAGAGCCGGGCTCTCTCACGAGAACCGCAGGTCAGCGATCGGTTCGAGGTCGATGCCATACCGGGCGAACACCTTGGTGGTGTTCTTCCGAGCGACGTTGCGGCAGTACGCGGTAATGACGCCGATCTTGTCGTGATGGTTGGCGAGCTGGTACTCCTCGTCATCCGTTTGCCAGTGATCCTGGGCAATGACGCGGATACTCGCCAGCTTGCGGGGTGGGTCCAGGGGGCCGGTTCTTGAGGCCGATACACCGTCGTAGACGAGCCGGTGAGGCCGGTTCTCCTCCGAACGCCGCGTGGTGGCGGAGTTGATAGTGGCCGGAGTGGCGCTGTGGCGCTCCTGTCCGGTGATGGTGAAACCCCGCTGAGGGGTCCCGAGGGACCCCCTGCCGTACCTGTACGGAGCCGGGTCAGACGGATTCGGTCGCCTGGGCGAAGGCGACGAAGTCCGTCCAGCCGGTGGCGGGGAACTGGAGTACGGGGCCCTGGGTTCTTTTGGAGTCGCGGATGTGGATGGCGGTGGGGGCCACCGCCACTTCTACGCAGTCGCCGCCGCCCGAGCCGCTGTAACTGCTCTTGTACCACGCTACTTCTACACAGTTTCCGCCATCCGAGCCGGTGTAGCTGCTCTTGAACCAGACCAGTTGGGCGGTGGCGGTCTCCACCTGCTCCGTACTCATGCTTCTCCTGCCAAGCGCTGGATAAGACGTGCGGACTCATCACCGTTCAGAGCCTGCGTGCGCAGCTTGCCATAGCGCAAGCCGAAGGTGCTGACCCTTGTCGGATCAGTGATCACCAGTCCGGCCCCCTGGGACTCGATGTAGGCGACATGCCGGTGCTCCGAGGTCTCCATGACGACCATAGGGCCGTTCAACCCCAGGTGGAAGCCGTGAGCGGCCGGCATGACCTGGATCTCTACGTTGGGCAGCGCCCCCTGGACCAGCAGATGTTGAAGCTGCCTCTTCATCAACGCGGCATCGCCCACGGTCGTCGTCAGAGCCGATTCCGCGATGATGAAGCACAGCTCCACGGCCGGTGTGCGGGTCAGCAGTTTCTGGCGGCTGAGCCTGGCTTCCACGCGCTGCTCGATCATCTCCTCGGAGAGGACCGGACAGTGCCTGGAGAAGAGAGCCCGCGCATACTCCTCTGTCTGGAGGAGTCCGGGGATCAGCAGTGGCTCGAAGTCGTACCTGCTGATCGCGTCCGTCTCGATCACGGCGAAGTTGTAGAAGAACGCCGGTAGTTTCGCGAGATCCACATCGTCCTGCAACACCGCCAGTGTCCCGCCCGCGTTCAGGACTCGCTCCGCCGCGTCCGTGAACGCCGCCTTCGCGGGCCTGCGGCCCTGTTCGATCGAGCCGACCAGTTCTACGGAGTAGCCCAGTGCCTCGGCCAGCGCCTCCTGGGTCAACCCGGCCCGCTCCCGGTGCAGTTTGAGCAGTTTGCCGTAGCCGACCCAGATGCCCGGACGGTCGTCGCCCTGCGCCTGTTGCTTCTTCGTACGGCTGGTTCCCATACGCCTCACACTCCAGCGTGTGTGCCGATGTCCGAATGCCTTCTATACCCGGCAACGCCCGTTGTCCTGGAGGCGTTACGGATCTCGACCCGTACAAAATCGGGCCCGACCCGTACACGGCCTTCAGGTACAGGCGTCCTCCCTGGTCAGGGTAGGCGCGTAACGGGACCGTCGCTCTATGAAGTCGGAAACTTCCCCCGCCGCCGTCTCCACCGGGCCCGCGCCCGCCGAGCTTGCCGCCCCGCCGCCGCTGTCGCCGCTCTATCCGCCGGCCCGGATCAGACTCAGTTCCAGCCATCGCGGCGCCCGTCTGGCCCGGTTGCTCTGTACGCAGCAGCTCGACGAGTGGGACATCCCCCGGACCGGCGCGACCTCCGCCGTGGTCACCGCCGTCGTCGCCGAGCTGGCCGCGAACGCGGTGACCCACGGGCGTACCCCTGGGCGGGACTTCGAGGTGCGGCTCGCGCTCGCGGCGGAGCTGGTACGTATCGAGGTGATCGACACCCGGCCCGACCGGCTGCCCAGGGCGCCCGGGATCTCGCCCCCGCCGCCGGTGGACTCGACCGGTGGGCGGGGGCTGTTGCTGGTGGCCGCGTACGCGGACCGGTGGGGGTGGGCGGTGCGGGATCCGTACACCAAGACGGTGTGGGCGGAGGTGGGGTATCCCGTATGAAGCGGTCCCGGATACGGATGTGGGGCCGGGGTGCCTTTCGGCGCCGGCCCCACCGCCCCCGTACAACAGCTCCGTACGGTTAGAAGTCGTCGTCGAAGCCGACCGTGCCCTCCACCGCCACCTGGTACGCGGACGGGCGGCGCTCGAAGAAGTTGGTCAGTTCCTGGACGCCCTGCAACTCCATGAAGGAGAACGGGTTCTGCGAGCCGTACACCGGGGGGAAGCCCAGGCGCTGGAGGCGCTGGTCGGCGACGCACTCCAGGTATTCGCGCATCGACTCGGTGTTCATGCCCGGGAGGCCCTCGCCGCACAGGTCGCGGCCGAACTGGAGTTCCGCGTCGACCGCTTCCTTGAGCATGTCCGTGACCTGCTGCTGGAGTTCGTCGTCGAAGAGGTCGGGCTCTTCCTTGCGGACCGTGTCGACGACCTCGAACGCGAAGTTCATGTGCATGGTCTCGTCGCGGAAGACCCAGTTCGTACCGGTCGCCAGGCCGTGCAGCAGGCCGCGCGAGCGGAACCAGTACACGTACGCGAAGGCGCCGTAGAAGAACAGGCCCTCGATGCAGGCCGCGAAGCAGATCAGGTTGAGCAGGAAGCGGCGGCGATCGGCTCTGGACTCCAGGCGGTCGATCTTCTCCACCGAGTCCATCCACTTGAAGCAGAACTGCGCCTTCTCGCGGATCGACGGGATCTCCTCCACCGCGTCGAAGGCCGCCGCGCGGTCCGCCGGGTCGGGGAGGTAGGTGTCGAGCAGCGTCAGATAGAACTGGACGTGCACGGCCTCCTCGAAGAGCTGGCGCGAGAGGTAGAGGCGGGCCTCGGGGGAGTTGATGTGCTTGTAGAGCGTCAGCACCAGGTTGTTCGAGACGATCGAGTCGCCCGTCGCGAAGAACGCGACCAGCCGGCCGATCATGTGCTGCTCGCCCGGGGTGAGCTTGGCGAGGTCGGCGACGTCGGAGTGGAGGTCGACCTCCTCGACCGTCCAGGTGTTCTTGATCGCGTCGCGGTAGCGCTCGTAGAAGTCCGGGTAGCGCATGGGGCGCAGGGTCAGTTCGAAGCCCGGGTCCAGCAGGTTCTTCTGTACAGAAACGGAATCGGTGGTGGTCATTACTGGCAGGCCTCGCAGGACTCGGGGTTTTCCAGGGAGCAGGCGACAGCGTCCTCGGCGGAGGTCGCCTGGGCGGGTACGGGCGCGGTGGCGGTCTGGGGTGCGCCCGCCGCGCGCGCGATCCTCGTCGCCGGGCGCGAACGCAGGTAGTACGTCGTCTTGAGGCCCTTCTTCCAGGCGTACGCGTACATCGAGCTGAGCTTCCCGATGGTCGGCGTCTCCAGGAACAGGTTCAGCGACTGGCTCTGGTCGAGGAACGGTGTACGGGCCGCCGCCATGTCGATCAGGCCGCGCTGCGGGATCTCCCACGCCGTACGGAACAGCTCACGCGTCTCGGCCGGGATCCAGGTGAAGCCCGCGACCGAGCCGCTGGACTCGCGCAGCGCCTCGCGGGTCTGCGCGTCCCAGACGCCGAGCTGCTTCAACTCGTCCACCAGGTAGGAGTTGACCTGGAGGAACTCGCCGGAGAGCGTCTCGCGCTTGAAGAGGTTGGAGACCTGCGGCTCGATGCACTCGTACACACCGGCGATCGAGGCGATCGTCGCGGTCGGCGCGATGGCGAGGAGCAGCGAGTTGCGCATCCCGGTCTCCGCGACCCGGGCGCGCAGCGCGTCCCAGCGCTCGGGCCAGGTCAGCTCGACGCCGTAGTGGTCGGGGTGGAGCACTCCGCGCGCGGTACGGGTCTTCGACCACGCGGGCAGCGGGCCCGAGCGTTCGGCCAGGTCGCAGGAGGTCTCGTACGCGGCGAGCATGATCCGCTCGGCGATCCGGGTGGAGAGCGCGGCGGCCTCGGGGGAGTCGAAGGCCAGACGCTTCTTGAAGAAGACGTCCTGGAGGCCCATCGCGCCGAGGCCGACCGGTCGCCACCTCGCGTTGGAGTTGCCGGCCTGCTCGGTCGGGTAGAAGTTGATGTCCACGACGCGGTCGAGGAAGGTGACGGCGGTACGGACGGTCTCGTCCAGCCGCTCCCAGTCGATCTCGCCGTCCGCGAGGACGAACGCACCGAGGTTGATCGAGCCCAGGTTGCAGACCGCCGTCTCGCCGTCGTCCGTGACTTCGAGGATCTCGGTGCAGAGGTTCGAGGAGTGGACGGTGTGGCCGGGCTCGGCGGTCTGGTTGGCCGTACGGTTCGACGCGTCCTTGAAGGTCATCCAGCCGTTGCCGGTCTGGGCCAGGGTGCGCATCATCCGGCCGTACAGCTCGCGGGCCTGGATGGTCCTGCGGGCCAGACCGTCGGCCTCGGCCTTGCGGTACGCGGCGTCGAACGCGTCGCCCCACAGGTCGACCAGCTCGGGCACGTCCGCCGGGGAGAACAGCGACCAGACGCCGTCCGACTCGACCCGGCGCATGAACTCGTCGGGGATCCAGTGCGCGAGGTTCAGATTGTGCGTACGGCGGGCTTCCTCGCCCGTGTTGTCGCGGAGTTCGAGGAACTCCTCCAGGTCCGCGTGCCAGGTCTCCAGGTAGACACAGGCCGCGCCCTTGCGCCGGCCGCCCTGGTTGACCGCCGCGACCGAGGAGTCCAGCGTCCGGAGGAAGGGAACGATGCCGTTGGAGTGGCCGTTCGTCCCCCGGATCAGCGAACCGCGCGAACGGATGCGGGAGTACGAGAGCCCGATGCCGCCCGCGTGCTTCGAGAGGCGGGCCACCTGGTGGTAGCGGTCGTAGATGGAGTCCAGCTCGTCCAGCGGGGAGTCCAGCAGATAGCACGAGGACATCTGCGGGTGGCGGGTGCCGGAGTTGAAGAGCGTCGGCGACGAGGGCAGATAGTCCAGCCTGCTCATCAGCCGGTACAGCGCGGAGACCTCGTCCAGCGCGTGGGCGCTCTCGTCGGCCGCGAGGCCGGAGGCGACACGCAGCATGAAGAACTGGGGGGTCTCGATCACCTGGCGGGTGATCGGGTGGCGGAGCAGATAGCGGCTGTAGAGGGTGCGCAGCCCGAAATAACCGAAGCGGTCGTCGGCGTCCTGGTCGATCAGCCGGTCGAGCCGGGGAGCGTGGAGCGCCACGAAGGAGGCCGTACGGTCCGCGATCAGGCCCTCGCGGTGGCCGGTCGCGACGGATCCGGAGAAGGACACCGCGCCCTGGGTCGCCGCCTCGTCCGCGATGGTGCGGGTCAGCAGCCTGGCGGCGAGCCGGGAGTAGGCGGGGTCCTCGGAGATCAGGCCCGCCGCCGCCTCGGTGGCCAGCTCGCGCAGCTCGGCCTCGTCCGACCGGGCGTTACGGCCCCGCAGTGCGGCGGCCGCGACTCTGCCCGGGTCGGTGTCGGGCAGATCGGCGGTCAGCTCCGTCAGGGTCCGCAGCAACGCGGTCCCGGGGCCGTCGGCCGTCGCCTGAGTGATCTCCGACAGTGCCGGAACCGGATCCGCTGGCGCGATGGTCACGTGGTGCTCTCCCTCGCTCGGCTCTGGGCCTTCGGGAGGGGAGTCGGGGTCCGCGCGCACCACGGCACGGCCCGTCACATCAGGGCAGCACGGTGTGTGCGGCGTCCACCGGCCCAACCGCGAGGCCCGGACGTCTGGGCGTCCGGATCGGTCGAGCCGGACACACTGCCGGCAGGTACCCGGACTCGCGGAGGCATGACAAAGCACACCACAGCACACCGTTGCGGGACAGTTCCGGATTCACACCGGATTCCCCTGCGTCGACAGCGAGCACGAGCATACATCTGGGGGGCGAGCCTTTCGCCACCCCCCAGATGTTGTGTCGTGCGCCTTTCGTCCGGGGTGCGAGCTCCCTCCCGTACGGGACGGCCGCACCTCCCGTACGGGCCCGGTCGTGCCTCCCGTACGGGACGGCCACCCCGCCCCTACGGGCCCGGAGCGCCCCTCAGCAGCAGCGGAAGCCCTCCCGGGGGTCGGCCTCGCGGGCGTCCATCCGGGCGCGCTCGAAGGCGCGGCGGGTCATCACGGGGGCGTCCGGGCAGGAGGCGCGGATGTGGGCGACGTAACGGTCGTACGTCGACTCGCCGGTCAGCTCCCGGACGTACCAGCGGATCCGTCCCGCGGTGTGCCGGACCCGGGTGGCGGGGGTCATGACGTACCGCTTCCGGAGCCCGTACCTCTCCCCACTCCCGCACTGACGCCGCTTCCCGCGCCCACGCCCGCCGCCAGTTCGGCCTTCTCCTCCGAGGTGGGGATGAGCCCGGCCGGGGCGACGATCCTGGACTCGACGTGCGGGGTCTCCGACAGGACGATGCCCTCCGGGTCGCGGATCGCCTTGAAACAGACGCGTCCGGCGTCCGCGATGACGACGAGGATCAGGACGGCGAAGAGGGCCGTGAGGACCCCGTCCACCGTGGAGTTGGTCACCACGGTCTGCATGTCGTCCATGGTCTTGGCGGGGGGCAGGACCTCGCCCCGGTCGATGCCCGCCTGGTACACATCGCGCTGGGTGAAGAATCCCACCTTCGGATCGGCGGAGAAGATCTTCTGCCAGCTCGCGGTGAGTGTGACGGCGGCGTCCCAGGCGAGCGGTACGGCCGTCACCCAGGCCCATTTCAGCCGGCCCGACTTGACGAGCAGGGTGGTGCAGACGGCGAGGGCGACGGCCGCCAGCAGCTGGTTGGCGATACCGAACAGCGGGAAGAGCTGGTTGATGCCGCCCAGCGGGTCGTGCACCCCGACCCAGAGGAAGTAGCCCCAGCCGCCGACGACGACCGCGCTGGCGAACCAGACGCCCGGCTTCCAGCTGACCTGCCGCATCGGCTTGTACACGTTGCCGAGCATGTCCTGAAGCATGAAGCGGCCGACCCGGGTGCCCGCGTCCACCGTGGTGAGGATGAACAGCGCCTCGAACATGATGGCGAAGTGATACCAGAACGCCTTCATCCCCGCCCCGCCGACGACGGCCGAGAAGATCTCCGACATGCCGAGCGCGAAGGTCGGCGCGCCGCCCGTCCGTGACAGCAGGCTCGTCTCCTCGACGTCCTTGGCGGCCTGGGCGAGTTGGTCGGGCGAGATGGTGAAGCCGAGGTTGGCGACGGCCTGCGAGGCGGATTCGACCGTACCGCCGATGACACCGGCCGGGGAGTTGACGGCGAAGTACAGACCCGGGTCGATGACACAGGCCATGATCATCGCCATGATCGCGACAAAGGACTCGGTCAGCATCGCGCCGTAGCCGATCAGCCGGATCTGGGTCTCCTTCTGGACCATCTTGGGGGTGGTGCCCGAGGCGATCAGGGAGTGGAAGCCGGAGAGCGCGCCGCACGCGATGGTGATGAAGACGAACGGGAACATCGACCCGGCGAAGACCGGACCGTTGCGCCCGGTCGCGAACTCGGTGACCGCGTCCATCTTCAGGGTCGGCAGCACCATCACCACACCGAGCGCCAGCAGCACGATCGTGCCGACCTTCATGAAGGTCGACAGATAGTCGCGCGGCGCCAGCAGCATCCACACCGGGAGTACGGAGGCGAGGAAGCCGTACGCGACCATCCAGACGACCAGGGTCCCGGCCTCCAGCGTGAAGGTGTCCGCGTACGAGGACTCGGCGATCCAGCCGCCCGAGACGATGGCGAGCAGCAGCAGGGCGACCCCGAGGAGTGAGACCTCGGTGACCCTGCCGGGCCGCAGCACCCGCAGGTAGACGCCCATGAAGAGGGCGATCGGGATGGTCATGGCGATGGAGAAGACGCCCCACGGGGAGTGGGACAGGGCGTTGACGATGACCAGCGCCAGCACCGCCAGCAGGATGATCATGATCATGAAGAGGGCGATCAGCGCGGCGGCTCCGCCGAAGGGGCCGATCTCGTCCCGGGCGATCTGGCCGAGCGAACGGCCGTCCCTGCGGGTGGAGAAGAACAGCGTCACCATGTCCTGGACGGCACCGGCGAAGATGACGCCCGCGACGATCCAGATCGTGCCCGGCAGATAACCCATCTGCGCGGCCAGCACCGGACCGACCAGCGGACCCGCGCCCGCGATGGCCGCGAAGTGGTGGCCGAAGAGCACCCGCCGGTCGGTGGGGTGGAAGTCGACACCGTTGTCGAGCCGTTCGGCCGGGGTGGCGCGGGTCTTGTCGACCTTGAGCACGCGGTTCGCGAGGAAGCGCGAGTAGAAGCGGTACGCGATGGCGTACGAGCCGAGAGCGGCCGCCAGCATCCAGGCGGCCGACACCTCCTCGCCGCGCGAGAGCGCGAGAACTCCCCAGCCGGCCGCGCCCACCAGGGCGACGAGCACCCAGACGGCGACCGATTTCGGGGTGAGACCGCGGGCACTCTTCGGCGCGGTGCTGGGTGGTACTGGTTCTGTCACGGCGGTTCCGTCCCCTCGCTGATCGCCTGTGGTAACGCGCAGGAAATCTAAGCGAGGCGATCGGCCGCAGTCACCCCCTGTGGCCGGATCTGCACAGAAACAACGCCACTGGGGAGTGTGCCGGGCCGCGTACCCGGCGCGTCACACCGGGCGCACCCGGCGCTGTCGCACCCGGCGCACCGGGCGCGTCACACCGGGCGCTTCAGGCGGGCCACGAACTTGTAGCGGTCGCCCCGGTACACCGACCGTACCCACTCCACCGGTTCGCCCGCGGTGTCCAGTGAGTGGCGCGAGAGCATCAGCATGGGCAGGCCGACATCCGTACCGAGCAGTCCGGCCTCGCGCGGGGTGGCCAGTGAGGTCTCGATGGTCTCCTCGGCCTCGGCGGGGCGCACGTCGTACACCTCGGCCAACGCCGTATAGAGGGAGGCGTACTTGACGAGCGAACGGCGCAACGCGGGGAAGCGGTTGGCCGACAGATGGGTGGTCTCGATGGCCATCGGCTCGCCGCTGGCCAGCCGCAGCCGCTCGATGCGCAGCACCTGTCCGCCGGTGGTGATGTCGAGCAGTCCGGCGAGTGTGTCGTCGGCGGTGACATAGCCGATGTCCAGCAGTTGGGAGGTGGGTTCCAGCCCCTGGGCGCGCATGTCCTCGGTGTACGAGGTGAGTTGGAGGGTCTGGGAGACCTTGGGCTTGGCGACGAAGGTGCCCTTGCCCTGGATGCGTTCCAGCCGGCCCTCGACGACCAGTTCCTGGAGCGCCTGGCGGACGGTGGTGCGCGAGGTGTCGAACTCGGCGGCGAGTGTGCGCTCCGGGGGGACCGGTGTGCCGGGCGGCAGTGTGTCCGTCATGTCGAGCAAGTGCCGCTTGAGGCGGTAGTACTTGGGTACCCGCGCGGTCCGGATGGCGGCCCCGGTCTCGGTCTCCGTACCGCCCCCGTCCGTCGTCATGGCCTGCTCTTCCGATCCCTGTGGTGCCGTCACCGGCGCTCCTCCGTCTGTCGCGGCTCACATCGTGGCACGGGCGGGGCAGGGGGTGTTCCCCCCTCTCGGGTGTCGGTCCGGTAACGGACGTGGCCGCCGTTGCCCGGTGTGCGCGGGAGAGGTGTGCCGGGTGGACGGGTTGTTCCGGACGGATGCGTTATGGGGGATGTGTTCCGGGCGGACGGGTGCGTGGCCGCTGTGTTCTTGACACCGGGAAAGGTCCGGGCCAAGCTCTGGCCTGGTCTGAACCAACACTCGTGAGGGCGGCACGATGACCACACTCGTATCCCATACGGACACCCTCACCCGTGACGCGCTCGCCGTCCTCCAGCCGGGCTTCCTCGGCACCACCGCCCCGGACTGGCTGCTGCGCCGGCTCGGTGAGGGGCTCACCTCGGTCGGGCTGTTCGGCCGCAACATCGACACCCCCGAGCGGCTCGCCGCGCTCACCGCGCGGCTGCGGGCGGAGCGGGGCGAGGTCCTGGTAGCGATCGACGAGGAGGGCGGCGATGTCACCCGTCTGGAGGTGCGCCACGGCTCCTCCTTCCCGGGGAACCGCGCGCTCGGGGCCGTCGACGACCTCGACCTCACCCGGGCCGTCGCCCGTGAGCTGGGCGGACGGCTGGCGGCGTGTGGGGTCAACCTCAACTGGGCGCCGTCCGCCGATGTGAACTCCAACGACGACAATCCGGTGATCGGGGTACGGTCCTTCGGCGCCGATCCGGAGCTGGTGGCCCGGCACACCGCCGCCTATGTCGAGGGCCTCCAGAGCGTCGGGGTCGCCGCCTGTGTGAAGCACTTCCCCGGCCATGGCGACACCGCCGTGGACTCGCACCACTCGCTGCCCAGGATCGATGCGGACCTGGACACCGTGCACGCCCGCGACCTGCTGCCCTTCCGTGCCGCCATCGCCGCCGGTGCCCGGTCGGTGATGAGCGCGCACATTCTGCTGCCCGTGCTCGACCCGGACCGCCCGGCGACCCTCAGCGGGCGGATCCTCACCGGTCTGCTCCGTGCGGAGCTGGGCTTCCGGGGGCCGATCGTCACCGATGGCATCGAGATGCGGGCCATCGCCTCGACGTACGGGATCGAGCGCGGCTCCGTCCTCGCCATCGCCGCGGGCGCCGACGCGATCTGTGTCGGCGGCGGTCTGGCGGACGAGGGCACCGTGCTCCGGCTGCGCGACGCGCTGGTGGCGGCGGTACGGAGCGGCGAGCTCCCCGAGGAACGGCTGGCCGACGCGGCCGCGCGGGTGCGCGGACTCGCCGGCTGGACGCTGCGGGCCGGGGGCGCACCGGGGTCGGGCGCGGCGGTGCGGGAGGAGGCCGAGTCCGGCCCCGCGGTCGGGCTGGTGGCCGCCCGCCGTGCCGTACGGGTGACGGGGACGGCCGGACCGCTCACCCGGCCGCCGTACGTCGCGGCCTTCACCCCCGTCGCGAACCCGGCGGTGGGGGACGAGACCCCGTGGGGCGTCACGGCGGAGCTGGCGCGCCTGCTCCCGGGGACCGCGACGGGTTCGTACAGCGGCTCCGTGATGGCGGACAGCGAGCCGGCGGCGCTGGCGGCGGCGGTGCTGGCGGCGGCGGGGGACCGTACGGTCGTCGCCGTCGTGCGCGACGTCCACCGCCACCCGGGGATGGCCAGGGCCCTGGACGCGCTGCTGGCCGCGCGGCCCGGGACGGTCGTGGTGGAGATGGGCGTGAACGCGGCGGAGCCGAGGGGTGCCCTGCACATCGCGACGCACGGCGCGGCGCGGGTGTGCGGCCGGGCGGCGGCGGAGGTCATCGCGGGCCGGGGCGCCCGCACCTTTCGTACCACCCCGTAGGGGCTCTCCCGTACGGACTGTCCCCTGAGGGATCTCCCGTGCGGAGTCTCCCGTACGGGTCAGATGCCCTGCCAGTCCGGCTTGGAGGCGAAGGTGGCGCGGAAGTAGTCGGCGAGCTTCAGCCGGGAGGCGGCCGCCTCGTCCACGACGACCGTGGCGTGCGGGTGCAGCTGGAGCGCGGAGGCCGGGACCAGCGCGGCGACCGGGCCCTCGACGGCCTGCGCCACGGCCTCGGCCTTGCCCTCGCCGGTGGCCAGCAGCACCAGATGGCGGGCCTCCAGGATGGTGCCTATGCCCTGGGTGATCACATGGTGCGGCACCTCCTCGGGGCTGTCGAAGAAGCGCGCGTTGTCCGCACGGGTCTGCCGGGTCAGCGTCTTGATACGGGTGCGGGAGGCCAGCGAGGAACAGGGCTCGTTGAAGCCGATGTGGCCGTCCGTGCCGATGCCCAGCAGCTGGAGATCGACCCCGCCCGCCTCGGCCAGCGCCCGGTCGTACGCCTCGCAGGCGGCCTGGACGTCGGCGGCGCTGCCGTCCGGCCCCATGAAGGCGCTCTCGCTCAGCCCCAGCGGCTCGACCACCTCGCGCAGCACGACCGAGCGGTACGACTCGGGGTGGCCGGGGGGCAGTCCCACGTACTCGTCGAGCTGGGCGATCCTGGCGCCGGAGATGTCCACCGCGCCGGAGCGGACCAGGGCCGTCAGCGCCCGGTAGACCGGGATCGGGGTCGAGCCCGTGGCCACCCCGAGCAGGGCGTCGGGGCGGTGGCGCAGCAGCGTGGCGATGCTGTCCGCGATGAGCGCGCCACCCGCCGCGGCGTCCTTGACGATGACAACTTCCACGCTGGGACCTGCCGATCTGAAGAGAACTCCGAAAATCTCACTATGTGGTATAGACCAATTCTAGCAGGGGGGTTCGTCCCGTCAGGGGCCCGCCGGTGGCCCGTTGCCGAACCGCGGGGGAACATCCGGGGTGGGTCCGGTGGCGGGGCCGTGGCCGACCGGGAGAGCGGCTGAGAGGTTGTCGGGCTCGGGCCGGCCGCGGGCCGGGTCACCCGCGGGCCGCGGCGCCGTGACGGGACCCTCGGCCCGTCCGGCACCGCAGCCCGGAATGCTCGGCCGGCGGGGTGCGGTCCCGCGCGGCCGTGGGAGAGGTCCTGTCGCAGTCAGGGCAGAGAGCGGCCGGACCTCGTCCGCCCTCCTGTGCGGGGAGGACGGAGACTCTGGCGGCCCGACGCGCACGGAGAGGAAGCGCGAGTGAAGACACGTCCGCGCACGGAGAAGAGGCACGAGTGCGGACCCGCGCAAGACGTGGATCAGGCCGTTGTCACTTCATTGTGGACCGGGCTGTTCTGTCGTGTCCACGCGTACCGCGACCCTATTTCCCCGGAGCCCCCGGGAACAGGTCCTGGCCCTTCCGGGTTCCGGAACACGGGCCACCCGCGGGTACGCTCGCGGGTGTGCCCTCCATGAACGACCTCGTCCGCCAGCACACAGCCCTCGGTGAATCCGACCTGGAGTGGCTGCATCTGCTGGTCTCGGAGTGGCAGTTGCTCTCCGACCTCTCCTTCGCCGACCTCGTCCTGTGGGTCCCCACCCGGGATGGCACGCGCTATGTGTCCGTCGCCCAGATGCGGCCCAACACCGGACCCACCTCCTATCAGGACGACATGGTCGGCCATCTCGTTCCCCGGGGCCGCAGACCGCTGTTGGACGCGGCGCTGGACGAGGGGCGCATCGTCAGGGAGGGCGACCCCGAGTGGCGTGAGGAGGTTCCCGTACGGGTCGAGTCCATCCCCGTACGGCGTGAGGGCAGGGTCCTCGGGGTCATCGCCCGCAACACCAACCTGCTCACCGTCCGCACCCCCAGCCGGCTGGAGCTGACCTACCTCCAGTCCGCCTCCGACCTGGCCCAGATGATCGCCGCCGGATCCTTCCCCTTCCCCGGTCAGCAGGTCGACATGGACGCCTCCCCGCGCGCCGGGGACGGGCTGATCCGGCTCGACGCCGACGGTATCGTCCAGTACGCGAGCCCCAACGCGCTCTCCGCGTATCACCGGCTGGGACTCGCGTCCGACCTGGTGGGACACCACCTCGGCCGCACCACCGACGAACTGGCGCCCTCCCGGGGGCCGGTGGACGAGGCCATCGTCAAGCTGGCCAGCGGTTACGCACCCCGCGAGACCGAGGTCGAGGGGGGCGACGGGGTCATCCAGCTGCGGATCATCCCGCTCAAGCCCAAGGGCGTCCGCATCGGCTCGCTGGTGCTGCTCCACGATGTGACGGAACTCCGCCGCCGCGAGCGGGAGCTGATCACGAAGGACGCCACCATCCGGGAGATCCACCACCGGGTGAAGAACAACCTCCAGACGGTCGCCGCGCTGCTGCGTCTCCAGGCCCGGCGGATGGATTCGGAGCAGGGCCGGGAGGCGCTCAACGAGGCCGTCCGGCGCGTCGGTTCCATCGCGATCGTCCATGAGACGCTGTCTCAGAATCTGGATGAGCGGGTCGAGTTCGACGAGATCGCCGACCGGGTGCTGGCGATGGTCTCGGAGATCTCGCCGGGCACGGTCGTCTGCCGCCGTACTGGCCGGTTCGGCATTCTTGACGCCGAGGTGGCCACCCCGCTCTCGATGGTCCTCACCGAGATCCTCCAGAACGCCCTGGAGCACGCCTTCGTGCCGGGGGAGCAGGGCCGGGTCGATGTCTCGGCCGTACGCGGCGAGGAGCCCCGGATCCGGCGCGGGAGGAGCATGCCCTCCGACACCCGGCTGATGATCACCGTCCAGGACGACGGGCGCGGGCTGCCCGAGGGGTTCGACCCGCAGCGCGGCGGGAACCTCGGGCTCCAGATCGTCCGGACCCTGGTGGAGGGCGAGTTGGGCGGCACCTTCGACATGGTCCCGGCGCCCGGCCGGGGCACCCGGGTGATGCTGGACATCCCGGTGAAGCCACAGAAGTAGCGCGGAATCCGCACAAGCCGCAGCCCCGGAGCCCGGAGAAGCCCGGAGAGCCGAGGCCCGGCGGACAGCAACGAGCCCCGGGCCGTGGTGACGGCCCGGGGCTCGGTTCGAAGCTCACTTTGCGATGCGCATCGGGGGGTACTGCGCGCTGCGGTTCGGGGGCGGGACCATGCGTACACGCTGTACGCTCCGCCGACCAGGCGTGGTGGGGGTGGGCTCAGGCGGTCGCGTTACGCGCCCGGTTGCGAGCGGCACGGCGCTTCATGGCGCGGCGCTCGTCCTCGCTGAGGCCTCCCCAAACACCCGAGTCCTGGCCGGACTCAAGTGCCCACTGCAGACACTGCTCCATGACGGGGCAGCGACGGCAGACGGCCTTGGCTTCCTCGATCTGCAGCAGCGCAGGACCGGTGTTGCCGATGGGGAAGAACAGCTCGGGGTCTTCCTCGCGGCAAACGGCGTTGTGACGCCAGTCCATGGCTGCTACCTCTCTTGTGTATGACATGCGGGTTGCTTGTGAATGTGAACGCTTTCACGAATCCCCCGACAAGGGAAGGGCCGACTGCCAGCGGACTGGTGTGGTCCTTGTGTTCGAGGAGGGGTTCTTGCTCTCAGGGAGGCCGGTGTTGCGGGCCGTCCCGATCGCCATGTAGAGATTCGCAAACCTCGGCGGCGGATACAACCCCTTCTGGAAAGTTTTTTTGGATTCCTCGGTGTCGACTAGGTCACAGCCGTACTTCCATGGGGTGGATGCCAGGCTAAACGTTCGAGTGAAAGGAGTTTGCCTCCTTCTACTCACACAATCACACGCAGTGCACGACGAACGCCTGTGAACGTCACGCTCGTGCGCAGTCCCAGATGGTCTCCGTCCATCTGGAAGGGCAGGGGCGCCTTGGAATGCAAGGTGAAGTCGGTCAGATCGTGAAGGG
The DNA here is from genome assembly GCF_044752945.1 of Streptomyces sp. NPDC088554. Taxonomy (NCBI): domain Bacteria; kingdom Bacillati; phylum Actinomycetota; class Actinomycetes; order Kitasatosporales; family Streptomycetaceae; genus Streptomyces; species Streptomyces sp. NPDC088554. Next base: position 95,256 of record NZ_JBIVMF010000004.1, on the reverse strand, counting down.
ATACGGCGTGCCGCCCGTGAGGGCCCTGATCGGGGGTCGAGGCGAGCAATTGGGTCCCGTATCTGACCGCTGCGGATGTCGACATCCTGGTCAGTCCGAGGACATCGAGCGCCGTGTCGAAGGAGGCTCTCGGAGACGCGTACAGCGGACGATTGCCCAGGTAGGTATAGGGAGAGGTGTTGCAGATTATGGAGAGCACGAGATCTTCGACCGGGGCCTGGCCGGGCCGGTCGAGGGTGATCATTCCGTGCCGGCGGTGCGGCTCCTCCATGAACTGACGCACGACCTGACGCACATAGAGGGCGTGCGTCGAGCGTTTCCCGCGCTCCCGGTGCTGTTCGACTCTTCCGACCACTCCGGCGTCGAAGCCGAACCCCGCGTTGAAGGTGAACCAGCGCGCCGGAACCGACTCGTCGTCCGTGCCGGGGGTGCCGGCCGCCAGTCCCAGGCCGACCGTACGGTCGCTCCGCAGGGCGAGCGCGTCCAGAATGGCGCCGGTCGCCTCCACGGCGTCATTGGGCAGCCCGAGCGCGCGCGCGAAGACATTGGTCGAGCCGCCGGGGACGACCGCGAGCCGGGGCAGTCGGTCCGGGTCGGGCCCGTTGTGCAGCAGGCCGTTCACGACCTCGTTGACCGTGCCGTCCCCGCCGAGCGCCACGACCAGCTCGATATCGTCCGAATCGGCGGCCCGTCTTCCCAGGTCGCGGGCGTGCCCCCGGTATTCGGTGGTCACCGCCTCCAGCTTCATCTCGCTGGCCAGCGCGTGAATGAGTACATCGCGGGTGCGGGCACTGGTGGTGGTTGCTGCCGGATTGACCACGAGGAGTGCGCGCATACCAAGCAGATTACCGGCCCGGCGGAGACCCGGTCGCCGCCGGGACAGCGGGGCCTACCTCGTGGTACGCGCCAAGGCGGTGGTTACCCTGCACAGGTGAGCAGCAGCGAGCGGACCACCCCCGCATCCACCCCGGAACCCGCCCCAGGACCGCGTCCCGCCCGGCTGACGGCCGCCGCGGCCGTCTGCGGGCTCGAAGCCCTGGCATTGATCGTCGGCGGTCTGTACCTGCTGGTGATGGGGTTGCTCGGGAGCCCCGACAGCCCGCAGCAGGCCGAGACGGGCGGGGTCACCCTGATCGCGCTCGGCGCCATCCCGCTGCTCGCCGCCCGGGGACTGCTGCTCCGCCGGAGCTGGAGCCGGGGGCCCGCGCTGATCACCCAGATCATCGCGCTGCCGGTCGCCTACACGCTGCTGACCTCGACCGGCGGACTGATCCCCGTCGGCATCGTGCTCGCGGCCGTCGCCGTCACGGGACTGGTCCTGATCGTCAACGCGGCGACCACCGAGGCCCTGGGTATCCGGGGCCCCGGCGGCGCGTAGCGCTCACGTACGCACACGCGCTTGCCGTACACACGCTTCTCGCGCCCGTACGGACGCGGTCTACTCCTCCACCAGCAGGCGTTCGCGCAGCTGCGCGAGCGTGCGGGCCAGGAGGCGGGAGACGTGCATCTGGGAGATGCCGACCTCCTGCGCGATCTGCGACTGGGTCATATTGCCGAAGAAGCGGAGCAGTAGGATCCGCTTCTCTCGTGGCGGCAGATCCTCCAGCAGCGGCTTGAGCGACTCGCGGTACTCGACGCCCTCCAGCGCCTCGTCCTCCGAGCCCAGGGTGTCGGCGACCGCCGGGGACTCGTCGTCCGTGTCGGGGACGTCCAGGGACAGCGTGGAGTACGCGTTGGCGGACTCCAGCCCCTCCAGGACCTCTTCCTCCGAGATGCCCAGCCGCTCCGCCAGCTCATGGACCGTGGGCGATCTGCCGTGCTGCTGCGAGAGCTCGGCTGTGGCCGTCGTCAGGGAGAGCCGCAGCTCCTGGAGGCGGCGCGGGACCCGTACGGCCCAGCCCTTGTCCCGGAAGTGCCGCTTGATCTCGCCGACGACCGTCGGGGTCGCGTACGTCGAGAACTCGACCCCGCGCTCCGGGTCGAACCGGTCGACCGACTTGATCAGGCCGATGGTCGCGACCTGGGTCAGATCGTCCAGCGGCTCGCCCCGGTTGCGGAAGCGGCGCGCGAGATGCTCGACCAGCGGCAGATGCATCCGCACCAGCTGATTGCGCAGCTCCGCCTTCTCGGGCGAGCCGTCCGGCAGCTTGCCCAGCTCGATGAACATCGCCCGCGCCGCGCTGCGGTCGTGCGGATCGTGGTGCTGCCGGTTCTGCTCGCTCATAAAGGCCGCCCGCTCTGCCCGCGCCTGCTCCGCCCCGGCCGTCCGGCCGACCGGTCCGTCTTCCGGGGCGCCGTCCTCCGGATGGGGACGGGCCTGCTGCTCGGGGATGCCCGCAGGGGCGCGCACGGGCTCCGCCGGAGCTTCGTGCCCTCCCCGCGGTTCCTCTGGGATGCGCCCTTCGTCACGCACCGGACCGTCCCCGTTCCTCACGCCGGCCCGGGTCCCGCGCCGCGCTGTTTGTAGAGACTGATCGTGACCGTACGGTCCTCGGCGACCGTCGAGTCCACCTTGCCCGCCAGTGCCGAGAGCACTGTCCAGGCGAAGGTGTCGCGCTCCGGCGCGCGCCCGTCGGTGGTGGGGGCCGAGACGATCACTTCGAGTGAGTCCTCGACAAGGCGGAAGACGCAGCTGAGGACGGAGCCGGGCACGGCCTGCTGGAGCAGGATCGCGCAGGCCTCGTCCACCGCGATGCGGAGGTCCTCGATCTCGTCGAGAGTGAAGTCCAAACGCGCCGCGAGACCGGCCGTGGCCGTACGCAGCACGGACAGATAGGCACCCGCAGCGGGCAGCCGGACTTCCACGAAGTCCTGGGTCCCGGGCTCACCTGCGATCTGGGACACCCTCACCTCCAAGGTGGCACAAGCTCTTCAGGGCTCCGGGACAGGGAATGTCCAGGAGCCTCGCGGTACGTGTCGTTACGTAGCCGGTCTGGACTGGCGACGCTATCGCGATCCATGGTGCTGTGTCGCCGGGACCCCCGACACCGTACGTCACTCATCGTAGATGTATGGCCACGGAAAGTCGACAGAGGGTCGCGACGGTCAATTGCGAAGAAGCGGCGGATGGTTGACGTACCCAGCCCTCACACGATCGAACCGTCCACGAAGCACCATCGCCAGCTCTCTCCCGGTTCGAAGCTCCGCATCACCGCGTGCCCCGTCTCCTCGAAGTGGAGCGTGGCGTGCCGGTACGGCGAGGAGTCGCAGCAGCCCACCGCGCCGCAGACCAGGCAGAGTCGCAGCTGAACGGGGTGGCTGCCGGCCGCCAGACACGCGGTGCAGGTGGCGCTCCGCGGGGCGGGTTCGGGGCGCGGCAGTTCCGTGATGTGGGGGCACTCGCTCATGATGACCAAGATTACGACGCGCGCGGACGGGCGCGGACGGGCGCGGATGGGCGTGAACGGGTGCGGACAGGCGCGGACGGGTCGCGAACGCGGGTGAGGGCAGCGTTGTGAGGACGGTGTGATGGACGTATTTCCACTGGTCGGACTGGTGGCGGGCAGCGCGGTGATCGCCGGGGCGGCCCGCAGGACACCCGTGGCCGCGCCGCTGCTGCTGGTGACCGCGGGCCTGATCGCCGCGTACGTACCGGGGGTGCCCGAGTACGCGCTCGACCCGCACATCGTGCTGCCGCTGCTGCTGCCGCCCCTGCTCTACACGGCGGCGGTGGACAGCTCGTACCTCGACCTGCGCGCGCACGCGCGGCCCATCGCGCTGCTGTCGGTGGGGTACGTCCTGTTCGCGACCCTGGCGGTGGGCTGGCTGGTCCATCTGCTGGTGCCCGGTCTGCCGCTGACCGCCGCCCTGGTGCTGGGCGCGGTCGTCGCGCCGCCGGACGCGGTGGCGGCCACCGCCATCGCCCGCAGACTGGGGCTGCCGAGCCGCATCACCACCATCCTCCAGGGCGAGTCGCTGCTCAACGACGCGACCGCGATCACCGCGTTCAAGGTCGCGCTGGCCGCCGCGGTGGGCGCGGGCGCCGGCTGGGGCTCCGGGTCGGCGGAGTTCGCGCTGGCCTCGGTCGGCGGGGTCGGGATCGGGCTGGTGCTGATGGTGCCGCTGCACTGGCTGCGCACCCGGCTGACCGAGGCGCTGCTCCAGAACACGCTGTCGTTGCTCATCCCCTTCGTCGCCTACGCGGCGGCCGAAGCGGTGGGCGCGTCCGGGGTGCTGGCGGTCGTGGTGGTCGCGCTCCATCTGGGACACCGCTCCTGGCAGGTGGATTTCGAGACCCGGTTGCAGGAGGCCGCCGTCTGGCGGATGGTCGCCTTCGTCCTGGAATCGGTCGTCTTCGCGCTGATCGGACTGCAACTGCCGCTCGTACTGCGGGGGCTCGGGGAGTACGGGGGCGGGCAGGCGCTGCTCTACGCGGTGGGGATCTTCGTGGCCGTCGTGGTGGTCAGGTTCGTCTGGGTCTTCCCCGCGACCTTCCTGCCGCGCGCCCTGTCCGCCCGGATCAGGGAGCGCGAGCCGGACACCGACAGGACCGCGCCGCTGATCGTCGGCTGGGCCGGGATGCGCGGGGTGGTGTCGCTGGCCATCGCGTTCTCGATCCCGCTGACCACGCATGACGGCGAACCCTTCCCCGGGCGCGACCTCATCCTGTTCCTGACCTTCGTCACCGTGATCGGCACCCTGGTCGTCCAGGGGCTCACCCTGCCCGCGCTGATCCGGCTGCTCAAGGTGGCGGGCCCCGACCGGCAGGCCAGGACCCTGGCCGAGGCGCAGGCGCAGAGCGAGGCGTCCACGGCCGCGGAACGGCGGCTGGACGAGCTGCTGGCCGACGAGCGCAACGCGCTGCCGAAGCCGCTGGCCGACCGGCTGCGCACCGGACTGGAGCGCCGCCGCAACGCGGTCTGGGAGCGGCTCGGGGCGGTCAACGAGGTGACGGGGGAGTCGGCGGACGAGACCTACCGGCGGCTGTCGCGGGAGATGATCGAGGCGGAGCGCGCGGTCTTCGTGGAGCTGCGGGACGGGCGGCGGATCGACGACGAGATGATGCGGACGCTGCTGCGCCGACTGGACCTGGAGGAGGCGGCGGTGTACCGGGAGGAGGGCTGAGGGGCGCGGCGCGGTTACGAGGGCGCCGGGCCGCCGGTGCTCTCCGGCTCGGGGCCGCCCGTGATGACCGCGACGACGGCGGTGTCCGGGGCGAAGGCGCCCTCCGCCGCCAGCTCCGTCAGTCCGTACAGCATTTTGGCGACATAGAGACGTTCCACCGCCAGCCCGTGGCGCTCCCCGAACTCCGTGGCGAAGGCGTCGAGCGCGGTGGAGGTACGGGCGAAGCCGCCGAAGTGGAAGCGGTCGTCCAGGCGCCAGTCACCGGCGGGGCCCCCGAAGGCGGCGCGCTGGAGGTCACGTATCTCCTTGTCGAGAAACCCGCCTCTCAGTACGGGGAACCCCAGCGCGCGCTGGCCGGGCCCGAGTCCGGCGGCGAGTCCGGCCAGGGTCCCGCCCGTACCGCAGGCGACGGCGACCGTCGCGGCCGTGCCGCGCAGTTCCCGGCCGAGGTCCGCGCAGCCCCGGGCGGCGAGCGTGTTGCTGCCGCCCTCGGGGACCACGTACACCGTGTCCGGCTCCAGCCCCGCCCCGGCGAGCAGCGCGGCCACGACGGCGGGCTCCGCCTTGCGGCGGTAGGTGGCGCGGTCCACGTACCGCAGCCGCATCCCGTCGGCCGCGCACCGGGCGAGCGACGGGTTGAGCGGGCGGTCGGCCAGCTCCTGTCCGCGGACGACGCCGACGGTGGCGAAGCCGAGCAGCCGGCCCGCGGCGGCGGTCGCGCGCAGATGGTTGGAGTACGCGCCGCCGAAGGTCACCAGCGTGCGCCGGCCGGCGGCCTTCGCCGCATGGAGGTTCGGGGCGAGTTTGCGCCATTTGTTGCCGGACAGATCGGGATGGATCAGGTCATCTCGCTTGAGCAGCAGCCGTACGCCGTGCCGGGCGAAGCGCTCGTCCTCGACCGGCCGCAGCGGCGACGGGAGCCGGGGCCGCAGGGCGTCGAGGCCGAGCGCTTCGTGGGAGGTCATCTCTCCATTGTCCGGGCTCGGCGGGGGCGGGGCGGCCGGGGGCGGTCAGGGGGAGGCGCTACTTGAGGCGGTCCCGGACGCGCTCGCGCATCGCGGCCATGGTGAAGCCGCGCGGGTCGGGTTTGCCCGGCTGCCACTCCAGATGGCCGATGACGGAGGGCGCGCCCCAGCCGTGGTGCCGGCAGATCGCGGCGGCCGCGCGTTCGATCGCGTCGAGCTGGACCTCGGGCCAGGGGTCCTTGCCGTCGCCGAGGTTCTCGCACTCGAAGCCGTAGAAGTGCGGGTTCCCGTCGGTGTTGGCCGAGTGGGCCGGGGGGAGCCGCTTCTCGGCGGCGACGGCCGCGAGGACGTCGCCGTCGCCGAGCCCGGCGTGGTTGGTGCGGCCGTAGCCGACGAGGTGGACCTTGCCGTCCTTGGCGATGACGCCGTGGCACAGCGGGCCGGGGAGGGCCGCGTAACCGTCCTTGCAGATACGGACGGTGGCGTCGGTTCCCTTGGTGACGGTGTGATGGATCATCACGCCGTTGACGGGTCCCCAAACGCCTTTGTGATTTCGATTATGCGTTCGCCAATCGCCCACTTGAACGACTGTCAGCCCTTCATTCTTCAGTGCGTTGAGAAAGCTGCTCGCGGACATGGGTGGGGCCATGGCCGACTCCTTTCGATGATGATCATGTGGGGGAATGGTGTGTATCGATGGAGAGCCGATCCCGACAGTTTGTCTTCGTAATGCGCTGCGGGGATGAACTTCCGCGTGTTGTGCCCCGTTTCACGCGTTCCATTCCCACTCGTTTGTGTAATGGCGTCTTTACGCCAAGTGATGGAACCATTCTTCTCGTAGGGCAGCAGCTGATCGAATAGCTCAAGAGTTCGAGGGGAAATTTCATGTCGGTTGGTAACGAGGTCCGCGCAGTGCAGCCGCCGCCCCAGCAGAGTCTGGGAACGGATGCCGCACGGAACCTGGCGACCACCACCAAGTCGGCACCGCAGATGCAGGAGATCACCTCGCGGTGGCTGCTGCGGATGCTGCCGTGGGTCCAGGTGCAGGGCGGTACGTACCGGGTGAACCGCCGCCTCAGCTACGCCGTGGGCGACGGGCGGGTGACCTTCGTACAGACGGCGGACCGCGTCGCGGTCATCCCCGCCGAGCTGGGCGAACTGCCCGCGCTGCGGGGGTACGAGGAGGAGCCGGTCCTCGCCGAGCTGGCGCGCCGCTGCGAGCAGCGGGAGTTCGCGGCGGGCCAGGTGATGGCCGTGTCCGGCGACGCGGCCGACGAGGTCTTCCTGCTGGCGCACGGCAGGGTGGAGAAGCTGGGGGAGGGCCCTTACGGGGACGACGCGGTGCTCGAAGTCCTCGCCGACGGTTCGTACTTCGGCGAGCAGGCCCTGGTGGATGGGGAGGCCACCTGGGCCTACACCGCACGCGCGGCGACGGCCTGCACCGTGCTGGTGCTCTCGCGCCAGGACGTGCGCAACCTCGCGGAGCGCGAGGACTCGCTGCGCGCGCATCTGGAGGCGGTCGCCGCCGTACCGCGGCAGCGGACCAACAAGTACGGCGAGGCGGCGATCGACCTGTCCGCCGGACATGTCGGCGAAGCCGTCGTCCCGCACACGTTCGTGGACTACGAGGGAGCGCCGCGCGAGTACGAACTGAGCGTCGCGCAGACCGTGCTGAAGGTGCACAGCCGGGTCGCGGACCTCTACAACCAGCCGATGAACCAGACCGAGCAGCAGTTGCGGCTCACGGTCGAGGCGCTGCGCGAGCGCCAGGAGCACGAGCTGATCAACCACCGCGAGTTCGGCCTGCTGAACAACTGCGACTACGGCCAGCGGCTCCAGCCGCACGACGGCGCGCCGACCCCGGACGACATGGACGAGCTGCTGTCGCGTCGCCGCGGCTCGAAGCTGTTCCTCGCCCATCCGCGCGCCATCGCCGCCTTCGGCCGCGAGTGCAGCAAGCGTGGGATCTACCCGGACAGCGTGGAGATCGGGGGTCACCACGTGCCGGCCTGGCGCGGGGTGCCGATCTTCCCGAGCAACAAGATCCCGATCTCGGACGCCAGGACGACCTCGATCATCTGCATGCGTACGGGCGAGGCCGAGCAGGGCGTGATCGGTCTCCAGCAGAGCGGCATTCCGGACGAGATCGAGCCGAGCATGTCGGTCCGCTTCATGGGCATCGACGACCAGGCGATCATCTCGTACCTGGTCACGGCCTACTACTCGGCGGCGGTGCTGGTGCCGGACGCCCTCGGTGTGCTGGAGAACGTCGAAGTCGGCCGCTGGAGCTGAGGCACCGGCGCCCCGGGCGGGCTGGTGTGTCCCTACCGCACGGCGGCCCGCCCGGGGCCGTTCCCGTACCTCCCCCTTCACGCGGCAAGAGAGAAGAAGTGACCATGACCACAGTGGATGCCACCACCGAGGGCCATGAGGCAGTGGCCCTGCTGGAGCGCACCCGTATCGCCGTCGATCCCCCGCTGCGGTCCGCCGTCGCGGCGCTGCCCCGCGCCCTGCGGCGGGTCGCCGCGTACCACTTCGGCTGGGAGCACGCCGACGGCGCCCCGGCCTCGGAACCGGCGGGCAAGGTGATCAGGCCGGCGCTCGTGCTCGCGGCGGCGCGGGCACTCGGCGGGGACCCGACGGCCGGGGAGGCGACCCATGCCGTACGGGCGGCTGTCGCCGTGGAGCTGGCCCACAACTTCACCCTGCTCCACGACGACGTGATCGACGAGGACCCGACGCGGCGCCACCGCGCCACCGCCTGGACGGTCTTCGGCGCGCCGGACGCGATCGTCGCGGGCGACGCCATGATGGCGCTCGCCCTGCGGGTGCTCGCCGAGGACCCGCACCCGGCGGCCCCGGCGGCCTCGGCCCGGCTCGCCTCCTGCGTCATCGAGCTGTGCGCGGGCCAGCAGGCCGACTGCGCCTTCGAGGGGCTCGGCCCGCACGAGGTCTCGCTCCCCGAGTGCGTCGCCATGGCGACGGCCAAGACGGGCGCCCTGCTGGGCACGTCGTGCGCCCTCGGCGCGCTGTACGCGGGCGCGGACGACGAACAGGTCGACGCGATGGACGCCTTCGGCCGGGAGGCCGGGCTCGCCTTCCAGCTGATCGACGACCTGATCGGGATCTGGGGCGACCCCGGGCGTACGGGCAAACCGGCGGGCGCCGATCTCGTCGCCCACAAGAAGTCCCTGCCCGTGGTCGCCGCGCTGGCCTCGGGCACCCCGGCGGCCGAGGAGCTGGCCGAGCTGTACCGGGGGCCGATGGACGGTCCCGACGCCGTCCGGCGGGCGGCGTCGGCCGTCGAGCGGGCGGGCGGGCGCGAGTGGGCGCAGCTCCAGGCGGCGGACCGGATGTCCCGGGCGGTCCACCAGCTGTCCCGCGCGGTGCCGGACATCGTGGCGGCGGGGGACCTGCTGGCACTGGCGGAGTTCGTGACACGGCGTACCCACTGATACGGATGTTCGGAACCAACCCTAGGATCTCAGCGTCAAGTTGACGATCAAGGGGAGGGCCGAAGGATGAGTGTACGAATCAGGCGGGCGGGGGAGGCCGACCGGGCGACGCTGGTGCGGCTGCTCGAAGAGGCTTTCTACGACGATCCGGTCTGCCACTGGATCTTTCCCGACCCGCTCCACCGCCGCAAGGTGAACGGCCTGTTCCTCGGGGTGTTCGCCGATATCGCGCTCGCCGAGGGCTGGGTGGACCTGCTGGAGGACGAGTCCGCCATGGCGCTCTGGCTCCATGTGCCCGCGGGGAAGCCCGAGGAGGAGGACAACGGCCCGGCCCTCATGCGGGAGGTCTCCGACCCGGACAACGAGCGGGCCGAGCTGGTCGGACGGCTGACGGGCGAGGCCCATCCGTACGACCGGGCGCACGCGTACCTGCTGATGATCGCGGTCTCCCCGGACCGCCAGGGGGAGGGCCTGGGCCGGGCGCTGATCGAACCCGTACTGGAGCGCTGTGACCGCGACGGCGTCGGGGCCTATCTGGAGGCGAGCAACGCGCGCAGCAGCCGGCTCTACGAGCGGCTCGGGTTCGACTTCATGGAGAAGACCGTGGATCTGCCGGACGGGCCGCAGATGTGGCCCATGTGGCGTGAGCCGCAGGGCGGCTGACCGCGTCCACCTCTGCGGCGGCGCGGACCTCGCGGGCCAACTCGCCGATGAGGTGGATGAGTTGGCCATCAAAGCATATCCGCTGGTCCTCGGCTCGGGCATGCGATGTTCGGGGCCGGCTTCGCCCTGCGTGCGTACAGGCTGGAATCCGTGCGAACCTTTGGGAGCGGGGTGCTCGTCAGGACGTACGCCAGAAAGCGCGACGGTGCGGTGGGCGGCGAGTAGGCCACCCGTGCTGCGGCGGAATCGCCGCCACCGCTAAAGTCCGCGCCATGGAAGCGGAGTCGACTGATTCATGGGCGGGTTGGTATCGGGACCGCCAGGGGGCGGAAGCGATCACCCTCACCGCGGGCGGGCAGCAAGTGCGTACACAGATCAGGGGAGTTGAGTACGAGGGGGCGGATTTCGCCGTTCTTCAGGCGGTGGGCACGGCGGAGGCGGGAGAGGTGCTGTCCTCCTGCGTCATGGAGTGGGACATCCCCCTGCCCGTCAGCTCCGAGGGTACGGTCCAGCAGGCCACGCTGAGCTGTCTGCTGGCGCTGGGGGAGCGGGACTCCGAAGGCCCGGTGGGGCGCGCCGAGTTGAGCCTGACACTGCACTGCGGCGGGGCGGCCTACGCGTCGGGTATCGCGGGCGGCGGCTTCGAGGAGGCGCTCGGCCGGATCCGGCGCCAGCTGCCGACCGATACGGAGCTGGGCGACCGCCCGCTGGTGGGGGTGGCCTGAACCGGCCCCGTCCCTGACCGGCGTCTGACGTTCTGTCACGGCCCGGCCTCGGCGTCTGGGATGAACTGGTGCCCGGCGCATCCGGTATGACCCTGATTCGGCCGTGGTTCGCCCCTGGTCCGAACCTGGTGCGGGCCTTGTTCTGGTGAACCTCCCATTGTTCTATGTGTGAACAATGGGAGGTTGTCGTGAACGCTGCCCGAAACGGTTTTGCGAATGTGCGCCGGCCCCGACGAACGACGCGGGGGCCGCTGACACGCTCTTCCGGGTGGACCCCGCGTCGGCCGTACCGCTCGGCGACCAGATAGCGGCCTCGGTACGCGGCGCCGTCGCCGCCGGAACGGCCGCCCCCGGTGACCGCCTCCCGGCGGCCCGCGCCCTCGCGGGCTCCCTGGACATCAATGTGCACACCGTCCTCCGCGGCTACCAGCGCCTCCGCGAGGAGGGACTGACAGAGCTGCGCCGGGGGCGCGGCGCGGTGGTCGTGGAGCTGCCCGGTGCGCAGGGGCGCGCGCGGCTGCCGCAACGCGTCGGCGAACTGGTCGCCGAGGCGCGTGAGCTGGGCCTGCCGGAGGACGAGGTGGTGAGCCTGGTGCGCGCGGGCCTGGCGCGCCAGCGGCTCATCCGCCCGGCCTGCGCTCGGCCGGCTCCTCCACCCAGCCGCCGTCCACCGCCGGGTTGTCGTCGTACAGGACGAACTCCTCCTCCACATCGGCCGGTTGGAAGCCCGCCCCGACGAGCCCGTCGAGCAGCGCGTCCAGCCGGGCCCGCGCCGCCGGTCTGCCCGCGCCGCGCACCTGCTGGGTGACGGAGCGTTCCTGGACCCCGCCGGGGAGCGCCCGGCGGGCGTCGCGCGAGACATGGGCGGAGTGCCGCTGGACGGCCGTGGTCAGCCGGGTGGTGTCGTACGGGATCGGCAGCCGCAGGGTCACCCGGTGCTCGAAGTGACACCGCGCGGGCAGCGTCGCGGCCTCGGCGTCCGTCTGCGGTACGCCCGTGTTCCACGGGGCCGCCTCCAGTTTGGTCCGTACGACGGTGAATCCGGCCTCCGCCAGCCGCAGGACACACCGCTCGGCGGCGCGCCGCTGTTCGTCCAGGCAGCCGGTGCCGCGCAGGACGAGCGTCGGCCGGGAGGGTGTGCGCCCACGGTCCAGGACGCCGGGGGTGAGCGCGAGGCCGTGGGCGGCGGCCCACTCACCGAGCGGGGCGGCCCGGTCGGGACAGTCGGTCCGTACCGTCAGCCGTGTGGTGAATTCGCCCTCGATGGTGCGGCCGAGACCGTGCTGGGGCGAGGCGCCGATCTCCGTACTGAAGTCCACCGATCGACGTTACCAAGGGGGGCGCGGAAGGCGGGGGAAAGGCCGCCCGGGACGTTTCGGGGCGTCCGTCCCTCCCTGTCGTACCGGTGGCGGGGGAGGCGCCGATCCGTCTTGTCGTACGGGAAGAACCGGTGGTCCGGGCGGGGTGAGGCTGAGCAGGGGCGGGCCCGCAGCCGTATCAGCGGGTAGACACTTAAGGAGCGATTGAGATGGCCCACCGTATGACCGTGCCCGGTCTGTTCCCGCCACCGGACTACGCGCACACCGCGATCGTCGAGACGGGCCGGAGGCTGGCCTTTCTGGCCGGTGCCGTACCGCTCGACGCGGACGGCAAACTCGTCGGTCCCGAGGACTTCGTCGCGCAGACCGAGCAGGTCCTCGCCAATCTGGAGACCGCGTTGAGGGCGATCGGCTGCGGGCTGGGCGATGTCGTGGTGACCACGGTGTCGGTGGTCACGAGCGATCCGGCGGACCTCAGCCGGGTCTGGGAGGTGGTCCGCGCGGGCGGACTGACGCTGGGTCCGCACGCGTCCACGCTGCTCGGGGTCGCGTGCCTGGGATATACCGGCCAGCTCGTCGAGATCACGGCGGTGGCGGAGGTCCCGGAGGTTCCGGAGGGCGCCGGGACGGTCTGACGTACGGCAACGCGGCAACGCCGCCGATGCCCGTTCATGACTGTTTGTGACTGTTCATGACGACAACTCACGTATGGCGATTCCGCGCCGCGCGAACGGGGCCTCACCGTCACCCGGCGCCCGCCCGAAGGGGGAGTGGGATCGGTGTCGACCCCGCCCGGCCGTGTAGCCGTTCTCTCCGACATCCACGGCGTTCTGCCCGCCCTGGAGGCGGTGCTCGCCGAACCCGAGGTGGCCGCGGCCGACCGCATCGTGGTCACCGGCGACATCGCCGCCGGGCCGCAGCCCTCCGAAGTGCTCGACCGGCCGGCCCGGCTGGGCGACCGGGCCGTGCTGATCGGCGGCAACGCCGACCGCGAACTCGTCGAGCTGCGCAGGGGCGTACCGCCCGCCGCCGACACGATCCCCACCCGGGCGGCGGGCCGGCTGCGCGAGGACCGGATCGACCTGCTGGCCGCGCTGCCGGCCACGCGGTATCTGCGGGTGACGGGGGCTGGGCGACGTCCTGTTCTGCCACGCGACCCCGCGCGACGACGAGGAGCTCGTCCTGACCGACCGCGACGGCGAGGAGCTCGTCCCGACCGACCGCGACGACGAGGAGCCGGACGCCTGGGAGGCCGCGTACGACGGGATACGACGGGCGGTCTCGCCGGTGGCGCCGGACGGAGCCGTGGCGGAGTTCCTCCTGCGCGCAGAGGGCGGCCGCGCGTGGTTCCGCTGGAGCGACACGCCGTTCGACGAGGACTCCGAAGACCCTGCGGGGGACGGGGGCAGTCGGTGAAAACGACGGCACCCGGTCCGCTGGGCGGGCCGGGTGCCGTCGTGGGGCCTGGATCGGGGATCAGGCCTTCTTGGTCTCCCAGAAGATCTTGTCGAGCTGGGCGATGTAGTCCAGCGCCTTCTGGCCCGTCGCCGGGTCCGTCGACGCCTTGGCGGCCGAGAGGGCCTTCAGGGTGTCGTTGACCAGCTGGTGCAGCTCCGGGTACTTCTCGAAGTGCGGGGGCTTGAAGTAGTCGCTCCAGAGCACCGAGACATGGTGCTTGGCCAACTCGGCGCGCTGCTCCTTGATGACGGTGGCGCGCGCCTGGAAGTGGATGTCGTCGTTGGCGGCCATCTTGTCCTGGACGGCCTTGGCCGATTCGGCCTCGATGCGGGCCTGGGCGGGGTCGTACACGCCGCAGGGGAGGTCGCAGTGGGCGCTGACCTTCACCTTGGGGGCAAACAGGCGGGAAAGCATGGAGCTGTCCTTCCTCGTGATCGTCTTCTCAGGTGGGACATTACTCCGTGAGAAGCGTCTTTTCGCGGGTGCCCCTGGGGCTTAGGACAAAAGTCCGGGGTCGGTAGGGGACTCGTGACGGAACGTACCGTGGTAACGGGAGGTGACCGGATGGCGGAGCGCGGGAGGGAGCCGAGGGTGTTGCTGGGAATCGCTGAGGTCATGGGCCCGTCCATGTATCCGACGCTCAAACACGGCGATCAGCTCCTGGTGCACTACCGCGCCCCGGTGCGGCCGGGCGATGTGGCGGTGCTGAAGCACCCGTTGCAGCAGGACCTGTTGATCGTGAAGCGGCTGGCGGAGCGGCGCGACGGCGGATGGTGGGTGCTCGGGGACAATCCGGGCGCCGAGGGCGACAGCCGGGTGTTCGGCACGGTGCCCGAGGAGTTGCTGCTCGGCCGGGTCAGGGTGCGCTACCGGCCGCTGGGGGATCAGCGGTCGGCGCGCGCGGTGGTCTCCTGGCTGCTGTCCGCACTGCGGCTCGTACGGGCGGAGCGTTCGGTCTCCAGGCGTTTGCGGGCCCGGTAGGCGGCGACGTTGGCGCGGGTCGCGCAGCGGTCCGAGCAGTAGCGGCGCGACCGGTTGGTGGAGGTGTCGAGATAGGCGTTACGGCACGGCGGAGCCTGGCACAGGCCCAGCCGGTCCACCCCGTACGCCGTCAGATGGAAGGCGAGCCCCATCGCGGCGGTCGCCGCATAGCCCGCCGTGGCGTTGGAGGGGTGCTCCGCGAGGTGCATGTGCCAGCGTGGGTGCCCCTCGTCGTCGAGGAGGTCGTGGCCGGAGACCTGCGGGCTGACCGGGAATTCCAGCAGCAACGAGTTCAGCATGTCCACCGCCCCGGTCGCCTCGCCCTCGTCGGCGGCGGTGAAGACGGCGCGCAGCCGTGACCGTACGGAACGGAAGCGCGGGATGTCCGCTTCCGTGGCGCGCCGGGCCGCCTGGCTGTTCGCGCCGAAGAGGGCACGGACGGCCTCGACCGAGGTCAGGGTGTCCGCGCCGCGGGCCGGTTCCTCGGTGTTGACCAGGCGTACGGCGTAGTCCGAGTAAGAGGCCAGTTCCACCTGTAGTCCTTACGGAAGCGGTCCGGGGTCGGGATCGGCGGAGCCCGTAATGGCTCCTCGCGCTTCTAGGGTATTACGTTCCGTGCGGGTGGCGGCGCCCGGCGTGACGTCCGGCCGTCCGGCGTGACGTCCGCCGGGAGCGGTACCCATGGGTGAGGGGGCGGTACGGGACCCCGTACCGCCCCCTCACCCGTAGCGTTTCCGCGCTACAGCACCTTCGACAGGAACGACTTCGTCCGGTCGTGCTGCGGATTGCCCAGGACGTCGCGCGGGTGCCCGGACTCGACGACCACGCCGTCGTCCATGAACACCAGCGCGTCCCCGACCTCGCGTGCGAAGCCCATCTCGTGCGTCACGACGATCATCGTCATGCCGGACTCCGCCAGATCGCGCATCACGTCCAGCACATCGCCCACCAGCTCGGGGTCGAGCGCCGAGGTCGGCTCGTCGAAGAGCATCAGCTTGGGCTCCATCGCCAGCGCGCGGGCGATGGCCACGCGCTGCTGCTGGCCGCCGGAGAGCTGCGAGGGGTAGTTCGCCGCCTTGTCGGCCAGTCCGACCCGGTCGAGCAGCCGCTCGGCGCGGGCGCGGGCCACGGCCTTGGCCTCGCCGCGGACCTGGACCGGCGCCTCCATGATGTTCTCGATCGCCGTCATGTGCGGGAAGAGGTTGAAGCGCTGGAAGACCATGCCGATGTCCCGGCGCTTCTTGGCGACCTCGCTGTCCTTCAGCTCGTACAGCTTGTCGCCCTTCTGCCGGTAGCCGACCAGCTCGCCGTCGACCGAGAGCCGTCCCGCGCTCACCTTCTCCAGATGGTTGATGCACCGCAGGAACGTCGACTTGCCGGAGCCGGACGGACCGATCAGGCAGAAGACCTCCTGGGGGGCGACCTCCAGATCGATGCCCTTGAGGATGTGGGCGGCGCCGAAGGACTTGTGGACGCCCTCCGCCTTCACCATCGCCGTGGTCATGCCATGCCTCCCTTGGGCCGGCCGACGGACAGCACCGTGGCCCTGATCCGCTGGAACGGGGTCTGCGGCAGGCTGCGGCTGGAACCGCGCGCGTAGTACCGCTCCAGATAGAACTGCCCGATGCTCAGGACCGAGGTCAGGACCAGATACCAGGCGGCGGCGAGGAAGAGCATCTCCACCGGGGAGCCCGACGTCTGCCCGATGTCCTGCGCGTACCGCAGTAGCTCGTAGAACTGCACCGTCGCCACCAGCGAGGTCGTCTTCAGCATGTTGATGACCTCGTTGCCGGTCGGCGGCACGATCACGCGCATCGCCTGCGGGATCACCACCCGGCGCAGCGTCCTGCCCTGGCTCATGCCCAGCGCGTGCGAGGCCTCCGTCTGGCCCTCGTCGACCGAGAGCAGACCGGCGCGGCAGATCTCGGCCATGTACGCGGCCTCGTTCAGGCCGAGGCCCAGCAGAGCCGTCAGGAACGGCGTCATGAAGCTGGACCAGTAGTCCTTGTAGATCGGCCCGAGGTTGATGTACTCGAAGACCAGGCCGAGGTTGAACCAGACCATCAGCTGGACCAGGACCGGGGTGCCGCGGAAGAACCAGATGTAGAACCAGGCGATCGAGTTGACCACCGGGTTCTTCGAGAGCCGCATCACCGCGAGGATGATGCCGCCGACGACACCGATCAGCATCGACAGGACCGTGAGCAGCATGGTCTGCCCGACGCCCTTGAGGATCCGGTCGTCGAAGAAGTACTCGGGGACGGCGCCCCAGTTGATCTTGCCTTGCGAGAAGGCGTACACGATGGCGACGAACAGACCGATCGCCACGAGCGCGGACACATAGCGCCCGTAGTGGCGTACGGGTACGGCCCTGATCGCCTCCGGAACGGCGGTCGCCGGTTCCGGAGGCCCGGCCTTCGGTCCGTCCGACTTGTTGATGTCGACAGTCACGGGGGGTTGCCTTTCAGCCCTTCACTTCGGCCAGCTCAGCCTTTCGGCCCGACGCGGTTCAGGAACCGCCGTTGAGCCTGGCTTCCTTGACCGCACCGGCCTCGGCGCCCCACTTGGTCAGGATCTTGCCGTACTCGCCGTTCTTGATGATCGCGTCGAGGGCGGATCGGAGCGCCTTCGTCAGCGGGTTGTTCTTGGCGAGGGCGATGCCGTACGGAGCGGCCTCGACCTGCTCGCCGACCACCTCGAAGTCCTTGCCGCCGCCCGAGGTCTTCGCCGCGTACGCCGCGACCGGGAAGTCGCTGGAGCCGACCACGGCGCCGCCGCTGCGCAGTCGGGTCTGGGCCTGCTGGTCGTTGTCGAACGCTTCGAGGGAGATCGCGCCCTTGCCGTCGGCCACGCACTTCTTGCTCTCGGCCTTGGCCAGGTCCTCCGAGATGCTGGCCCGCTGGACGACCATCTTCTTGCCGCACAGGTCGGACCACTTGGTGATGCCCGTGTCGGCGCCCTTCTTGGTGTAGAGGGAGACGCCCGCCGTGAAGTAGTCGACGAAGTCGACGCCCTCGCCGACCTTCTTGTTGGTCTCGGGGTCGATGCCGTCCTGGCGGTTCTTCGTGTCCGTCATGGCCGACATGGCGATGTCGTACCGCTTCGAACGCAGACCCGTGACGAGGGTGTCGAAGGTGCCGTTCTCGAATTCGAACTTCACCCCCAGCTCCTTGCCGAGGGCGTCGGCGATGTCCGGGTCGATGCCGACCGTCTTCCCGGAGTCGTCCTTGAACTCCACCGGCGGGTACGCGATGTCCGAGCCGACCTTGATGACGCCCTTGTCCTGGATGTCCTTGGGGAGCTGGTCGAAGAGCGGGGCCTTGCTCTCGGCGGCCGAGGGGGACCCTTCCGAGCCATTCTTCGTCTGGTCGCCGCAGGCGGTCAGCAGCATGGTGCCGGCGACCACGATCGCGCCGGCCGCGGCGATGCGGGACTTCGCGGCGGTCGTACGACGGATGGTGCGTGCGGTCATGATCAGGGTCCTCCGGCGGGTGAGGGGCTGCCAAAGTGGCCAGCACGCGTCTTCGAGCGCCGCCACCGTGTGTGATGAGTGGCATCCTGCCATTTGGACTGACCCAATCAGGGGACCCGTCATGTCAAAATCGGGTAACGGGACACCCCCTGACCTCGACGTAGCGGCCCATCACGCCGGACCATCCGTCGGAATGCCTTCTTCCGGCCGGAAGATCTCCGTCCGCCTCCCTTTTCGGGAGTGATTCATAGCGGTTGCCTTCTGTGCCCGAATTATCGGCTATGAGTCATGTCACCGCGGAGATATGGGCGGTACGCGGCCTGGGCGCGGACTCGTGAAGGACCGGGTCCGTCCGGTAAGAAGGACGATCACACCCCTGATCCGGGGCCCCGGCACGTGTGCGGCGTGCCCGCGCGTACGTATAGATCCCTGTGGGCGCGACGACATCCCCGGGGATCCCTGGGGGCGCGACCGCCGAGCGGGTAGGTACGCGGCGCCCACCCACCCTCCTCGACCAGGAGTGGACACCCTCAACCGATGAAGACTTCTAAGGGGTTACGAACATGGCAGCGGAGATCGTCAATCCTCGCAGCGACAGTGCAGACCTGACGGGCGGCGTGAGCGGCGCGGCCGGTACGGCATCCGGTACATCGGGCACCGACGAGCCCTTCGATCCGGCCTTCGCGCTCCACCGCGGCGGCAAGATGGCCATCCAGGCCACGGTGCCCGTCCGGGACAAGGACGACCTGTCCCTCGCGTACACCCCCGGTGTCGCCAAGGTGTGCAGCGCGATCGCCGAGAACCCCGAGCTGGTGCACGACTACACCTGGAAGTCGCAGGTCGTCGCCGTCGTGACGGACGGTACGGCGGTGCTCGGACTCGGCGACATCGGGCCGGAGGCCTCGCTCCCCGTGATGGAGGGCAAGGCGATCCTGTTCAAGCAGTTCGGCGGTGTCGACGCGGTGCCGCTGGCGCTCGCGACCACCGACACGGACGAGATCATCGAGACCGTCGTGCGGCTCGCCCCCTCCTTCGGCGGGATCAACCTGGAGGACATCTCGGCGCCCCGCTGCTTCGAGATCGAGCGCAGGCTCCAGGAGCGCGTGGACATCCCCGTCTTCCACGACGACCAGCACGGCACGGCCGTCGTCACCCTCGCCGCCCTGCGGGGCGCGGCGAAGCTGACCGGCCGCACCCTCGGTGACCTGCGCGCCGTCATCTCCGGTGCGGGCGCGGCCGGGGTCGCCATCGCGAAGTTCCTGCTGGCGGCGGGCATCGGCGATGTCGCCGTGGCCGACCGCAAGGGGCTCGTCAGCGCCGACCGCGAGGATCTCACCGACGTCAAGCGCGAGCTGGCCGGGCTGACCAACCGTGCCGGGCTCTCCGGTTCGCTGGAGTCCGCGCTGTCCGGCGCGGACGTGTTCATCGGCGTCTCGGGCGGTACGGTCCCGGAGCCCGCCATCGCGGCGATGGCCCCCGGGGCGTTCGTCTTCGCCATGGCCAACCCGAACCCCGAGGTCCACCCCGACATCGCGCACCGGTACGCGGCGGTCGTGGCCACCGGCCGGTCGGACTACCCGAACCAGATCAACAACGTCCTCGCCTTCCCCGGCATCTTCGCGGGCGCGCTCCAGGTGCGGGCGTCCCGGATCACCGAGGGCATGAAGATCGCCGCGGCGGACGCGCTGGCCGATGTCGTCGGGGAGGAACTGGCGGCGGACTACGTCATCCCGTCCCCCTTCGACGAGCGCGTCGCCCCGGCGGTCACGGCCGCGGTGGCGGCGGCGGCCAGGGCCGAGGGCGTGGCGCGCAGGTAATCGGGGGCGCGTTCCCGGCGTCGGGGCGCGTTCCCGGTGTCGGGGATGCTCCCGGTGTCGGGCGCGTTCCCGGCGGGGCGGCCCGTAGGGGTTCCGCCGCAGGGCCGTTCCCGTAGGGGCCTTCCCGGGGGCTTCTCCGGTGCGGGCCCGCTCGTTTCCGTACGTACGGTTCCTTCGTGTACGTATGGTTCGACCGGGCCCGTACGGGTTCCACCGGGCGCCGTCCCCGGCCTATCGTCGGGCCATGTTCGCCGCCTACGCAGCCAGAATCGACCCCGTCCGCCCCCTCGACGGCCTGGAGCTGGGCGAACGCCCGGCGCCCGGGGCGCGTCCGGGCTGGACCACCGTCACCGTACGGGCCGCTTCCCTGAACCATCACGACCTGTGGTCGCTGCGCGGGGTGGGGCTCTCCGCCGAGCGGCTGCCGATGATCCTCGGCTGTGACGCCGCAGGGACGGACCCCGACGGCAACGAGGTCGTCGTGCACTCCGTCATCGGCGGAGGTGACGACGGGGCGCCCGACGCCGAGCCCCGGTCGATCCTCACCGAGCGGCACCAGGGCACCTTCGCCGAACAGGTGACCGTGCCGACCGCGAACATCCTCCCCAAGCCGCCCGGGCTGAGCTTCGAGGAGGCCGCCTGTCTGCCCACGGCCTGGCTGACCGCGTACCGCATGCTCTTCACCAACGCCGGTGTACGGCCCGGGGATTCGGTCCTCGTCCAGGGCGCGGGCGGCGGGGTCGCCACGGCGGCGATCGTGCTCGGCGGCGCGGCGGGGCTGCGCGTGTACGCGACCAGCCGCGACGCCGTGAAACGGGCGCGGGCGGTGGAGCTGGGCGCCCAGGAGGCGTTCGAGCCGGGCGCGCGGCTGCCGCACCGGGTGGACGCGGTGATCGAGACGGTCGGCGCCGCGACCTGGTCGCACTCGGTCAAGTGCCTGCGGCGCGGCGGCACGCTGGTCATCTCCGGCGCGACGAGCGGCGACCGGCCGGCACACGCGGAGCTGACCCGGATCTTCTTCCTGGAGCTGAAGGTCGTCGGCTCGACCATGGGCTCGCGGGACGAGCTGGCCGGGCTGCTCTCGTTCTGCGCGGCGAAGGGGGTGCGGCCGGTGATCGACCGGGTGCTGCCGCTGGACCGGGCACGGGAGGGCTTCCGGCTGATGGCGGAGGGGGAGCTGTTCGGCAAGGTGGTGCTGCGTGTCAACGAAGGTTGACACGCCTCCCGTGTCAACGTAAGTTGACGTCATGACCGAAGCAACGGATCTCGCCGCACGGGCGGGCGACCGCGACCCCCGGATCGGGCTCCGGGCGGTCGCCGCGCTGCGACGGCTGCTGGAACAGCTCGAAGCCGTACAGGTACGAGGCGCCCGTAACCAGGGCTGGTCGTGGCAGGAGATCGCGGACGAGCTGGGCGTCAGCCGGCAGGCCGCGCACAAGAAACACGGGAGGCAGTGATGTTCGAACGGTTCACCCAGGACGCCCGGAGCGTTGTCACCGGGGCGGTCGGTCAGGCGGAACGTACGGGAACGGACCCGGTCGCGGAGGAACACCTGCTGCTGGCCCTCCTCGAACAGCGCGGCACGCGCGCGTCGTTCGCGTTCGCCGCGCTCGGCCTCACGGACCGGCGCGCGTCCATCGAGACCGCGCTCACCGACGCCCGGCGGCGCGGCGGCCTCTCCCGGGCGGACGAGCAGGCGCTGGCCGGGCTCGGCATCGACCTGGGCGAGATCGTCGCGAAGGTCGAGCGGGCCCATGGCGAGGGCGCGATGCGTCCCACCGCGAAGCAGTCCCGCCGTCGGCTCGCGACGCGCGCCTTCACCCCCGCCGCCAAGGCGGTCCTGGTCGAGTCGCTCCGTATCGCCCAAGGCCGCCGGGACCGCCGCATCGGCGCCGAATACCTTCTGCTGGCCCTGGCCGCCCGGCCGGGCGTCGCCGCCGAGGTACTGGCGGACCACGGCGCGACGTACGCGGCCCTGGAGCGCGCGATGTTCGGCGAGTGGGGCGAGGGCGGACTGCCCACGGCGGTCTGAGGCCGGGCCGGGGCCGGGGCTGGGCGCGGGCGCCGTGCGATCCTGGTACGTATGACCCTGGACGACCTGGTACGGCTACGGCGCGCCCGGGACACGATGGACCGCGACTACGCGCGGCCACTGGACATCCCGGCGCTGGCGCGGGTCGCCCTCATGTCCCCGGGACACTTCTCCCGGAGCTTCCGCGCCGCCTTCGGGGAGACACCGTACGGCTATCTCATGACCCGCCGTGTCGAGCGGGCGAAGGCGCTGCTGCGCCGGGGTGATCTGAGCGTGACGGAGGTCTGCTTCGCGGTCGGATGTACCTCGCCGGGGTCGTTCAGCTCGCGCTTCACCGAGCTGGTCGGCGAGAGCCCCAGCGTCTACCGGGCCCGCCCCCACGAGGCCGGGGCCGCGATCCCGGCGTGCGTCGCCAAGGTCCTCACACGGCCGGTACGGCCGGGGCCCGGTGCCGGTCGGAGCGGTGCCCCGGGCGGCGGGAGCGGTGCTCCGGCCCGTACCGGCGAACCGGTCAGGAACGGAGAAGCGGAATCAGCCGCCGCCTCGTAGCGTCGAGGCATGGACATCAAACTCGCACAGTGCTTCATCGCCGTCGACGACCATGACAAGGCGCTCGCCTTCTACCTCGACGCGCTCGGCCTGGAGGTACGCAACGACGTCGCGTTCGAGGGAATGCGCTGGGTGACCGTCGGGTCACCCGCCCAGCCGGACGTCGAGATCGTCCTCGAACCGCCGCTCGCCGACCCCAACGCCTCACAGGCCGACAAGCAGGTGATGGCGGAACTGCTGGCCAAGGGGCTGCTGCGGGGCGTGATCTTCTCCACCGACGACTGCGACGCCACCTTCGAACGCGTCCGGGCCGCAGGCGGCGAGGTGCTCCAGGAGCCGGTCGACCAGCCGTACGGCGTCCGTGACTGCGCCTTCCGCGACCCCGCCGGTAACATGCTCCGCTTCACCCAGCCCCGTGAGCGATAAGACGATCGAAGCAATCGAAGCAATCGAAGCAATCGAAGTAAGCGATAAGGCGATCGGACCGGTGACGATGAGGACGGAGAGGCGATGAGTATGGCCCCGAGGAAGGACACGCGGTCGCCCGCGAAGCCCGTCGCGACCGGCCCGCACATCGCGGACAGCCACGATCTGATCCGTGTGCACGGCGCGCGCGTGAACAACCTCAAGGACGTCAGCATCGAGATCCCGAAGCGCCGGCTCACGGTGTTCACCGGGGTCTCGGGCTCCGGCAAGAGCTCGCTGGTGTTCGGCACGGTCGCCGCCGAGTCGCAGCGGCTGATCAACGAGACCTACAGCGCCTTCGTCCAGGGTTTCATGCCGACGCTGGGGCGGCCCGAGGTCGACGTACTCGAAGGGCTGACGACCGCGATCATCGTCGACCAGCAGCGGCTGGGCGCCGACCCGCGTTCCACGGTCGGCACCGTCACCGACGCCAACGCGATGCTGCGCATCCTCTTCAGCCGGCTCGGGAAGCCGCACATCGGCTCGCCCAAGGCGTACTCCTTCAACGTCCCCTCCATCAGCGGAGCGGGCGCGGTCACGCTCGTCCAGGGCGGGCGGACGGTGAAGGAGCGGCGCAGCTTCAGCGTCGTCGGCGGCATGTGTCCGCGCTGCGAGGGCCGGGGCACGGTCTCCGACATCGACCTCACCCAGCTCTACGACGCCTCCAAGTCGATCTCCGAGGGCGCGTTCACCATCCCCGGCTGGAAGTCGGACAGCTGGTGGACCGTGCGGACGTACGCCGAGTCGGGCTTCCTCGACCCGGACAAGCCGATCGTCAAGTTCACCAAGAAGGAGATGCAGGACTTCCTCTACCGGGAGCCGACCAAGGTGAAGGTCGAGGGGGTGAACCTCACGTACGAGGGGCTGATCCCCAAGATCCAGAAGTCGTTCCTGTCCAAGGACCGGGAGGCGATGCAGCCGCACATCCGGGCGTTCGTGGACCGGGCGGTCACCTTCACCGCCTGCCCCGAGTGCGACGGCACCCGGCTCAGCGAGGCGGCCCGGTCGTCACGGATCGGCGGGGTCAACATCGCCGAGACGTGCGCGATGCAGATCAGCGACCTGGCCGAGTGGGTACGCGGTCTCGCCGAGCCCTCGGTGGCGCCACTGCTCACCGCGCTGGGGAAGACCCTCGACGCGTTCGTGGAGATCGGTCTCGGCTATCTCTCGCTGGACCGGCCGGCGGGCACGCTGTCGGGGGGCGAGGCGCAGCGCGTCAAGATGATCCGCCACCTCGGTTCCTCGCTGACCGACACCACCTATGTCTTCGACGAGCCCACCATCGGGCTGCACCCCCATGACATCAGCCGGATGAACGACCTGCTGCTGAGGCTGCGGGACAAGGGCAACACGGTGCTCGTCGTGGAGCACAAGCCCGAGACGATCGTGATCGCCGACCATGTCGTCGACCTCGGCCCCGGCGCCGGTACGGAAGGGGGCACCGTCTGCTTCGAGGGCACCGTCGAGGGGCTGCGGGCCGGCGGCACGCTCACCGGACGGCACCTGGACGACCGGGCCGCGCTGAAGCCGTCGGTGCGCGAGCGGTCGGGTGTGCTGGAGGTACGCGGCGCCGGTACGCACAACCTGAAGGACGTCGACGTCGACATCCCGCTCGGCGTGCTCACCGTGATCACCGGGGTCGCCGGTTCCGGCAAGAGTTCGCTGATCCACGGCTCGGTGGCCGGACGGGACGGCGTGGTCGCCATCGACCAGGCCGTGATCAAGGGCTCGCGCCGGAGCAACCCGGCGACGTACACCGGACTGCTCGACCCGATCCGCAAGGCGTTCGCCAAGGCCAACGGGGTGAAACCGGCGCTGTTCAGCGCCAACTCCGAGGGCGCCTGCCCCGGTTGCAACGGCGCGGGCGTCATCTACACCGACCTGGCGATGATGGCCGGGACCGCCACCACCTGCGAGGAGTGCGAGGGGAAGCGGTTCGAGGCGTCGGTGCTGGACCACCACTTCGGCGGCCGGGACATCAGCGAGGTGCTGGCGATGTCGGTGACCGAGGCGGCGGAGTTCTTCGGCGCGGGCGAGGCGCGCACCCCCGCCGCGCACGTCATTCTCGGCAGGCTCGCCGATGTCGGCCTCGGCTACCTCTGCCTCGGCCAGCCGCTCACCACGCTCTCCGGTGGTGAGCGTCAACGGCTCAAGCTGGCCACGCACCTGGCGGAGAAGGGCGGCGTGTACGTCCTCGACGAGCCGACCACCGGCCTCCACCTCGCGGACGTCGAGCAACTGCTCGGCCTGCTCGACCGGATCGTCGACTCCGGAAAGTCGGTCATCGTCATCGAGCACCACCAGGCGGTCATGGCACACGCCGACTGGATCATCGACCTCGGCCCCGGCGCGGGCCACGACGGCGGCCGCATCGTCTTCGAGGGCACCCCGGCGGAGCTGGTGGCCGCCCGCTCCACGCTCACGGCCGAGCACTTGGCGGCGTACACGGGGGCGTGACGTGACGTGATGCGAGCCGTTCTCCCGTTCTTTCCCGTTCTCCGTAGGAGCGTGGAATTCCGTTTTCGGTACAAGAGCTTGAGAGATCAATATCCTTTAGTGCTGCCCTACCGCACAGCCGCTGCATATCGAGCGGTGGAAGGACGATCCCCCCATGCTCCTCACCCGTCGCACAGCTGCCGCAGTGTGTCTCGCGACGCTGCTTGCCGTGCTCACTCCCGCTCCCGCTTCCGCGTCTGCGTCTGCGTCTGCGTCTGCTTCCGGTTCCGGTTCCGTTCCGGCTCCTGCATCCGGTACGGCGATCACCGCCATGGACGGGTCCTCGGTGGTACGGACCACCGCCGGTCCGGTCCGAGGACAGACCTCCGCCGAGGGACGGCAGTTCCTCGGCGTTCCGTACGCCGCCGATCCGGTCGGCACACTGCGCTGGCGTCCACCACAGCCCCACCCCGCCTGGGAAGGCATACGCGACGCCACGGCATTCGGCCCCCGCTGCCCGCAGGGCACGAACCCCGAACAGGCCACGTACACCGAGAACTGCCTGAACCTGAACGTCTACACCCCGGCGAGCCCGCGGCGGCTGCCCGTGATGCTGTGGATCCACGGCGGCGGCATGGTCCAGGGCGGCGGCAGGGACTACGTCGCCGACCGTTTCGCCGCGCGGGGCAACGTGATCGTGGTGACCATCAACTACCGTCTCGGCGCGGCCGGCTTCCTGGCCCTGCCCGGCGTGCGGGGCAATTACGGCCTGCTCGACCAGCAGGCCGCCATGCGCTGGGTACGCGCCAACATCGCCCGATTCGGCGGCGACCCGTACGCGGTCACCATCGCCGGGGATTCCTCGGGCGGCCGTGCGGTGTGCAGCCAGCTGGCCTCGCCCACCGCACGCGGGCTGTTCCGGGCCGCGATCAGCCAGTCCGCCTCCTACCGCGACTGCGCGGCCATCCCCCTCGAGAACGCAGGGAGCACCGGTCGCGCCTTCGCCGATGCTCTCGGCTGTACGGACACCGGCTCGGGCGCCGTGCTGGACTGCCTGCGCGCCAAGTCCCCGCAGGAGATCCTCGCCGCGCAGTCCCGCCACGGCTGGGGGCCCGTCGTCGGCGACCGCGTACTGCCGCGTCAGCCCGCCGAGGCATTCGCGGCCGGTCTGCAGGCGAAAGTGCCGGTCCTCTTCGGCACCAACCGCGACGAGGGACGGTACTTCGACTACTTCGACTTCGACGGCAAGGGCCGGCCGCTGACAGCGGAACAGTACCCCCGGGCCATGCGGGACTGGTTCGGCGAGGACATCGCCGACGAGGTGCTGGCACGCTATCCGCTGACCGGCCACCCGACCCCGACGCTCGCGCACGCCGCCGCCCGCGGCGACCGGGACTACTCCTGTCCGACCGCCCGCGTCAGCCGGCAGCTCGCCCAGGGCGCCCCGGTGTACCAGTACGAGTTCGCGGACGTGACCGGTCCGCCCGCCGAGCATCTCCGTAACCAGAACACCGACTACGACTTCGGGGCCACGCACACCAACGATCTCCAGTACCTCTTCCGGCACCACGGACGCGAGGCGCCGTTCAACGCCGAGGAGCGGCAGCTGTCCCGGCAGATGATCCAGTACTGGTCGTCGTTCGTCGCACACGGAGTCCCCCGGGCCCCCGGCCTCCCCGACATGGCTGACCAGCGTGTCCGACCGGGCGAGGTGATGGTCCTTCGGACCGCGTCAGCCGGCGGCCCGAGCCCGGCCGGTGACTTCACCGCAGCCCACCAGTGCGCGCTGTGGGACGCGGTCGCGGCCACCGGCTGAACGGGCAACGCAGCCTCGGCCCGGCCGGGACCTTCGCGTCACGGACGGTGCCGGGGCTGCTGCGGGTCGGTTGAATCGTCAGTTCAGAGCGTCGATGGCTTTCACGATCAGGGCCCGCGCCTCGGCTCCGTAGACGGCCATGCCGCGCAGCTCCTCGAACGCCTTGAGGTAGAGGGCGATTTCGCTCGGCTGGGTGACGGTGACCCGGGCGGACAGGAGTTCCATGGATACGAGGGTGTCGTCGTACACGTGGAAGGTTTCCATCGGCCAGATGGAGCGTTCCGGTGTCGCCGCCGGAATCACACCCAGCGAAACCGAGGGCAGCGCGCCTGCGGTCAGCAGATATCCGAGCTGGGCGGCCATTGCCTCCGCATCACCGATGTGGTGTCGCAGTGCGGATTCCTCGATGAGGAGTACGAAGCGGTGTCCGGGTTCGTGGATGATCCGGGACCGTTCCAGGCGGGCGGCGACCGCATGTGTGACGTCGTTCGGGATTTCCCGGAAGTCGGTGATGGACGACATGAGTCCGGTGGCGTAGCCCTCGGTCTGCAGCAGGCCGGGGACGAGCGTGGCCGAGTAGACGCGGAAAACCCGGGTGGCTTTGAACAGCGGCACATAGCTGTGCTGGAGCTGCTTCAGCCCCGTTCGTACCTTGCGGCGCCATTCGACGTACTGGGACTCGGCGTTGTGTGACTGGGCGATGATGTCGGCGGCCTGGTCCTCCGCCCCGCACGCACCGCACCATGCGCGTATATCCGCAGGCGACGGGGGCGTTCGGGCATTCTCGATGCGGCTGGACTTCGAATGAGTCCAGCCGCAGCGGGCGGCCAGCTCGGAACCGGTGATTCCGGCGTCGGCCCGAAGCGCGCGCAGGCGCTGTGCGATGCCTTCGCGTGCGGCCTGGGCCGACGAGGACGGAGATACGGGCATGGGGCGGGTTCGGGTGCTCTCTCGCTAGCTGATCAGGTACTTCTCATGGGGAATGCCCCGCTCCCAGACGGCCTCGAACGCGGTGGCGCACAGCGCGGCCACTGCCGGGTCGTCGCTCATCTCTCCCCCCGCTGAGGCGCCTTCGCCGGTGAAATGGTTCCAGCGGATCAGCTGGTAGTCAATGAGCCAGAAGTCGTTTCCGGGCAGTGCGATGCCTGTGGTCTGTCTGCGTGGCAGCCAGACCACTTGCTCTCCGGCCGTGACGTTCTTGAACGTGCCGTCGTGCAGGAACCGGGTGTATTCGCTGACCGGTTCGGACACGATGCGCGCGCGGCGTACGAGGACCCCGCGCGCCACGGTCCGCTCGATCAGTGTGTGCCACGGCCGCCACCAGGACGCCCGGTCGGCCGGGTCGATACGGAAACCGGCCCGCCAGTCGGCGAACGGTCCGCTCTCGTAGTCGACCGCGTAGGAGTCGCGCGTCTCCAGGTGCATGGCGGAGGTACGCGCCGAGTCGAGGAGGTCATCCCAGCTGGGGACGGTCAAGCGCATCGCATGCCTTCCTTACGATGTGCACCATCCTGGCGGGAATCCGGATCACGGCTTCGTTCTCCGGGATGCCCTTCGCGTGCCCGGGGATCTCCGTGGCCGGGGATCTCCGTGGCCGCGCACTCCGCTTCCAAATCCTCGTCGGCCTTCCGGCCTTGGAAGACGAGTTCCTGTCGCTCGTGGTCCGCCCAGGCGGTCGGGCTTTCGCCTTCCCCGGTGTTCGGGTCGATGCCGATGAACTAATAACGGCATGGTTCCTCCAGCTCGCTGTGTGTGCGCTGATGTTCAGCATAATGAGCTGACGGAGGGCGCCTGACAAGAGCACAAGTCGCTCTGAAACAGGGGTAACTGGCTGGTGTGAACATTGGTGCACATTCCTGGTGGGAGTGCGGCCGGGTTCCCTACGGTCCTGGGCATGGACACCTTCGAGTTACTCCGTCATATCGGTGAGGCGGCCCGATGATCTGCGCCAGGGGAAGTCACGACTTCCCCTACGAGGACGGGACCGGCGCCTACTGCGAACGCCACGGCGTCACCCTGCTGTGGCATGACCGGGCCCGACGCGGATGACGCCGCCCCCGGCGGGCCGCCCTCCCCGTGCGCGGCGCCCGCGCGGCCCGCGCTGGCCCCGGCCGTGCGTGGCGGAGAGCCGGCGTAGCGCGGTCACCGAAGCCTCGCCCGCTCCGGTCGTCCATTCCCTGGCAGGACAACGACCGGAGCGGGTCCGTGCACCAACCCCTCGAAGAAGAAGGGAAAGGCACATGGCCGACATCCACCCGTACCGCTCGGCGGTTGTCCAGAGCGACCCGGACAACACCGATATCGAGGACGGCGACGGCGGAGGCTCCAACCCCTCCTCCGGCTGCGGGGACAACGGCGGCTGAACCGAGTGACCCGCCCGGCACGCTCAGAGGGAGAGAACGTGGCACGAACCATCACCGGCACCGGGCGGGTGACCGTGGTGCCGTTGTTGCACACCTGGCCCGACCAGTACGTCGTACTCGCCTACGCCACCACCGGCGCCTTCGGGGACACCGCCGTCATCGGATACGTGTCCCCGCCCGGTGTCCCGGATCCGGGGCTGCTCGGGATCGCCGCGCGACATCAGCCCACCCGGCTGTACGGATCCACCGGTGGTGGCGGGTTCGCCGAAGCCTGCTGGCTGATCTGTGTGGGGTGGAGCGGGCGGAGCGTTCCCAAGCCCGGGGGTCTTGAACTCGGCTCGGCTGTCTGGTCGTTGGAGTGTGCCGGGACCATCGAGCTGGGGCGGACCATGTACGGGCACGATCGGCTGTGCACCGGCCGTTTCGTACTGGCCGATCCGGTGCTGATGCGACGGGCGTCGGCGCTGACGACGGGGTGACCGGGACGGAACCCGGCCGGGCCCGCCGGACGACGGCATCCCCGGCGGGTCGGCCGGTGGCACCTACACGTCTGCCGGGCGGTCTCCCGAAGGGCGCAGCAGTGCGTCCAGGTGCGTTGCCGTTGTGGACAAGTGGTGTCTGGCCTCGGCCAGTTGGGCTTCCGTGACGCCGTTGTCCCGGGCGGTGTCACGGATGTCGTCGCGGAAGCGGTCGAGCAGTCGGTCCAGGTCTCTGGTCGGGTCGCCGGTGGTGGGGAGGTCTGTGTATCGGTCCTCGGGGGGAGTCGGGGGAGTCGGGGGAGTCGGGGGAGCCGAGGGGGCTTCCGGGGGCTCCGGGGTGGGGGTTGGCTTGGGGTGGGGCCAGGAGGTGGCTGTCAGGCCGCCCAGTTGGACCGCGAGTTCGGAGAGGCCGTCCCGGACGGCTGTGGGCCAGTCGCCCCGGGCGAAGTGGGTCTGGACCTGGTCCTGGACCTGCTGGGCGATGCGCTGCATCTCCTCGCGGGCCGTCTCCTGCGCCTCCTTCGCCTGGCGGCGGGCCTTCTGGGCGTCCTCACGGGCCCGGCGCGACTCGTCCTTCGCCCTGCGGGCCTGCTCCTTCCACTCCTGCTTCGCGCGTTTCAGCTCCTCCTTGGCCACGCGCCAGGACTCGCTGTCGGCGAAGACGCTGTCCCACTCCGGCTTCGGCGGACCGCCGTCCTTACGGGTCCGGGAGGCCGCCGCGCGCATCTCGCTGCGCAGCTGGCCCGCCGCGCCCCGTACGTCGTCGCGGATCTCGGCCGCCAGCTCCGAGACCGACTCGCGGATCTCCATCTCCAGGTCGGCCAGCTCCCCGGTGCGTCCGGCCAGCTCGGCGCGGCCCGCGTCGGTGATGGAGTAGACCTTGCGGCCGCCTTCGGTGGCATGGGTGACCAGGCCCTCGGCCTCCAGCTTGGCGAGCCTCGGGTAGACCGTGCCCGCGGAAGGCGCGTACAGCCCCTGGAAGCGCTCCTCCAGGAGTCTGATCACCTCGTAACCATGGCGGGGGGCCTCGTCCAGGAGCTTGAGCAGATAGAGGCGGAGTCGGCCGTGGGCGAAGACCGGGGGCATGTCAGAGCTCCTTCGTGTCGGCCGGGGAAGCCTGTGCGGTGTCGGTGTCGTACGGTGCGTCCTGGGCCGGTGGTCTGCGGAGCAGGGCTATCGATCCGGATACGGTCGTCGCCCTGAGGATGCCCGTGCCCGCGCCCAGTCTGCCGGTGATCTTCTTCGCGCCCCAGTGGCCGGTCACCCGCAGATCGTCGAACGCGTTGGAGACCGAGCCGCTCGCGGTGTTCGCCTCCACCCGAGCGTCCGCCGGATGCGGCAGCCGGATCGCGACCTCGCCGGAGACCGTCGTCAGTCTGATGTCCGTGGGCCGCTCGCCGGGGTCGAGGTCGATGACCATGTCACCGCTGACCGAGTCCGCCTGTACGGACGAACCCGCCCCCTCGATGACCGTGAGGTCACCGGAGAGGGAGTGGAACCGGAGGGCGCCGGTGACCGCCTGGGCCTCCAGGCTCCCGGACAGGGTCTCGGCGTGGGCCTCGCCGGACAGCCCCACGAAGGTGGTGTCGCCGGTGAGGCCCCTGATGTCCGTATGCCCCCGGACCCCGGAGATCACGGTCCCGGCACCGAGCGTGCCCACCTCGATGGAGGTGTCCGCCGGGACGGAGAGGGAGACGACCGCGCTGCGGCGCCATTCCTCGCTCCAGCGCGCGACCCGGCTCTTGCCGCCGAGCCATGTGAGGATGCCGCTCCACGGCAGATCCTCGTAGGCCACGGTGAGCGTGGAGCCGTCCAGTGTCACCTTCAGCGGCGGTCCTTCGAGCCCGGAGACTTCGAGCCGGGCGTCCTTCCGCTCCGTCCCGACCACGTTCACCGTGCCGTTGACCAGGCGCACATGGAGCGCGGTCACCGGGGCGTCGAAGGTGAGCTTCTCGGGTTCGGCGACCTCCCACGTCGACTCCGCCATGATGCTGACCTCCTGGGGAACTGGGCTGGGGCTGGGACTGGGAACCGACCGGCATGACGCAACATATCGCGTCTCCCGGACAACACGATATATCTCGGTTACGGAAAGTCAAGGGCCTTGCCGTCCCCCTCGGGGTCCAAGTGCTCATATGCGGGCAAATTGCCCTAGCGTGGAGGTCATGACCGCGACATCCGTGGGTGCGCTGCTGCTCTGCCGGGCCGAACCGGCGGCCGTACGGCCCGCCGCCCATCTGCTCCGTGAACGGCTGCTGCTCGCCCCGGCGGGCGGCGAGTGGAGCGTCCTGGTCCCCGAGGGCAAGCCCTGGCTGGACGGTGCCGACCCGGTCGAGCGCGTGGTCACCGGCTGGGCCGCCGCGCTCGCCGTCGGCGCGAGCTGGCCGGTCCTCGCGCTCTGGTGGGACGGCGACCGGGCCGGATACACGCTGGCCGCCGGTTTCCGCCGTACCGTCGGCTACGTCTGGCTCGCGGACGGCACCCCGGTCGGTGAGGACGAGGCGATGCGTACGTTCGCGGCGCGGCTCGGCCTCGACCCCGTGCTCGACCTCCAGGCGCTGGAGCCGCTCTCCCGCCCCGACCCCGAGGCCGACTCCGGGGCCCGGCTGCTCGCCCTGACGGCGTTCCTGGCCAGGACCGGCCTCGTCCTCCCGGCCGGGCTCACCCCCGGCGAACCCGCCGACCGGCTGCGCGAAGTGGTCCGTGTCCAGCCGGACGCCGAGAGCGTCGAGTGGGCGGGCCGGCGCGACGCTCTACGCGCCGAGCTGGACGTGGTCGAGGACGGCCCCTTCGGCCCCTGGCTGCGCGGCCCCCGGGCCCGGCTCCTCGGCGCCGCCCAGCTCACGGCCGGTATCCCGCTCACCCTCTGGGCGGCCCGTCGGCGCAGCGCGGGCTGGGCCTTCGCGGGCGGGCTGCTGATGGTCCAGGGGGCGCTGGCGCTGGCGTACGACCGGTTGCGTACGCCTTGGGACTGAAGCCTCCAGCGCTGAAGCCCCCCGGCACTGAAGCCCTCCAGCACTGAAGCCCCCCGGCACTGAAGCCCCCCGGCACTGAAGCCCTCCAGCACTGAAGCCCCCCGGCACTGAAGCCCTCCAGCACTGAAGCCCCCCGGCACTGAAGCCCCCCGGCACTGAAGCCCCCCGGCACTGAAGCCCCCCGGCACTGAAGCCTCCGGCGCTGAAGCCTCCAGCACTGAAGCCCCCCAGGGCTGAAACGCTCCGGAACCGAAACGGCTCAGGAGCGAAACGCCCCAGGACCGAAGTGTCAGTCGTCCTCGTCCTCGTCCTCGTCGTCGTCCAGCCTCGCCAGCCATGTCGCCAGGCGCTCTACCGGAACCTCGAAGTCGGGGTTGAGATCGACGAACGTACGCAGCTGCTCGGCCAGCCACTCAAGAGTGACCTCCTCCTGGCCGCGCCGCTTCTCCAGTTCCTCGATCCCTCGGTCCGTGAAGTACATGCCGTTCAGCCTAATGCCTGGTGGGGGTGGTACGGCGGGCAGAGGGGGGCGGGCTCACCCCGGGTGCCCCCCACGGTGCCCGCGCTGACCGCGCCGCTCGAACTCCGGCGCGCGCTGCGGCCACTCCAGCGGTACCGTCCGGCCGCGCCCCCGTTGCGCCGTACCCTTGACGAGGTGGCGACCGTTGAGCTGAGCGCCCGAGCCGGCGGGCTGATCATTCCGGTGTTCCGTGGGGTGTCGCGGGCGGACGCGCTCCTCCAGTTCGTCATGGACGCGTCGTCGTCGATGCGGGTGTGGGAGCGGCTGTTCGCCGAACTCCAGCAGATCTTGGGCCAGTTGGGTGTCTTCCGCGATGTCCGGGTGCGCTATCTGCACCAAGGACCCGATGGCGCGCCCGCCGTCAGCCGCAGCCCCGATCCGGCCGCCGCGCCGCTCAGCTCCGCCGACCGGCTGAGCGACCCGACCGGACGGCGGGTCACCGTCGTCGTCAGCGACTGCGCGGGACCGCTCTGGCACAGCGGGCACGCCCACCGGCTGCTGCACCAGCTCGGCCGCCAGGCGCCCACCGCCGTACTCCAGCCGCTGCCGCAGCGGATGTGGAACCGCACCAGACTCCCCGTCACCTACGGTGTCCTGTCCCGGGGCGAGGGACCCGCCGGCGCCGTGCTCAAGGTCGGCGGCGACGCGGCCACCGCCTCCGCCGCGCAGCGGCCCGGGACGCTCGCCGTCCCCGTCCTGCCGCCCGTCGCGGGCGCGCTCGGCGCCTGGGCGCGGCTGCTGTCGGGGACCGGCGCGGGACGCATCTCCGGCGCGGTCGCCTGGGTGCGCGCCGACCAGCAGCCGACGCCCGCCGCCGGGGCCGGGGACCGGCTCTCCTCGTTCCAGCTGGTCAGCCGCTTCCGCTCGGCGGCCTCACCGGTCGCCGGACAGCTCGCCGTCTACCTCGCCGCCGCCCCGCTCCACCTGCCCGTCATGCAGCTCGTCCAGCGGGCGATGCTGCCCGACTCGGGCCCCTCCGAACTCGCCGAAGTACTGCTCAGCGGGCTTCTCATACGCAGCAAGGAGGGCGGCGCCGACGACGAGCCGTGGTACGAGTTCGCGGACGGCGTCCAGGAAGCGCTGCTCGGACCGCTCGGCCGCGAGGAGGCCGTCCTCGTACTGAAACACTGCTCCGCGTACATAGAGCAGAGATTCGGCAGGGGCGGCCCCAACTTCCCCGCCCTGGCGCTCGCCCGGCTCGGCGACGCCCGGCACACCCCGCCCTTCCCGCGCGGCACGCTCGACGAGGACGAGCCGCCCGGCGACGACGAGGGCGAGGAGGCCGAGGACCGGCGCGTCCCGCACCCCTTCGCGGAGGTCGCCGCACGCGTGCTGGAACGCTTCGTGCCGCTGCCGGAACAGTTCGTGCCCGCCGCCGCCCCGCCGCTCAACGCCGCCGTGGAGAGCGCCCGCGAGCTGCTGGCCCAGTTCGAGTCCGACGGCATGGTCCAGGACCTGATCGACGCCGTACAACTGCTGCGCGGCGCCACCGAGCGCGAGGAACCGGCCGCCTTCGACCCCCGGCTGTGGGCCGAGTTCGCCCGCTGCCTGCTGCGGCTCTGGGAGGTCCAGGGCGGCGGCGAGCTGCTCAGCGAGGCCGAACGCGCGGCCGAGCGGGCCGCCGCGCACCCCCGGGCCGTCCGCGAACAGGCCGTCCTCGCCCGCGTCCTGCACGTCGCCGCCGCCGACCGCCGCAGGGGCGACAAACGCGGCGCCCTGGAGCTGCTGCGCCGCGCCGACCGCGCGTACACCGTCGCCTGTGCCGCGCCCGGCCTCGACCCCGCCGAGGCCCTGCGGCTCACCCTGGAGCGGGTGCGCGCCCTGGAGGCGCAGTGGCGGCTCGGCGGGGACACCGCGCTGCTCCAGGGGGCGATCGGCATGCTGGAGGAGTTCGCCGACGCCCGGCCCGACCAGGAGCACCGCCCGCCCGGGCTGCCGCTCGCCCACGGCCGTACGCTGCTGCGCCTCTCCGGCGCGACCGGCGACACCGAACAGGCCCAGCTGTACGCGGGACAGGCGGCCCGCTCGCTGCGCGAGGCGCTCGCGCCCGGCGGCCACACCGTCTCCGGCCGGGCCCGCATCCTGCTGGACCTGGTGGACGCGCTGCTGCTGTCCGGCGAGGGACTGGACGAGGCGTGGACCCTGGTCGAGCAGTCGCTGGCGACGGTCCACGACGAACGGCTTCTCGCCTCGCTCCGGATCCGCGCGGGCCGTATCCGCGTCGCCCGGTACGAACGCGCGGGCGACGCCCCGCGCCCGGCCGACCTCGACGAGGCCGCCGAGTACTTCG
Source organism: Streptomyces sp. NPDC088554 (assembly GCF_044752945.1). Taxonomy (NCBI): domain Bacteria; kingdom Bacillati; phylum Actinomycetota; class Actinomycetes; order Kitasatosporales; family Streptomycetaceae; genus Streptomyces; species Streptomyces sp. NPDC088554. The sequence goes on along the minus strand of NZ_JBIVMF010000004.1, from coordinate 59,412 downwards.
CCCTCGCCACCCGGGGCACCGTGCGCGACTCCCGGGCCCACGCCGACCTGCTCGCCGAGTGGGGCGCCACCCTCCTCACCCGCGCCCAGCTCTCCGACGGCGCCGACTCCACCGGCGCGGCGGTGCGCGTGCTGCGCGACTGCCGTACGGAAACGGTGGCCGGCACCGCCCGGCAGGCCGAACGGCTGCTGATGCTCGGCAAGGCGCTGATGCTGCGCCACCGCGTCACCGAGGACCGGGGCGACCTGCGCGAGGCCGAACACCTCTTCTGGCTCGCGGCCCAGGAGGCGCGCGACCCGCTGACCGCCGCCCGCTGCTGGCTGGAGCTGGGCCGCTCGCACCTCGACGCCCACCGGCTGCTGCACCGCCCGGCCCGGCTGGACGACGCGGCGGGGGCGTTCCGGGACGCGGCGGAGGCCGCCAGGACCGCCGAGACGGAGCCGGAGAATCCGCGACAGTTCCTGGAAGCCGTCGAGTTGCGTGCCGCGGCCCACCACTGGCGGGGTACGGCCTACGAGGAGGCGGGCCGCCCCCGGGCCGCGCGCGAGGCGTACCGGGCGGCCCGTACGGAATGGCGCAGGCTGCCGGACGGCGGCGGCGGGACGGCCCGGCTGACCTCGGACCGCCTCGCGGAGCTGGAGCGCTGAGCCGGAGCGCCGGCGCCCGCACCAGCGGCTCGCCCGCCTCCGGCGCGCCGCCGCGCGCTCCCTCCGCCGCCCGCGCCAGGCCCGCGCCCTCGCCCTGGCCGGCCGCGTCGACGCCCCCAGGTGCGTGACGCTGATCCGCGACCTCGAACCGGAGCTGTCGCGATACGCACACACGGCCGGCGTCGGCGAACTCCCCGAACGGCTCCGAGCCGTCGGCGGAAGCTCTGTCCCCGCTGGTCCGGAGGCGGGTTCACTCCGGGGCGAACTCGTAGCGCAGCTCGTACAGATGGCCCGCCTTCGCCATCACCGTGGCCTCGACCGGCCGCCCGCCGTCGCCGTACACCACGCGCAGTGTCCGGAGCACGGGCAGACTGCCCGGCAGCCGCAGCGCCTCGTACTGCTCCCGGGTGGGTACGCGCGCGGAGACACGGTCCACGCAGGTACGGGGCGGGTGGCCCAGCGCCGTCAGGAGCGTGGGCGTGCCGCCCAGGATCCTCCGGTGCTCCATCAGGGCGGTGCCCCGGGCGATATCCAGCGGGTAGTAGGAGTGGACCAGTTCCACCGGCTCGCCGTCGAGGGTGAGCAACTGGTGGCGGAGCAGCGCCGTACCGCTGTCGGGCAGCCGCAGCGCCGCCGCGACATCGGCGGGCGGCACGGTCTCGGCGACGGCGACCAGCTCGCTCCGGGCCCGCGCGCCGTGCTCCGCGACCTCGGCCAGCCAGGGGTACGGCTCCCCGGGACCGGCCGTCGCCAAGGACGACGTGGGCCGGACGGTCCGCTGCCGGTGCTCCCGTACGGTCACGGCGGCGCCCGCGCGGCCGATGACCAGCCGCTCGTCCTTGAGGAGCCGCAGCGCCTTCTGGATAGTGGCGTTCGAGGCGCCGAACCGCTCCTTGAGCCGTGCCGTGGACGGCAGCGCTCCACCCGGTGCGAGGTCGCCAGTCATGATCTCGTCGCGCAGATCGGCGGCGATCCGCTCGTGGAGGGAGCGCCGGTCGTACGTCTCCTCTTCGGCCGGGCCCACGGTCATCGTCCGATCCCGAGTTCGTAGCGCAACCGCTGACGGTCGGCGGGCATGGCCATGGTGTCCACCTGAACGGGCCGGTCCGTGCCGTCGAAGGTGACACGGGTCAGCCGGAGCACCGGCTCGCCCGGCCTCATGTCCAGAGCCTCGCGCTCCGCCTCGCCGGGCATCGCGGCGGTCACATCCTCCCGTACGCGAACCCCGGCATGCCCCAGCCCGGCGAGCAGGGCAACGGCCCCACCGGGGATCTTCGCGGTCCCGGCGAGCGGCGTGCCGCGCGCGAGGGACACGGGGTAGTACGTATCGGTCAGCTCACAGGGCCGCTCCTCCAGATACATCACCCGCCGCCGCACAACGACCACTTCCCCCTCGGCGACCCCGAAAGCCTCCGCCACCTCGGCCGGTGCCCCGATCTCCCCCGCGTGCACGATCCGCTGGCCGCCCCGCCGTCCCCGTACGGCCAACTCGGCTGCCCATGCGTCGGGTTGGCCATCTCGCGACGGTGTCAGATACGGCATCGAGGTACTGACCCACGCGTCGCCGCTCATGACGTCCTCCTGTCTGCCGGTGCTGTTCCGGCCTTGCTGCTTACACGGTAAGCGAGTCACTTGCTGTCACAGCCTCGACCAGTCTTGCTGCTTTTCGTGAATAGCGGTACGGTTCTCGTGATCGTACAGCCAGGGTCAACGAAAACCCCGGCGACGGTGATGCGTCCCGGGGTACGGCCAACGCTTTGAAGGAGCGTGGACAGTGAGCGACTTTATCGTTCGTCTCTTCGAGCCGCTGTTGCGTGGCTTATTTCCGTCCGAGGAGCGGGGACACCCGCGGCCCACTCCGCCGCACCCGGTACCTGCAGTCCCGCGCAGGCCGGTCGGTTTCCGCTCGGTGGTGGTCTTCGTTCATGGGTGCCGTACTGCCGTGGGCGGGACGCACGGCACATTGCTGCTGTTCTATGCCCGAAGCGAGTTCGAGCGCTCCGAGCGCGTCGTGCAGTGGCGCCGTCGGCAGCGCCGGCGCGAGCTGTGGATCGCTGGGGCGGCTCGGTGAGCCGGGTTCCGGAGCGGGACGGCAACGCTGTGGTGCTGCGGTGGAAACGGCATGCCGCCTCGGTGGGGCTGGCGCGGCTGGAGTTGGGTAAGGCGCTGGCGGGCTGGGGGCTGAGCGCACTGGAGGACTCGGCGGTGCTGGTCCTTTCCGAACTGGTCACCAACGCTGTACGGCATGCCCATGTGCCGCCGGGGCGGGAGATCGAGACCCGGTTTCTCATGGTGCCGGGCGGCCTGCGGCTGGAGGTGCATGACGCGTCGTCGGACCGACCACAGCGGCGGGGGGCCGATCCGGAGGGGTGCGGTGGGCGGGGGCTTGTGTTGGTGGAGGCGCTGGCCGACCGGTGGGGTGTCGGTGAGCGGCACGGGGTGGGGAAACTCGTCTGGGCCACGCTGCTGTCGGCCTCCGGCCCGGACGGTGGTGGGCGGCATGAACGTTGAACAGCTGATGCGCGTGCTGCGGGAGTGGGCCGCCTCGCCGGGTGGTGCCCGTGGGGGTGCTGTCGTCTCGTAGGACGGCGCTCCCTCCACGAGTGGATCGCCCGACAGCGCGGCTATCCCGGCACCTGCCTTGCCTTCGGAGGCATCTCCCGGGAGCGTTCGTAGACGTGACGCGCCATCGCGTTTCTGCGGAACGGGGCGAGAAGGGAAGGGATTTTCCTTACGTGCCCGTCAACCTTGCTCGAATGGATCTCGGGGTACGCATCCAGCACCTTCCCCCATGTGACACAGGCCGCTTCGAGGTGGCCAATTTCGAGCTGCCTTTCGGCCAGCATCGCACCGAATTTAATTTCCGACCTCTTGCTGTCGCTGGAATCCCGCAGACGAAAATGATCGTGAAGTGATTCAACGCTTCCCTTCACGTCGCCGAGGGCATGTCTGACCTCTGATGTGGCATACGCCAGCGTTGCCGAGCTGAAACCGCCGAACGTCCCGAGTCGGCTTTCAGCCTGATTCACCGCGCGTTCCGCCTCGCGCAGACTGTTCAGCGCGTTCGTCCGCTCGCCCGCCAGGGCGTACGAGTGCGCTTGCTGCCCGGCAAGAAAGGCGCGCATGCGGGGACTGGACTCGGGGGATGCTTCGGCGGCGGCGTTCGCAAACCGTACGGCCGGTGTCCCGTGCCCCAGGTTCGCGGCCTGCACCGACATGCCGCGCAGAACATGGCAATAGGTCAGGTGGTCGCCACTCGCACCCGCGAGCTCCAATGCTTTCACGTAATACTCTTGCGCTCGGCCATGTGCGCCTTCGTCCACTGCCATCCACCCCGTCAGATAGCAGAGAAATGAGGCAGTGGACATCATCGACTTCCGGGTTTCGCTCGACGCGCTCGCTCTCAAATAGGGGGCGACCGTATTGGTCAAGAAGGCGGCAGCCATCGGACGCGCGTAGCGCCCACCGAAATCGTCATCGAGGTCCGACAGGCGATCGGTCATGGCCGACACCGCCTGCACTTCGGCCGCCCCGATACGCCGTTGCGGATCCGTCTTGACGGCCTCCATCCGGCCTACGACATCGGGCCAGCCCGGAATGGTGAGTGCCACGGAGAAAAGTCCCACACCAAGAACGCTCCTGCGGGCCGGGTCCATGTCCTGCCTCCCAAGGTCGAACAGACCGTCCACCATACTGGCGGGTTGTTTCAACTGATCGGGCGGTGAGGGGAACCCCGCCTCAGTAAACGTGATCGGGCGGTGCAGCTTCCGGGCAAACGCTTCCAGGATGAGCGGCCGTACGGCCTCCTTGGGCATGTGGCCCTTCAGCCACTGATGAACCGATGGATCTCGATACTTGAGCGGTGTCCCTCGCTCGGTTCCGATGCGGTTGACCTCCTGGGCGAGCTGACGCATCGTCCACCCGCTCTCCCGATACAGCCGCTCCAGTGCCGTATTCGACTCCAGCGCCCTCACTGTTCCGATCCCCTCACAGCGGGTCTCAAGACTCTTCATGTCTTCACGCCGCGACAAGCGTAGCGCTGTGAGTAGTCGCTTGGTTGCCTAGTGCAAGCGACGTCGCGTACAGGCCACCAGCACCACCTGCCTGAGCAACACCCCTACGAGCAGAAGGATGTGCGATGAACGCCATTGCTATCGAGACCAAGGCGGCCGTCCCGGCCACCGACATGGTCGACCTCGACCTGGACATCAGGATCGTCACCGCCGGTCCTGTGGCGGCGGCATTGCTGAGCAGCACCGACGACGGCTGCGACACCCAGAAGAACGGCGACTGCTGACCTGAGCGCCGGGGGTGCCTGCGGTGGGAGTCCCCGCCGCAGGCACCCTCCTCGGCGCCGTGTCGCACCACGAAAGACAGCCGTTCGGAGGCGTGAGTATGAAGGCAGAGACGCGAATTCCGTACTACCGGCCGACCGAAGCACCGATGCTGCGAGCGACCGTGCACCCGGGCAACCTGCCTCTGCCGACCTGGCCAGGCATGTTCCAGAAGGCAGATGACAGGCAGTGGAGCGGATGGCTCGCCGGAACATGGGCCAACCGCCCGATGGCCGAGGCCGTCTGGATCGCCAGTCCGGTGCTCGCCGAGCAGATCGATGCCGTCCTCTCCGGGCGGCCGACCCGCCCCGGACAGATACGGCGCATGGCACTTGCCCTCGCCCGCTACCTGGTGCGGATGCGTCGCCGTGCCACTCCGTTCGGGACCTTCGCCGGTGTGAGCACGGCACACTTCGGGCCGCGTACATCGGTACGGTGGACGGATCGCCAGTACCTACGGACCCGGGCGGACGCGGTGTGGCTCGCCGACGTGATCAGCCGCCTCGAAGGCTGCGCGGAGTTGCTGTCGCGACTGCCGGTCGTCATGAACGACCTGGCTGTCGTACGCGGTGAGCGACTGGTCGTGTCCTGGGCTCCCCATTCCGGCGCCGACCGCCCGCAGGGCGAGGTGTCGGTGCGGCTGATCCCGGTCGTGCAGACGGTCCGGGAGACGGCTCGGTCGCCCATCCGCGCCACCCGGCCCGGGACCTGCCTGACCATCAGCTGGTGACAACGGGCTGAGTCGTTGGTCCGGCCCGTACGCCGGAGGGCCCGGCCCGCGAATCGCTTCGCGGGCCGGGCCCTCCGGGTCGTACAAGGGGGTGCGGGTCAGGCGTCGAAGACCTCGCTGACCAGCTGCTGCTGCTCCGCCTGGTGGCGCTTGGCGGAGCCCACCGCCGGGGAGGAGGAGTGCGGGCGGGAGATACGGCGCAGGCGCTCGCCGTGGGGGACGTCGGCGCCTACCGCCAGGTCCAGGTGGTCGATCAGGTTGAGCGCGATGAACGGCCACGCGCCCTGGTTGGCCGGCTCCTCCTGGGCCCACAGATACTTCTCGGCGTTCGGGAACTTGGCGATCTCGGCCTGGAGTTCCGCGCCCGGCAGCGGGTACAGGCGCTCCAGGCGCAGGATCGCGGTGTCCGTGACGCCGCGCTTCTGGCGTTCGGCGTCCAGGTCGTAGTAGACCTTGCCGGAGCAGAAGACGACCTTGCGGACCGCGTTCGGGTCCACGCCCGCGTCGCCGATCACCGGGCGGAAACCGCCGGTGGTGAACTCCTCGGCGCTGGACGCCGCGGCCTTCAGACGCAGCATCGACTTCGGGGTGAAGACGATCAGCGGCTTGTGGTGCGGGTTGTGGACCTGCCAGCGCAGCAGGTGGAAGTAGTTCGACGGCAGGGTCGGCATGGCGACCGTCATGTTGTTCTGCGCGCACATCTGGAGGAAGCGCTCGGGGCGCGCGGACGAGTGGTCCGGGCCCTGGCCCTCGTACCCGTGCGGCAGCAGCAGGGTGACGCCGGACGTCTGGCCCCACTTCTGCTCGGCCGAGGAGATGAACTCGTCGACGACCGACTGCGCGCCGTTGACGAAGTCACCGAACTGGGCCTCCCACATGACCAGCGCGTCCGGCCTGGCCAGCGAGTAGCCGTACTCGAAGCCCATCGCCGCGTACTCGCTGAGCAGCGAGTCGTAGACGTTGTAGCGGGCCTGCTCCTCGGTGAGGTACTGGAGCGGGGTGTAGTCCTCGCCGGTGCCCTGGTCGACCAGGACCGCGTGGCGCTGGCCGAAGGTGCCGCGGCGGGTGTCCTGGCCGGAGAGCCGGACCGGGGTGCCCTCCATCAGCAGCGAGCCGATGGCGAGGGTCTCGCCCATGCCCCAGTCGATCGTGCCGTCCTCCACCGAGGCCGCGCGCCGCAGCATCTGCGGCATCAGCCGGGGGTGGACGGTGACCGTGTCGGGGATGTTGACCTGCGACTCGGCGATCCGCTTGATGACCTCCTGGGAGACCGCGGTCGTCACCGCCACCGGGAACTCGGCCTGCGCGTCCGGGACATGCGCGGGACCGGCGTGCGAGGTGGCCTCGCGGACCTCCGCGAAGACCTTCTCCAGCTGGCCCTGGAAGTCCTGGAGCGCCTGCTCCGCCTCTTCCAGCGTGATGTCGCCGCGACCGATCAGCGACTCGGTGTAGAGCTTGCGCACCGAGCGCTTCTTGTCGATCAGGCGGACCATCTGCGGGTTGGTGAACTGCGGGTTGTCGCCCTCGTTGTGACCGCGGCGGCGGTAGCAGATGAGGTCGATCACGACGTCCTTGTTGAACGTCTGGCGGAACTCGAAGGCGAGCCGCCCGACCCGGACGACGGCCTCCGGGTCGTCACCGTTCACATGGATGATCGGCGCCTCGATCATGCGGGCCACATCGGTGGCGTACATGGAGGAGCGCGACGCCTCCGGGGCGGCGGTGAAGCCGACCTGGTTGTTGATCACGATGTGGACCGTGCCGCCGGTGCGGTAGCCGCGCAGCTGCGACATGTTGAGCGTCTCGGCGACGACGCCCTGGCCCGCGAAGGCCGCGTCGCCGTGGAGCGCGAGCGGCAGGACCGTGAAGTCCGTACCGGCCTTGTTGATGATGTCCTGCTTGGCGCGGACGATGCCCTCCAGGACCGGGTCGACCGCCTCCAGGTGCGAGGGGTTGGCGGCCAGCGAGACCTTGATCTGCTCGCCGTCCAGACCGGTGAAGGTGCCCTCGGCGCCCAGGTGGTACTTCACGTCGCCGGAGCCGTGCATCGACTTCGGGTCGAGGTTGCCCTCGAACTCGCGGAAGATCTGGGCGTACGACTTGCCCACGATGTTCGCCAGCACGTTCAGCCGGCCGCGGTGGGCCATGCCGATGACGACCTCGTCGAGGCGCGACTCGGCGGCCGAGTCGATGACCGCGTCGAGCAGCGGGATGACGGACTCGCCGCCCTCCAGCGAGAAGCGCTTCTGGCCGACGTACTTCGTCTGGAGGAACGTCTCGAACGCCTCGGCCGAGTTCAGCCTGCGCAGGATCCGCAGCTGCTCCTCGCGCTCCGGCTTGGCGTGCGCGCCGCGCTCGATGCGGTCCTGGATCCACTTGCGCTGCTTCGGGTCCTGGATGTGCATGAACTCGATGCCGGTCGTACGGCAGTACGAGTCGCGCAGCACGCCCAGGATGTCGCGCAGCTTCATCATGGACTTGCCCGCGAAGCCGCCGACCGCGAACTCCCGCTCCAGGTCCCACAGCGTGAGTCCGTGCTCGGTGATGTCCAGGTCGGGGTGCTTGCGCTGGAGGTAGTCCAACGGGTCCGTGTCGGCCATGACATGGCCGCGCACCCGGTAGGAGTGGATCAGCTCGAAGACCCGGGCGGGCTTGGTGACGTCCTCGTCGTGCGACGCGTCGATGTCCTTGAGCCAGCGGACCGGCTCGTACGGAATGCGCAGCGACTTGAAGATGTCGTCGTAGAAGTCGCCCTCGCCGAGCAGCAGCTGGCTGACGATCCGCAGGAACTCGCCGGAGGCGGCGCCCTGGATGACCCGGTGGTCGTAGGTCGAGGTCAGCGTCATGACCTTCGAGATGCCCAGCTTGTTCAGCGTGTCCTGGGACGTGCCCTGGAACTCCGCCGGGTAGTCCATCGAGCCGACGCCCATGATGACCGACTGTCCGGGCATCAGACGCGGTACGGAGTGGACCGTGCCGAGGCCGCCGGGGTTGGTCAGCGAGACGGTGACGCCCGTGAAGTCGTCCATCGTCAGCTTGTTGCCCCGGGCGCGGCGGACGATGTCCTCGTACGCCTGCCAGAACTCGAAGAAGTTGAGCGTCTCGGCCTTCTTGATGCCGGCGACGACGAGCTGACGGTCGCCGTTCGGCTTCACCAGGTCGATGGCGAGACCGAAGTTGACGTGCTCCGGCTTGACGAGGGTCGGCTTGCCGTCCTTCTCCGCGAAGGAGTGGTTCATCGACGGCATGGCCTTGATCGCCTGCACCATCGCGTACCCGATGAGGTGCGTGAAGGAGATCTTGCCGCCACGCGCGCGCTTCAGGTGGTTGTTGATGACGATGCGGTTGTCGAAGAGCAGCTTCACCGGGACCGCGCGCACGGAGGTCGCCGTGGGCACCTCCAGCGAGGCGCTCATGTTCTTCGCGACGGCGGCGGACGGGCCGCGCAGCGTCACGTACTCCGGTCCGGCCGGGGCCTCGGTCGCCTCACCGGCGCTCGCGGCGGGCTTGGCGACCGGCGCGGCCGCGGGCTTTACGGCGGGCTTCGCCGCCACCGGGGCCGGAGCCGCGACGGGCGCGGGCGCCGGGGCCACTGGAGCCGCCTGTACGGGGGCCACCGGGGCCGGGGCCGCGACGGGCGCCGCGGCCGGGGCCGTGGCCTTCACCGGAGCGGGCGCCGGGGGAGCCGGTACCGCCGCCGGGACCTCGTCGGACCTGCCCGCCTTACCGGACGTGCCCGGCTTGTAGTCGGCGAAGAAGTCCCACCAGGCACGGTCGACCGAATTCGGATCCTGAAGGTACTGCTGGTAGATCTCGTCGACAAGCCATTCATTGGCGCCGAAGGCCGCGGCAGGGTTCTTGCCCGGCCCGTCTTCGTCGGTCGAGATGCTCGCGTTACTGGGGGACTGAGACGACACGGCGTGAACCGCCCTCTTCCGCTTCACAAGGTGATGGACAGCGGGAATCAAGGCTACGCCTACCGGGCCGACACGTGCAGACCGGGCGTGCCATCGTCGTGCAAGTCACATCGGACAGCGGGTTTCGGCGTATGAAATGGCGGGAAACATGCCGGGTTCCGCTGCGCCGGGAACGCGTCGCGCCCCGTCGACGACCGGTCGCCGGCCTGCTCTCCGCCCGTCCCCGACTCCGTACCTGGAGATTCGTGCTGGACATTCGTGCTGGAGATGCTGCTGAAGATCGTGCGTTGTCGCTTTGAACTCTGTTTGAACTCTTCGAACTCTACGTCAAACCCGAGGTCGGGGTGGGCCCGGAAGGGTGACCTTGATCAAGCATCCGTGATCGGATTCGGCCACGCCTATGCGCCCGCCGTGCAGATCCACGGCCCAGCGGGCGATGGCCAGGCCGAGTCCCGTACCGCCGTCGCTGCCGGGGCCGTGCGGGGACGGCGCGGCACCCCGGTTGAACCGCTCGAAGACCTTGTGGCGCTCCTGCTCCGGAATGCCGGGCCCCTCGTCCTGGACCTCCAGCTCCAGTGACTCCGGCAGCGGGCCGCGCCGCGCCCGTACCGTCACCCGGCCGTGCGGCGGGCTGTGCTTGACCGCGTTGTCGATCAGATTGGCCACGACCTGGTGCAGCCGCTCCGCGTCCGCGTGCGCGGTCAGCTCGGGCGGACACACGTCCAGATGCAGATGGACATCGGTACGGGTGTGGTTCACCGACCCCGAGACCCCCGAGCTGGGCCGGCGCTGCGAGGCCGCGAGACTGGCCTCCTTGAGGACCCCCGAGAGATACGGCCACACCTCGAAACGGCGCGCCCGCAGTGGTACGACCCCGTTGTCCAGCCGCGACAGATCGAGCAGTGTCTCCGTCAGCCTGCCGAGGCGCTCCGTCTGCCGCAGCGCCGTCAGCATCATCTCCGGATCGGCGGCGGACACCCCGTCGACCACGTTCTCCAGTACGGCGCGCAGCGCGGCGATCGGCGTGCGCAGCTCGTGCGAGACATTGGCGATCAGCGCCTTGCGGTGCTGGTTCTCGGCCTCCAGGTCGTCGGCCATGCGGTTGATCGTGGCGGCGAGGTCGCCCAGCTCGTCCCGGCGGCCCGCGCCGCCCACCCGGCGCGTGTAGTCGCCGTGCGAGATGCTCTTGGCGACGATGCTCATCTCGTCCAGCGGCGCGGTCAGCCCGTGCCCCACGAACTGGGTGATCAACAGGGTCGCGATCACCGAGAAGACGGTGATGAAGCGCAGTTCGGTCTCGGTGCGCAGGGCCACCAGCAGCAGCCCGGTGGTGATGAAGACGGAGACGACGACCAGGGTGCCGAGCTTGGCGTTGATGGAGAGCCGCAGCCGGGCGCCGGCGGACCGGCTGAGCGCCGCCCGCCGGAACTCGTCCCAGAGCCGCCCCACGGTGCCGTGGTCGGCGCCCGCGCCTGCGCCCGCACTGGTGCCGGGTCCGGTTTCCGTCCCGGTCTCGGGTGCGGGCCCGGGGCCGTTGGGTTTCGCGGGGCCGGTCGCGCAGGATCTCCCCGCACCGGGTCCGGGAGTGGCTCCGGCGCCGGGGCCGGGAGTGGCTCCGGTCCCAGTTCCGGCGCGTACTGTGTCGTATCTCGCGCTTCTGGGCTTTACGGTGCCGGGCAGGGCCGGGGGCCGCACGGCGCCGACCTCGCTGCCGGCCCAGGCCCAGGTCTCCGCCTCGTACCCGGTGCCCGGTCCGGCCCCGGCGCCCGCTTCTGGTCCGGAGTCCGTTCTCGGTTCGGGCCATGTCGGGTCGACCTGGTCCCGCTCCGCCCCTCTGATGTCCGCGTCCCTGCCCGCCACACCGCTGCCCTCCGTGCTCGTACCCCTCCGTACCCGTGTCCCGGCCGGGATCAGCCGGCCGGATCAGGGTGCCGGGGTCTCCAGGGCGTACCCGACACCGTGCACGGTGCGGATCCGCTCGGCGCCGATCTTCCGGCGCAGTGCCTTGATGTGGCTGTCGACCGTACGGGTGCCCGAGGCATCCGCCCAGTCCCACACCTCGGCGAGCAGCTGCTCCCTGGAGAGCACCGCTCTCGGGGTGTTCGCCAGACAGACCAGCAGGTCGAACTCGGTCGGCGTGAGATGGACATCCTCGCCCCGCACCCGCACCCGGCGCTGCGCGTGGTCGATCTCCAGTTCGCCGAGGCGCAGTATGCCGCTGCGCGGTGTCACCGCGGCGAGCGCCGCCCGCTCCACCCGGCGCAGCAGCACATGCACGCGCGCCGTCAGCTCCCGCATCGAGAACGGCTTGGTCATGTAGTCGTCGGCGCCGACCCCGAGGCCCACCAGCATGTCGGTCTCGTCGTCCCGCGCCGTCAGCATCAGCACCGGCACCGGCCGCTGCGCCTGGACGCGGCGGCAGACCTCCAGGCCGTCGAAGCCCGGCAGCATGACATCGAGGACCATCACATCCGGCTGCCACGCCTCGGCCGCGTCCACGGCCGCCGGTCCGTCCAGTGCCGTCTGCACGAGAAAACCCTCGGCCCGCAGCCGCGCGGCGATGGCGTCGACGATCGTCGCGTCGTCCTCGACCACGAGGACCCGGCGCTGGGCGCCGGGCGTCGCGGCGACTCCGCTGTGGCTGGTCTGTGTCTGCTCCATCGCCCGCCCCTGGTACGCGTTCCGCGATCCTTGTTCCGCGATCTGCATGTGTAGATGTAGATCCGTGTGTCGGGAGCAGCGTAGATGCACTGAAGGGGTCCCGGCTACGCAGTGCGAACCCCGAGATGGACCACATCGGGTACGCCCCGGGCAACTCGCACCTCTTCGGACCTTACGTCGCCGAATCCGGCATTCCGTAACGTATCGGCGAAGGCGGAGGAGGGGTTCGCGGACCAAACGGCCAGTACACCACCGGTATTCAACCTCGCCCGGCAGGCGGCGAGTCCGCTCGGCGTGTAGAGGTTTCCGTTGTCCTCGGTGACGGTCCAGTCGGGGCCATTGTCGATATCGAGACAGAGTGCGTCGTAACGGTCCGTGGTCGTCCGTACGTATTCCACGAGGTCGGTGTGCAGGATCACAGTGCGCGGATCGCTCAGCGCCGCCCCGGAGACCCCGCCGAGCGGCCCTGACCTGTGCCAGTCGATGACGGCCCGCTCCCGCTCGACGACCACGATCCGGCCCCAGCGGGGGTCGGCGGCGGCGTGCGCGAGCGAGAAACCGACCCCCAGCCCGCCGACGAGCACGGCCGGGGCCTCGCGCTCGGGCGGGAGCAGGTCCCTGGCCGCGTCGATCAGCAGCCGCTCCGAGCGGCCGTCCGAGGTGTCCATCAGGAAGCAGCCGTTGGCGATGATCTCCAGTAACTCCCCGCGCCGCCGCAGAACGATTTCGCCGTACGGCCCGACGCGCCGGTCCAGCGTGACGGGCGCGGCGAGAGCGTCGGACGCGGCGGGGACGCCGAGGCAGGTGGGAAGCGTGGGCGCGGACATGTCGGGGCCTCTCGTTCGACGGCTGCTGCCACCGCCATCCTGGTGGTCGGGGGAGGGCGGAAACAATCCGGTTTTTCCCTTACGGGACGGCTCCCGCCCACCCTTAGGTCCCCTCGGCGCGGGCCCCGAGCCCCGCGTACAGGGCCGCGCCACCCACGTACAGGGCGACGGCTGTCACCCAGGCGAGGGACGACGGGCCGTACGCGCACTCGGGCTCGTGGGGCGGGTACCTCGATTCATGGGGCGGGCACCTCGTCGGGTCGGCAGCGGTCGGCGGCCAGATGGTGGGTCAGACAGACGCACCCCTGCTGATCGTTCATCGCGCCAGCCGCTCGGCGTACCTCTTGGCGTCGTCGGACCAGTACCGGGTGAAGTAGGTGCTGGGAGCCAGTCACTGGTGCACGGCTTCTTGGATCTCGGAGGCGCGCGGTCGGGCGCGGGGCTTCGTCGTCGGCGGTGTCGCACTCCTCCGCGATAGGAAAGACAGGTGGCCGCCGAGTAGACATAAGAAGAGGGAGACGGGCAACTGCCCCCGGGTGGAGCTGTCGACCTGGTTGGGTAACTGCACCTCGCTCCGTTGGACGGGGGCGTTCGGGCCGTCGCCCCAGCGGGCGGGTGCGCCGGGGACGCCGCGTAGGCGGCCGCGAGAGCACCCGCCCGGCCCGCGCCCGTACCCGCTGCGCGTCGACCAGCCGCCGCGCGGCGATCACCCACAGCCAGCCGCCCGCCTCCCCGCCGCGGTGCGTCGCGGCCGAACGCCAGACGGTCAGAAAGGTGTCCTGGAGCACTTCCCGGACGGTCTCCGGGTCCCCGCACCGCCGCGACAACCGGCCGAACAGCCAACCGGCGTGCCGGTCGTAGAGTTCGGCCAGTGCCTCCGTGTCCCCCTGGGCGACAGCACGCAGCAGCGCCTCGTCCTTCCGGTGTCCCCCCATGGGGCGCGGCAGTCTCACACTCTCCCTATCGCCGGGAAGGGGCCCGGCGGTTCACAGGGAAAGCTGTGAAGGTTGACAGGTGTGCTGTACGTCATAGACGCGGTGATCCGGGGTCGCGTTATGTGGGTGGCGGATTCTCCGGTGGTGAAAGGAGTCGTACGCGATGAATCGGTTGGACGCGCGCGGACTCCAGAAACCACAGACGTACGAGCCGCAAGCTCCGCGCGAGCCGGAGGTCGCGTACGAACCGGAGGTCACGTACGAGCCGGAGGTCATGTACGAGCCGGAGGCGGACGTAGTCACGACCGCGCTCGCCCCCACCCCCACCGACGTACCCGCCCCCAAGAAACGACGCTTCTCCCGAAGCGCCCGGAGCATCCGGATCGCGGTCCGACTGCTCCCCTCCCCCCGCCGCACCCCGTTCACCTTCTGGTACGGCTTCGTCCTGCTCGGGACCGCGCTCTTCGCCGAGTACGCCGAGCCCGCCACCGTCTCCGCGCTCCTGCGGGACTCCAGCACGGACGTGGACCACCTCTCCAGCACCCCGATGCTCGTGCTCGTCGCCAGCGCGTTGTGGGTCGCGGGCGGTCTGCTCTCCCCGTACACCATCGGGTTCGTCCTCGTCCTGACCGCGCTGGAGCGACGCGTCGGTGGCTTGCGGGCGGCCGGGGTCTTTCTGCTCGGGCATGTGCTGGCGACGCTGCTGACCGAGATCCCGGTCGGGGTCGCCGTGGCGGTCGGGCATCTGCCCGAGTCGTCCCTGTACCGGCTGGACTACGGCATCAGCTTCGGGCTCATGGCGAGCATCGGGGCGCTGGCCGGTCTGCTCGCACCGCTGTTCCGATGGTCCCTGATCGGGGTGGTCGGGCTGCTGCTGTTCCAGGACCTGCTGGCCTTCGCGGACCCGATCACCGACTGGGGCCATCCGCTGGCGCTGCTCATCGGTGTCGCGTGCTGGCCGGGGCTGCGGTCCTTCGTGGGGACCGCGACGCGCGCCGGCCGCTTCCGAGGGTGCGCGGACACGCGGGGGAAGTTCGGGTGGGGGAGCGGGTCAGACGGTCATCCAGCCCAGGACGGGGGTGGACTGGAGGTAGACGAGCACCGCGAACACCGCGAGCATGCCCAGACTCCAGCCGAGGACCTTGCGGAAGATGACGCTCTCGCTGCCCGCCATGCCGATCGACGCGGCGGCGACGGCGAGGTTCTGCGGGGAGAGCATCTTGCCGAGGACGCCGCCGGTGGAGTTGGCGGCGGCGAGGAGGACCGGGTCGAGGCCGGTCCGGTGCGCGGCGGTCACCTGGAGCACGCCGAAGAGTGAGTTGGACGAGGTGTCGGAGCCGGTCACGGCGACGCCGAGCCACCCCACGACCGGGGAGAACAGCGCGAACGCCGTGCCGGTCCGGGCCAGCGCGGTGCCCAGGGTGACGGTCTGGCCGGACAGGTTCATGACCCAGGCCAGCGCGAGCACCGAGGTCACGGTGACGAAGGTCCAGCGCAGTTGGTGGAGCGTCGCGCCGTACGCCTTCGCCGCGCGGCCGGGGCCGATCCGGTAGAGCGCCGTGGTGAGCAGCCCCGCGACCAGCAGGATGGTGCCCGCAGCCTTGAGGTGCTCCAGCTTGAAGGTCATGGCTCCGGCGGGCTGCCCGGTGGCGGTCTCGACGTCCAGACCGGGCCAGGTGAACCGCACGAGGCCGTGCACCCCCAGCCACTCCTTGACCGGGCCGAACTGGGTGAGTGCGAAGAGGGCCACGATGATCAGGTACGGGGCGAAGGCCATCAGGGCACCGCCCGCGGCGGGCTCCTCCGGGAGCGGCTCCTCCCGTACGGATTCGTCCCCGCTGACGGGCTGCACGGGCTGGACGGGCTGGACGGGCTGCACGGATTGGACGGACTGCACGGGCTGCCAGACCCGGAGGAAGCCGAGCACGGCGGCCAGCGCGACCACGCCCGCGATGATGTCGGTCACCTCGACGCTGATGTAGTTCGCGGAGACGAACTGGGCGAGCCCGAAGGCCAGGCCCGCGACCACGGCGACCGGCCAGGACTCCCTGACGCCCCGCCGCCCGTCGAGCAGGAACACCAGGACCAGCGGGATGAGGACGGCGATCAGCGGGGTCTGCCGGCCGGCCATCGCGCCCAGCTCGTCGAGCGGCAGCCCGGTCACCCCGGCCAGGGTGGTCAGCGGTACCGCCATGCTGCCGAAGGCGACCGGCGCGGTGTTGGCCACCAGCGCCACGGTCGCCGCCTTGAGCGGGGCGATGCCCACGGCGACGAGCATGACCGCGGTGATGGCGACCGGGGCGCCGAAGCCCGCCAGCGCCTCGATCAGCGCGCCGAAACAGAAGGCGATCAGGATGCCCTGGACCCGCTGGTCGGTGGAGACGCTGCGGAACGACCGCCGCAGCACCGCGAACCAGCCGGTGATCTCGGTCAGCCGGTAGATCCACAGCGCGTTCACCAGGATCCAGAGGACCGGGAACAGCCCGTAGAAACCGCCCTCGGCGGCGCCGGACAGCGCCTGCGACACCGGCATGTCCCAGACGAGTACGGCGAGCGCGAGCGCGAGGGCCAGCGCGGCGACCGCGGCGATCTGCGCCCTGACCCGGAAGACACCGAGCAGTACGAACATGGTCAGCAGGGGTAAGGACGCGCAGAGCGCGGACCAGAGCAGCGATCCGGCCAGCGGGTCGAGAACCTGGCGGTACATGGAACCTCCCGGGGCGGCGACATGGGCGCGTGGAGCGAAAAGGTTCGTGTGCCGTGGAGCGAAAAGGTTCGTGTGTCGTGGAGCGCGGAGAGTGGAACGCGGGACACGGGACACGGGACACGGGAAACACTCGTCAACTTGTAAGGCAGGTACACACGCCAATCAAGGGCGTCTGCCTTCGCTGCGGGAGAGCCCGGCATCCGCCGAGGCCCGTGCCTTCTCCGTGATGAGCCCCAGAGTGGTGTCCGGTGAAGTGTGTTGTCGCATCGTCATCTGCCGCTGGACTGGTCGATGAACGAATCGATTGGACTCATGCCCTGAATCTGCCAAGTGGTGTTGAACAGAGGCATGCCGGGGCTACCGCTGCGAGTGTCTTCCCGTCTCTCAGGTCTGCTCGGCCTGCGCCGACCGGCTCGCGCTCACGCTCGAACCGCTCGATTCCGGGACGGCCCCCAACCCCCGCACGTCCGGGAGCGGACGTGCGGCGAGTGCGCCACCGTGCACGACCGTGACCACAACGCAAGCCGCGACGTCCTCTTCGAAGGACGCCGAATCGTCGACACTGGACGGGCGGAGACGCCGAACGCCTGTGGAGCGCCGGTACGACGGGCACATGTGCCCGCACAGCGCGTTGGAGCAGGAAGCCCCCGGAAGGGCCGGACGACCCGGGCCGGAACCCCCGGAATCAGGCCAAGGAACACGTCGAATTTCCCGGCGGGCGAGGTCCCCGAGGACGGCCCCGGCACTGGCAGCACCCTGACGACGGCGCCGGCTCCCTGCTGAGTGACCGTCAGGGCCGTACGGACGTGGCCATGACCGGCCAGGGCCGTACGGACGTGGCCATGACCGGCCAGGGCCGTACGGACGTGGCCATGACCGGCGAGGTCTCCCTCACCGGCCGGGTCCTGCCCATCGGCGGCCTTGAGCAGAAGCTGCCGGCCGCCCACCGCGCGGGCATCACGACCGTCGTGATCCCGAAGCGGAACGAGGCCGACCTCGACGACGTACCCGCCGAGATCCTCGGCGAGCTGGAGATCCATCCGGTCACGGATGTCCGTCGGGTCCTCGCCATCGCGCTCTCCCCGGCCCAGGTGCCGGTCACGGCGGCGGCGTGACGGCGGCCCCGGCCGGCTCTCAGCCGTCGGCCAGGGCGACCACCCGCTCCAGGGAGCCGTTGAACCGGTCGTGGTCGCCGACGATCGGACCCGTGGAGGTGTACGGCCAGATGGTCTGGACGTCCCAGCCCGCGGGCAGCTCGCCGACCGTGGTGTTGTAGCGGGCGATCCAGAGCGGATTGGTCGCCCCGAAGCCCGGGTAGTCGCCGGTGCACTCCTTCCACCAGCTGGTGGCGGTGTAGATGAGGGCCTCGCGGCCGGTGCGGGCGCGGTACGTGGTGAGGAAGTCGCGGATCCAGTCGACCATCTGGGTCCGCGACTTGCCGTAGCACCGTGCTCCGTACGGGTTCCACTCGATGTCCAGCACCCCCGGCAGCGTCCGCCCGTCCCGCGACCAGCCGCCCCCGCCGTCGACGAAGTAGTCGGCCTGGCGGGCGCCGCTGGAGTCGTCGGGGGTCGCGAAGTGGTAGGCGCCGCGGATCATGCCGACGCCGTGGGCGCCGTCGTACTGCTGCGTGTAATAGGGGTTCCGGTAGGAGGTCCCCTCCGTGGCCTTGTTGTACGAGAACCGCACGTCGCTGTCCCACAGCGCGGGCCAGTCGACGGCGCGCTGATGGCTGGAGACGTCCACCCCCTCGGTCTGGGCGGCGCGGTCGGAGGGCGGCCGGCCGCCCTGGCCGTCGTGTGCGACGACCCCCATGCCCATATGGGCCGAGCCCCGGGCGGGGATCTCGGGAGACGGGTCGGCCGGGGCGGTCGCCGCCGTACCGGGGAGGGTGAGCAGAAGGGCGAGAGCGGCGGCGAGCATGGACGTGCCTCCGTACCGAAAGTGAGGGATGTGTACGGTCATACCGGTCCAGTAGCCCCAAAGCGACCGGCCGTCCTGACGCTACGCACGCGGTACGGCGGGGCGGAAGGGTGCCACGCGCCGCCGACGGTACAAACCTGCGAAATACTGGCCCCACCACGGCGATGGCCCTGGGAAGCGGAATACTTTCGGGAGCGGGAAAGCGCACGATGGGTGCTGATGGGCGGACGGGCCGAGCCGGAACCGGAACCGGGACAGAGGGCGGCGACAGAGACGTCCACCAGGAATTCCTGGCGCTGGAACGGGAGCTGGCGGTCTTCCTGCGCCGGGCCCGCGCCAACTCCGGCGAGATGGCCAGGGAGGTCCACCCCGAGCTGGAGTCCGCCGCGTACGGACTGCTCGTACGGCTGGAGCAGACCGGCTCCGAGCGCGCCACCGGGCTGGCCGGCTACTTCGGGGTCGGCAAGGCGACGATGAGCCGTCAGCTGCGCGCCCTGGAGGATCTGGGCCTGGTCACCCGCGAGCCCGACCCGGCGGACGGCCGCGCCTCGCTCATCCGGATCACCGACGAGGGCCGGGCCCGCTTCCGGCGCGTCAGGGACGCGCGCCGTGAGGTGTACGTACAGAAGCTGGCCGACTGGGACCGGGCGGAGATCGCCGAACTGGCCCGGTTGCTCCACCAGTTGAACACCAGCGCGGAGAGCTGACCGGCCGGGCGGTCTCTCCCGGGTGCTCCACGGGCGGTCCCGGGCGGTCTCTCCCGGGTGCTCCACGGGCGGTCCCGGGGGTCCCTCCCCGGTGCTCCCGTCGGCGATCCCCGGGCGGTCCCGTCGGGTGCGGGACCGGCCGCCCCGGCGATCCCCCGGCGATCCCCCCGCGATCCCCCGGCGGTCCCGTCGCCGCGCGCGGGCTCACAGCTCCACGTACGTCACCGTCGCGTCGTCGCTCCGCTTCCCCCGGCGGGCGCCCGCACCCGGCGCGTCCGGGGGTGCCGACTCCGCCGCCCGGACCCGGTCGATCAGTTCCTGCGGGCCGTTCTTCCGTACCAGCGCCAGGCAGTCCGCCCAGCCGCCCTCCCGGAACATCTCCACCCAGCGGGTCGCGCCGTCGGTCAGGGCGAGCAGGGAGCGCACCTCCCCGGCCGGGACGCGGCCCGTGACCGCCCTCGCGGCGACGGCCGGATCCGCCGCCGCGGTGAAGAACCCGCCCTCCGTGTTGCGCAGGGCGTCGGTAGCGGTGAGTGAGCGCAGCACCTCGCGCGGGACGCGGTCGAGGCGGTCGTCGAGCACCGCCCGCACCTCCCCGTCCGCCGATTCCAGCAGCAGGGCGGAGTCCGATAGCACCAGATATTCGACCTCGGCGGCGCCCCAGCGCGCGAGGACGACCGTCGCCTGCGGGGTGCGCGGGTGAGAAAGGTCACAGGTTGCGCGGTGGGAGTCCGCCGTACGGCCGATCGCGGCGGCCAGGATCCGTGTCAGCGGCATATCCCTTCGAGAACCGGACAGATCGGCCAGCGCGCCGCCCAGTCCCGCCGTGAACCAGGGCACGTCGTGCACACAACCGTCGTCGCCCGCCGGAGGCGTCACCCCGTCCAGCACCACCAGCGCACCGCCCTCGCCCGCGGCGGGCAGGACCACGGCCGTCCAGTCCTCATTGGGGCGGAGCGCGTCACCGGGTGCGGTGGCCAGTTCGATACGCATGCGGTGCAGTCTGCACGATCCTCCCGATCACCCGCATGACTCCTTCACGGGGCCTGCACGGGGTGACGATCTGGCCGTAGGGCCGGTCCAACCGCCGGGTTTCGGTCAGATCGCGGTCCTGAGGGAGCGGCGGGGAGCCGCCGGACGGCACGATTCGGGGAGCCGTGACCGGCCGTTGGCGCGTCCGGAAAGCTGCGGGCGGGCATCCTGCCAAAGCCCGCGCCGTAGGTCCACCCGGCACGCCAGGTTCGAGCACGGCGTGTGGCGGGAAGAGTTGTTCGCCAACTCCTTCGTGATGTTCACTCGTTCAGGTGGCGGAGCGGCCGATGCGCGCCCCCTCCCAAGAAGCGCTGGAATGGTCGAAAACCGTGCCAGGGGTGGGGGTTCTCTCGCTGTGACCGGTCGTCACCTCTGCTTCATGGGTGGACGAGTCAAGAATGTGAGCACCGGTGCAGAAGAAGCGGCCTCGGGGCAAAGATGTCACGGATGTCACGCGCGGCGGAGCCCCGGGTGACAGCCGGACACCGAGTGGGCCCCAGGCTCCGGGTGACCTCAGCGGCACACCGGGTGCGACCCCGGCCCCGGCCATGGGAGCGAACGGTACGGGAACGGCGGCCCCCCGGGCCGGCGGCGCCCCGGCAGGCGGTCCCCCCGAGAAGGAGGGCCGCCGCAAGCGGGTGCGCAACCGGCTGGTCGTCGGTGTCGCCCTCATCGGCGTCACCGTCATAGCGGCGGGCGCCCCCGCGATCCTCAGCGCCTCGACCGAGCTGAAGGACGCCCAGAACCTGGCGACCCTCGCCGAGCTGGACCAGCAGGCCGTCGCGCTCTCCCACTCGCTGGCCGACGAGCGCGACGAGGTCCTCGTCCATATCGCCGCGGGCCGTGAGGACCAGACGGGCGGGAAGGGCCAGGGCGAGCACGGGATCACCGACACCCGCAGCGCCCGGGTCGACCGTCAGATCAAGGAGATCCGCGCCGACGGCTCCGCCTCCCCGGAGCTGCTGCGCGACCTCGCGACCGTTCCCTCCGTCCGCCGTACCGCCCTCACCGGCAAGGGTTCGGCGATGGAGGCGTACCGCGCGTACTCCCAGATCATCGCCAAGCTCCAGACGCTCGCCGACGAGCTGGCCGAGCGGACCCCCGCCGAGGCCGCCCGGGGCTCCCGGGGGCCCGCCGCCCTCGGCCGCGCCGTCGAGCAGGCGTCCGCCACCCGGGGACTGCTGCTCGCCGCCCTCGCCGTACCGGCCTCCGTCTCCGCCGGGCAGGTGTACGACCCGATCACCGGCGGCTACGTCGCCGCCCCGGTCAGCGCGGAGAGCGAGAAGAACGACCAGCTCCGCGACGAGCTGAGCGCCGACGCCCAGAAGTCCCGCGTCCGCGAACTCGCCGCACTGGCCGACTTCGACCAGACCGCGACCGGCGAGGCGCGCGAGTCCCTCACCGCCAGCGTCACCGGCCCCGAGGTCATGTCCGCCGAGACCTATCTGACCCGCCTCACCGACCGGCCCGAACTCTCCACCGAGGACCGCGCGGTCGACGCCGACAAGGTCGAGGCCGCGCTCTCCGCCCGCATCGACCAGATGCGCGGCGTCGAGTCGGGCCTCGGCTCCAGCCAGGTCGAGCGGCTGGAGACGATGCGCGACGACGAGGTCACCGCGTTCGAGCTGAGCCTCGCCCTCCTCGGCGGCTGCCTGATCGTCGCCGTGGGCATCTCCACCGCCGTCGCCCGTACGCTCACCCGCCCGCTCGCCGTCGTACGGATCGGCGCGGCCCGGCTCGCGGCGGCGCCCGCCACCGAGGAACCGATCCGCTTCACCGGCCGCAACGACGAGTTCGCCCAGGTCGTACGGTCCGTCAACGCCCTCCACGGCGAACTGCTCGGCCTCAGCTCCCGTACCCGGGAGCTGGACGGCGACCGCAGCGACCTGATCGGCGCGCGCCAGAAGTTCGACGTCCAGCGCGCCGAACTCCAGGAGCGCACGGCCGAACTGGCCGTCCAGCTCCAGCGGCTGCGCCACACCGTCCACCACACCTTCGTGAACCTGTCGCTGCGCACCCTCGGCCTCGTGGAGCGCCAGCTCGGCGTGATCGAGGGCCTGGAGGAGCGCGAACGCGACCCGGAGCAGCTCGCCACCCTCTTCAAGCTCGACCACATGGCCACGGTCATGCGCCGCCACAGTGAGAACCTGCTGGTCCTCGCCGGTCACGACCACGGCCACGGCGCCTCGGGCCCCGTCCCGCTGGTGGACGTGGCCCGCGCGGCCGTCAGCGAGATCGAGCGGTACGAACGGGTGACGATCCAGTCGCTGCCCCCGCACATCCAGGTGGCGGGCTTCGCGGCCGACGACCTGAGCCACCTCGTCGCCGAACTGCTGGAGAACGCCACCTCGTTCTCGCCCCCGGAGGCCGATGTCCAGTTCTCCGGCTGGCTGCTGGAGACCGGCGAGGTGATGCTCTCCGTACAGGACGAGGGCATCGGCATGTCCGCCGACCGGCTCGCCGAGCTGAACGCGAGGCTCGCCGACCCGGACAGCCCGCAGGAGTACGAGACACCGCGCCGGCGGACCGCCACCGGCATCGAGAGCGAGGGGCTCGGTCTGCGGGTCGCCGGGCTGCTCGCGGCGCGCCATGGCGTACGCGTGGAGCTGCGGGAGCACCAGCAGGGGGGCGTGGCGGCGGTCGTCATCCTGCCGAAGGCGCTGCTTCCGGCGGTCCCGAGGCCCCCCGTACCGTCCGTGACCCGTCCGGCGGCGGCTGTACCGGCGGAGGCCGTACCGGCGGCGGACGACTCCCCGGCGCTCGCGTCGCGGCAGGAGGTCGACCCGCTGGTCGTGGCGGCGGAGGCGGCGATCCGCAAGGCGGAGGCGGCGGAAGCGGCGGCCGCGGCGAAGTCGGTGCCCGCGCCCGGCCGTTACGACATCGGCCCGGAGACGCACGAGCGCGCCGCCGAGGACGAACCGAGGACGGCCGGAACCGACCAGGACACCTTCCTCATGCGGCTGCCCAAGCAGCCCGAGGCCCCGGTCGAGACCGCCGAGGACCGGCCACGTGTGACCGACAAGGGGTTGCCCAAGCGCACCCCCAAGATCGTCAAGCCCGCCGAGGCGCCCACCGGGCGCACCGGCAGCGTCGACGCGGAGGAGCTGCGGCGCAGGCTGGGCGGCTTCCACCAGGGAGCGAAGGACGGCCGGCGCGATGTCGAGGCCGAGCTGACCGGAGAGACCGGGGCGACCGGAGAGACCGGGGCGACCGGAGAGACCGGGGCAACCGGGGCGACCGGGGAAGAAAAGCAGGACCAGCAGGACCAGCAGGGCCGGACGGACTCCACGGGGCGGCAGGCGCCCCCCGGCCGGACAGAGCTGGGCACCGAAGACACGGGGGGAACAGTCGAGGAGGCACGCAGTTGACCGCGACCGGCACATTCGGACTGAGCAGCGAAGCCCGTAACCTGCACTGGCTCTTGACCAACCTCGTCGAGGAGGTGCCAGGAGCCCACGCGGTCGCCGTCGTATCGTCCGACGGACTGCTCCTGCTCTCCTCCGACCCGGGGCAGCACGCCAAGGCGGCGGAGAACGCAGGGACCCGCAGAGAGGGCCCCCGGGGCTCCAGCGCGGATCTGGCCACCATCGTCTCGGGTATCGGCAGCCTCGCCGTGGGAGCGGCGAAGCTGATGGACGGCGGCTCGGTCAAACAGACCATGGTCGCCATGGAGGAAGGCAGCGTCTTCGTCATGTCGATCAGCGACGGCTCGCTCCTGGGGGTCCACGCGACGCCCGACTGCGACATGAGCGTCGTCGCGTACCACATGGCGTTCTTCGTCGGCAGGGCCGGACACGTGCTCACCCCGGAGCTGCGTGACGAATTGCGTACGTCGATGGAGGCCAGTTGATGACCTCCGCCGCCGAACCCGTCGGCAAACTGCCCGTACGCGGCGCGGACCGCAGACCGGCCCGGGTCCGCCCGTACTCGCTCACCGGAGGACGTACCCGCTTCGGCCACGTCCTGCTGGTCGAGACGTTCGTCGCCGCGCTCGAACCGGGCGACGAGCGCAAGGAGCTGACGGACGGCGGCGGGGCGTCCCGCGTCATGCCGGAGATGCGGGCCATCGTCGAGCTGTGCCGGCGGATGCGCACCGTCGCCGAGGTCTCGGCGCTGCTCAAGATGCCCCTGGGGGTGGTGCGGGTGCTCCTCAGCGACCTCGCCGACCAGGGCAGGATCCGTGTGTACGAGACCGGCCACGCCAGTGGCAGGCCGGACAACGCGCTGCTCGAAAGGGTGCTGAGTGGACTCCGTCGTCTCTGACGTCACCATGGCGGCCGGGACCGCTACGGCCGCACGGACCGCCGAGCCCGAAGAGGTGGTCCAGGACTGGCAGTTGGACCGTACGAGGGCGCCGATCGCCACCAAGATAGTGGTGGCGGGCGGCTTCGGCGTCGGCAAGACGACCTTTGTCTCGGCGGTCTCGGAGATCCCGCCGCTCCAGACCGAGGCGACGATGACCGAGGCGAGCGCCGACACCGACGACCTCAGTTCGACGCCCGACAAGGTCACCACGACCGTGGCGATGGACTACGGCCGGATCACGCTCGACAACGACCTCGTGCTGTACATCTTCGGCACACCGGGTCAGCAGCGCTTCTGGTTCATGTGGGACGACCTGGTGCGTGGCGCGATCGGGGCGGTCGTCCTGGCCGACACACGGCGGCTGCCGGACTGCTTCCCGGCGGTCGACTACTTCGAGAGCTGCGGCCTGCCGTACGTCGTGGCGGTCAACCAGTTCGAGGGGACCCCCGAGTTCCAGCCGGACGACGTACGGGACGCCTTGACGATTCCGCGGAGCATCCCTGTACTGATCATGGACGCACGCAAGAAGAACACGGCTGTCGAGTCGTTGCTCGCGCTGGTGCGGCACGCGCTCGCAGTCTCTCCCGAGTAACTGCCGTGCACGGCCCCGGGCGCGCCCGAGGCCGTGCACGGACCCAAGGGAGCTTTGCTCGCCCATGCGGAAGATACTCATCGTCGGAGCCGGTCAGTCCGGCCTCCAGCTCGCCCTCGGCCTCCAGTCGCGGGGGTACGAGATCACCCTGATGTCCAACCGCACGGCGGACGAGATCAGGACAGGTCGAGTGATGTCCACGCAGCTCATGTTCCACACCGCGCTCCAGCACGAACGCGATCTGCGCCTGGACTTCTGGGAGACGCAGGCCACGCGCGTCACCGGCATCGGCGTCTCGGTCGCCGCCCCCGACGCCTCGCGCGCCGTCAACTGGCTGGGCACGCTCGACAGTTACGCGCAATCCGTCGACCAGCGCGTCAAGATGGCCGGCTGGATGGAGACCTTCGCCCAGCGCGGCGGCCAACTGGTCATCCACGGAGCGGCCGTCTCCGACCTGGACTACTTCTCCCGTACGTACGACCTGGTCCTGATCGCGGCCGGCAAGGGCGAGCTGGTCTCGATGTTCGGCCGCGACGCGGCCCGCTCGGCGTTCGACGCCCCGCAGCGCGCCCTCTCCGTCAGCTACGTCCACGGGCTGGACCCGCGCCCCGAGCACCCCGACACCGAAGCGCTCCGCTGCAATCTGGTGCCGGGCGTCGGTGAACTCTTCCTGATGCCGACCCTCACCACCTCCGGCCGCGCCGACATCATCTTCTGGGAGGGCATACCGGGCGGCCCGCTCGACGCCTTCCAGGGCATCAAGGACCCCGCCGAGCACCTGGCGGTGGCGCTGGACCTGATGAAGCGCTTCGTCCCCTGGGAGTACGAGCGCGCCACCAAGGCCGAGCTGACGGACGCGAACGGCACCCTGGCCGGACGGTACGCGCCGACCGTACGCCACCCCGTGGGCCGGCTGCCCGGCGGCGGCATGGTCCTCGGGGTCGGCGACGTGGTCGTCACCAACGACCCGATCACCGGCCAGGGCTCCAACTCGGCCGCCAAGTGCGCCGCCCTGTATCTGGACGCCATCGTGGACCACGGCGATGGGCAGTTCGACGAGGCGTGGATGCGCGCCACCTTCGAACGCTTCTGGGCGAGCACGGCCCAGCACGTCACCAAGTGGTCGAGCGCCATGCTGGGCGCCCCGCCCGAGAACGTACTCGACCTGATCGGCGCGGGCGAACTGCCCCGCGTGGCCGACCGGTTCGCGAACAGCTTCGACGACCCGGCGGACCTGGAGAACTTCTTCTACGAGGCGGAGAAGACGGACGCGTTCCTGGCGGAGGCGCGCGCGGCGGTCTGACGTCCCGGCGCGGTCCGACGGCCCGGCTTTACCGCGGAGCCCCGCTTACCGCCGCGTCCTTGACCGCCGTGTCCTTTACCGCCGCGTCCCGCCGTACCCCAGATCCGAGCCGTCCGTCGCGCCCTTGGGCAGCGCGGGCGGCTCGTACGCGCCGGGGGCGAGCGCGGCGGCGCGCGGATCCGGACGTACGGCGCCGAGCGGCGGGTTCGCGGCGAGCGGCGAGACCTTGACGCGCGCCCCGGGGCGCGGGGCCTGGATGACCCGGCCCTCGCCCAGGTAGATCGCGACATGCGTGGCCTTCGGGAAGTAGACGACCAGATCGCCGGGGCGCAGCTCGCGCAGGGAGACCCGGGGGAGTTCGTTCCACTGCTCCTGGCTGGTACGGGGGATGGTGACCCCGGCCCGCGCCCAGGCCCGCGAGGTCAGCCCGGAACAGTCGAACGCCCCGGGCCCCTCGGCGCCCCACTCGTAGGGCTTGCCGATCTGCTCGGCGGCGTACTCCAGCGCGGCGGAACCGGCGGGGGAGGGGGCCTTGAGGATGCTGGTGGCGGGTTCGCCCAAGGCCCCGGAGGCGACCAACCGTTCCTGGGCCTTGTCCGCATGCGCCTGTTCCAGAGCGGTCAGCGCGGCGATCTGATCGCTGCTGAGCGAGGCGAGCAGCTTCTCGACCTCCTGGAGCCCGGCCGTGACCGTATCGCGCTGCTCCTTCCGCCGCGCGGCCAGCGCCTCCTGCTCCGCCAGGGCGTCATGGGAGGCGGTGGCCAGCGCGGCGGCCCGCTTCTCGCCCCCCGCCAGCTTCCGCATCGTGTCCAGCCGGGCACGGGCGGCGCGCTCCAGCAGATACCCCTCGTCCAGGGCGCGCCGGGGGTCGGGGGCGAGGAGCAGCCGCAGATAGCCGGACAGCTCCGACTCCCCCCGGTACTGCTCCCGCGCCAACTGCCCGGCCGCCCCACGGCTGAGGCTCAGGGCGTTACGGGCGCGCGCGAGATCGGCGGTCAGCCGCTTGGTCTCGGCGAGCCGCCGCTGGAGACTCACCTCGGTGGCGTTGTACGCCTCGGTGGCCTCCTCGGTCTCCCGGTAGAGCCGCTGGAGCCGGGTGAGCAGCGCGGAGACGCTGGTGTCCGCGGGGCCACTCGCCGACGTGTTGTCGGACGTGGGCACAGGCGTCGGCTCCGCTACGGGTACGGGCTCCGCTGCGGGTACGGGTACGGGTACGGGCTCCGCCGTGGTTACGGGTACGGGCTCCGCCGTGGCGTACGGGGCGAACGGCACGCCCGCGAGGACGGTCACGGCGGCCAGCGCCGCCGCCGTACAGCTGGATCGCAGCACTCTGCCTGGCACGACATCACCTCCGGTGGCGAACTGGAGCGAACTGAGGAGTCCAGCCCTACGGGATGATGGGGCGCCAAAGGCCCCCGACTCGTCCGACTAACGCACTAATGGCCGGAGTGGCGCAACGACATCACTCCTTCGGGCGAGCAGGTTTCGACCAGGGCCACCGCAGCGGCTCGCGCACATGCCCCTCGGGCGCGTACTCGTACTTCCAGCCACGCTGGATCCCGAGCCGCTTGCTGTACCCGGCGGGTACGCGCCGGTACGCGAACACGGTGGGTGGCCCACCCTTCGCATCCGGCACCGGCACCTTGTACCACTTCGGCGGATGCCCGGTGGCGCCGGTCAGGACGGGCAGGACGCGACCGTCGAGCGGCCCGCCGACAAAGGGGGTGTCTTCGCTTCTCATGGGTCCAGTCTCGCCCGCGGGACAGGGGGCGGGTCGGAGCGGGGCCGCAGGGGCGGGCCGGTGACGTCGATGCTGGTCAGGTCGCTGCCGCGTCCGTAGCCCCGGAACCTCCTGGACCAAGGATTGAGGTGATCTGCCTCTATCATTCGCGGATCACCACAGGCAAGGCTTTGGACGGCGGCTGCCGGATCGGGCAGCCCCGGACATGAGAGGTGCATGGTGAAGGTTCTGAGCGCAAAGGCCCTGGCGGCCGCTGTCCTCGCAGGCGGCGCCCTGCTCGCGACGGGCGGCACCTCGTTCGCCGCAGGCACTGTGCCGGCGGGTGGGTCCGTGACGGGCACCGCCACGGACAGTCAGCGCGGGGCTGCGCGGGCGAACGCCCAGAGCGCCGCGGCGAACCAGTGCGCGGCGAACAACGGCGTCACCGGCACGTGGAGCGACACGCAGAATTCCAACGGGTCGTGGAGGTCCGTCTACAGGGGCACCTGCCTCGGCGCCCCCCAGGGCGGCTGACCTACCGCGCGCCCTCGGGGGCGGCCCACCGGACACCGGCGGGCCGCCCCCGTCGTCGTCTGTTCCGACCCGAGGGTGCCGACTTACGCGGTGAAACGGTCGAACTCTCCGGCTTTGACGCCGAGGATGAAGGTGTGGAGTTTGGCGGGGGTGGTGGTGACGATCACCTTCGGGTCGTCGCTCTCGACGAGCTTGATGCTGCCGTCGTCGGCAGCGGCGAGGTGGACACAGCCGTTCCCCTCACCGCTGTATGAGGACTTCTGCCAGTGGAGGGCGGACATATACCTTTCCTTCCTTACAAATCTGCTGCGACGCGGCGGATCAGATCCCGGGATTTCCCTGGTTTGAGGGTACAGCGCTCGATGTAGTCCAGGATTGTTCGGTACTTCACCAACTTTGGTTGGGCGTCAAGGAATGTGAGGCCGTGATCTGTGTCGAGCTGGACTGTGTCCAGGGCCGGAACTGCGCCAGCCATGTAGTAGATGCCGGTTCCGGCGCTGGGGAAGGTGCCAGCACCGAAGGGGATGACCAAGATCGCGACGTGCTCCAACTCGCTCACTTCGAGCAAGTGCTTGAGCTGTGTGCGGGTCACCTCGGGGCCGCCGAACCCCATGTGCAAGGCGGCTTCGTGGAGGATTGCCGTCAGTGGCTTCGGATTCTCTCCGTACACCGCCACCTGCCGCTTGATCCGGAATGAGACCCGGTGTTCCACCTCGTGAGGTGCGAACGATGGCACAACATCGCTAATGACGGCGTGGGCATACGCTCTGGTCTGAAGCAGTCCTGGCATGTGACCCAAAGTTGAGGTTCGCATCGACGAGGTGTGGTGTTCGAGCTCGGCAACGTCGATGGCGTCGGGCGGAAGCAGGCTGCGGTATTCGTCCCACCACCCGCGCGTCCTGCCGCCAGTCATCTCGGTGAGTGCGTCGATGTACGCCTCATTGGTACAGCTGTAGCTCCGGGCCATCGCCCGGACCCGGTCCGCGCCCACCGCGTAAGTGCCTGCTTCGATGCTGCTGACGCGTGGTTGGGAAGTGCCGTGGAGGGCGCCCGCCTGAGTCGCGGACAAGTCCACCGACTCGCGGAGTCTGCGCAGTTCAGCGCCGAGGCGCCGTTGCCGAACCGTTGGCGGGACGCTCTTTCGTGGCATGGGTTCCCTTTCTCGTTCGGGTGTATCGCGTCGAGATGACGGCATGCATCCTATCCTTCGGGGGTACGGTGTGAAGCACGCCACAGACCAAGTGGCCCCGCCGTAAGGCGTCTTCGCTCCGCCGTGCCCTGCCGCGTCCTGGCCGGGCGGACGGGTGTGTCTACCGAAGGGGATCGTGATGACCGTATCGCCGCAGGACTCTGCCCTGAACTCGTTCGATTACGAGAGGGAGTTGTACGAACTCGTGCACGACACCGCGCCCCGTCTCTTCGCCGTCGTCGTGGAGTACCGCGACGGGGAAGGGGCGTTGGGCCAGGACGCCGCTGTCGTCGCCTGGGGGCTGGCGCACGAGGGTGGCCCGGCCGAGGTCACGCGGGTGGGTACCGGCGGCCGGTTGCGGCTGGCGGCGCCGGAGAACGTAACGCGGTACTTCGGGCGGGAGGACGGCCAGTCGTCCCGAGTGGTCTGGCTGGAGCCGGAGTTGACCACCCCGGCGGCCTGAGTATGTATGAAGGGGGCCGGACCCGGTCCGGCCCCCGCGGTACATCTTCGTCCTTGCGCGCGCGAAATGAGAGGCTCGTTCTATGGCTAAGAAGTGTCCTGGAAACGTGAGCTTTGCCGCGGTGCTGTCGTCCTTGGAGCCGGCGGAACCTGTCGAGGGTCCTTTTGTCCTGTCGCCTGCGGGCGCGGGGGAGCTTGTCGACGCTGACGGATGCCGATGGACTGTCCGCAGGGGTCCCTTGGACGTGCGACTGGCGAAGCGGCTTGTCCGCGCTGCCGATGTGATGATCATCGGCGAGGGTGCCAGCGACCGTCTGTGGTGCGTGCCCGCAGAGGAGAGGGATGCTGCGTGGGCCGGTATCAAGGACCGTATCGACAGCGACGACCTGCCGAGTTATCGGCCGTACCAATTCAATTCCGCGGACGGTCGCGATCTTCTCTATATCGAGCAGTCGTGCTGATCCTGACAGTCTCCTCGTAAAATCTTTTGATCAGGGGGAATTGGGATGAAATTCCTCAATCAGTCAGCGCCAGGTGCCACCCCGGCAGGAGAGGGCGGCTCCCCCGTCCCGTACATGCAGGACATCGTTTTCCTCGTCCCATGCCATCCATAGGACTTCGTCGTGTGGATCCCCGCGCAGCACCTGCTTCCACAGCGGTTCGGCAGGTGCTCCAAGTGTGTCGAGGGCGATGGACCGCACGCCCTCCAGTGACAGTGCCGCAGGCCCCAAGGGGCGGTAGGGCTCTGTCTCCGACTCGGCGTACGCGCCGGCGAACGTCAGCTCCATGTGCAGGGTCTTGCCCGTGGGCAGCACGGACATCCGGAACCCTGCGGACTCGATGTCGATCTCGCCGATGCCCGGAACGCGCCAGCCCGAGATCTCCCGCCCGGACGGGTCGGGCTCCTCTTTCAGGATGGGTGTGCAGCCACTCCACATGGAACAGCCTTTCGTTTTGCGACACTCGGGGGTGTGAGGCGGGGCGAAGCCCGTCCCACACCCCCGAGTTTCATGTCAGCTCACGGGGAGCGGTCGGCCACTTCGGGAACGCCAGGCACGGTAGATGTGCCGGAGGCCGGGCCGGTAGGCCCGTTTTCCGTACCTCTTGCCGCCCCGGTAGTACTGCACGTGAGGGAAGTCCATGGATACGAGCTCATCGCTCGGCAAAGAACAACTTCATGGCGCTGCCAATCTTGACCAAGGAGGAGCCCTCGTGTCGTAGGGCCGATACACGCAACTTCTGTCCAGGCCGCAGAACGAGCAGCATGAGGGGAGACTTGACGTCTGTGGTGAAACGCCCACTCCGCGCCGTGATGACCTGCGACAGGTCCTCGATCTCGATGAGATCCACCTTGCTGCCGACCAGAACCGTTACAGCGCGCGTAGATTCGTATCCCTCCTCCTCCGCGTCGTTGCGCCCCGTGTAGATGAGGGTCACTGCGGCGGTGGATGAGTAGAGCAAGCCCAAGATTGTTTTCAATCCAGACATCGGCGGCGACAGGCCCTTCGGCGAGGGAAATGGGCAGAGAGTTCCGGGTTCCTGACGTGGGCTGAAGCATGCCTACTTGCAAGGCGTCCAGCGCGATATCCGCCATGGCTCGTCTCATTGTGCGACCTGTTCCTCAACTTGTTCTTTCGCATACTTCCATATATGTGCGCCGCCGTAAGATGAACCGACCGGGCATGCCGACGAACCATCACTCACGCCCTGAACCGCTCAGGCCAGCAGCCCCGAGGACCTCCAGAGGCGACGCCCCGGGCCCTGGAGGATGCCGATGTCGTCCAGGAAGTCGGTCAGGCGTGTGGCGCCGGACTGCAGGACCTCTCGGCGGTGGCCGCTTGCCCTGACCTGGGTCACGGCTTCGCGGCGGTTCAGGCCGACGTTCTCGTACACCTGTGGGTTGATGAGGCAGCTGGAGAAGATCCGGGCGGACTCGCCGGAGTTGAGGCGGGTGAGTTCGCGTTCCCAGCGGGGGGCGGTCGCCATCTGGCGGCGGAGTTCCTCGCGGGCGTAGCGGACGTGGCGGGCCTCTTCGATGACGTGGATGCGGGTCACCCCGCGCACCAGGGGCTGGACGCGCTCGTCCGGGAAGGTCAGGCGCTGCATCCAGTCGAGTATCTCCTCGCCGAGGAGGGTGACGGCGAAGGAGCCCGGGGTGGTGGAGATGGTCTTCAGGACGCGGGCGAGGTTGTGGTGGAGCCCGGGCACCGGGTACGCCGGGGTGCCCAGGCTCTGGATCATCCGCGCGAACATCATCGAGTGCCGGCACTCGTCGGCGATCTCGGTGAGCGCGTAACGGACGTGATTGCTGGTCACGGGCTTGTCGTAGATATGCCGGGCCAGCAGCTGCATCAGGATGATCTCCAGCCAGATGCCGAGCGAGGCGATCGACGCGGCCTCGTGCCTGGACAGGTCCATCCGCTGGTCCTCGGACATCGTCCGCCAGAGCGGGGTGTCGTAGAGGGAGACCAGTTCCGGCGGCCAGAACCACTTGTCGTCCTCGGCCGGGGCCGCCCAGTCGAGTTCGGTGTCGGGGTCGAAGGAGTGCTCGGCGGAGGATTCGAGCAGGCGTGCGGCCACCTGTTCGCGGTCCTTGAGCGGGCCGAGGGCGTCATGGAGCATCTGTACGTCGCGTTCGGTCACTGGCGTCATGGCTGCGCGCACCTCACGGCTGGTCGCTGTGCCGGCTATCGCCCTGGCTGCCGGCGGTCATCCCTTGTTTCTTATGAGACTGCCAGTCAGTAAGGACGTCAATCCCCGTGGCTGTTCCGGACCTTGGGCCGGCCACCCAGCGTTTCCGTGAACGCCAGCACCCTCGCCGCCACCTCCTCCGGTTCCTCCAGCAGCATCGCGTGCGTCGCGTCCAGGTCCTCGACGGTGAGCGGTGCGGTGGTGGGCCGGGTCTGTGCGATCCGGGCCAGGTCGCGGTCGAGCCCCTTCGCGTACGCGCCGAACAGCTCGTCCAGCCATGCGAGGCCCGGCATCGGGGGCTGCGCCCGGCGGCCCCGTACACAGAGCGCGGGGCAGGGCATGGCCCGCAGCAGTGCCATCAGGTCGAGGGCGTCCAGCGCGTCGTACATCTCCAGCGCGCTCGCACGCTCGGGCAGCAACTGAAATCTTCCGTCGGGGAGTTCGCGCACCGAGGCGCGGGTGGTGGCCTCGGCGCGTTCGGGCGGGATGCCGAAAAGGGCCGCGTACGCGACCTGTTGTTCCACGTACTCGGCGGGCGCGATTCCGCTGACCGCCGCGCGCGTCATCCCGCCGATCCGGGCGAGGCCCTGCTCGACGACCGCCGGGTCGAGGTCCGGGTACTGCACGGGCCGGCCCCACCAGAAGCCGTCGAGGTTGATGGCGCCCGGGGTCACCGGGGCGTGTCCGGCCGCGTACCGCAGCGCGATCATCCCGCCCAGGGAGTGCCCGACCGGTACGGCGTCGGGGATTCCGTACGACCGCAGGACATCCGCGAGCACCTCTGTCATCGCGTCGAACGACCAGGGCCCGACCAGGGGTGGGGAGCGGCCGTGGCCCGGCAGATCGACGGCGAGCACCTGGTGGCGCGGTACGAGCAGCGGCGCGACCGCGTCCCAGTCGGCGAGCGAGCGCCCGGCGCCGTGCAGGAGGACGAGCGGCGGACCGTCGCCACCGTGGTCACGGACATGGGTGTGGACGGGAGTGTGGGCATGGGTGTGGGCTGAAGGGTGGGGTCGGGGAGGCATGCGAGTACGGTACGACCTGCCTCGGGCCGTTGAAATCGTCCGGCAGAAGGAGGTAATCGGCCCCGCTGTGGCTTCATCATGGATATACGACCAAATCATGCCTCGCCCCGCTGTCCCGCACGGCACCATGGCGCGTATGACCGCTCAACGCACAGGCACAGACCACGAAGCCGCGCGCCGCAGTCTGGAGGGGCTCGCCCTGGGCGATGCCTTCGGCGAACGCTGGTTTCCTCTCTTCCGTGACCGCAGGCGCGCGCTCGCCGAGATCAGGGCGCGGGTCACCCCACAGGAGCTGGAGTGGTACTGGACGGATGACACCGCCATGGCCCTCGCGATCCAACGGGTCCTCGACGAGTGCGGCACCATCGACCAGGACCGGCTGGCCGCGATCTTCGCCCTCACCTACGAGACCGATCCGGGCCGGGGCTACGGCCAGGGCATGCATATGCTCCTACCCGCGCTGCTGACCGAGCCCGAGAGCTGGCGCACCCTCGCCCCGCAACTGTTCGAGGGCGGCAGCCTCGGCAACGGCGCGGCGGTGCGGGTGGCCCCGCTCGGCGCCCGGTTCGCCGATGACCTCGACCACGCGGCCGAACAGGCCACGCTCTCCGCCGAGGTGACCCACGCCCACCCCCAGGGCATAGCGGGCGCGGTGGCCGTCGCGGTGGCCGCCGGGCTCTCCGTACGGGCCGAACTGACCGTCGAGGCGGTGGCCGAGGCCACCCCGGAGGGCACGGTGCGCGAGGGCCTGGCGCGGGCGGCGGAGCTGCCCTTCGCCACCGAGCCCTGGAAGGCGGCCGACCTGCTGGGCAACGGGCAGCGGATCCGCGCCGACGACACCGTGCCGTTCGCCGTCTGGACCGCCGCCCGCCACCGGGACGATCTGGCCGCCGCGCTCTGGTCCACGGCGGAGGGCTTCGGCGACGTCGACACCACCTGCGCGATCACGGCGGGCATCGTCGCGGCCCGCACGGGTACGGGGGCGGTCCCGGCGGCCTGGCGGGAACGGCGCGAGCCGCTGTCGTAGCGCTACCGCTTTCGTAGCCCTGCCGAGCCGCTGTCGTAGCACCACCGAGCCGCTGTCGTCCTACCGAGAGATGTTCGGGCCCGATGGGTGTCGCACCATGAGGACATCGATCGGGTCCTCGTCCTCCGCCGCGAACCCGTGCCGCTCGTACATGTGCCATCAGGTGTTCCGGCCTGGATAGGCGGACACCGAGGGCAGCCCTCAGTCCCGCAGCGCCTCCTCCATCACCGCCCGCGCGATCGGCGCCGCGTCGCCCCCGCCGCTGATGTCCGCGCGGTCCGCCGCCGCGTCCTCCACGACCACCGCCACCGCGACCGCCGGGCGGCCCGAGGTGCCGGACTGCGCCCAGGAGATGAACCAGGCGTACGGCGTACCGGAGTTGCCCACCCCGTGCTGCGCCGTTCCGGTCTTGCCGCCGACCGTCGCGCCGTCGATGGCCGCGTTCGTGCCCGTACCGTCCTCGACGACCTCGATCATCAGCTCCCGGAGCCGCTGCGCCGTCAGCGGGTTCATCGCGCGCCGGTAGGTGCGCTGGCCGTCGCGGGAGACGGTGGTGCCGTCCGAGGCCAGGGTCCGGTCCACCAGATAGGGGCGTTTGAGGTCGCCGCCGTTGGCGACGGCGGACGCGACCATCGCCATCTGGAGCGGGGTCGCCCGGGTGTCGAACTGGCCGATGGCGGAGAGCGCGAGCTGATCGTCGCTCATCTCGGTGTCGAAGTGGGAGGCGGCCACACCCGAGGGGATGCGGATCCCGTCGTCGTTGAAGCCGAACCTCTCCGCCGATTCCCGCATCCTGGTGAGCCCGGTCTCCACCCCGAGCCCGGCCATGACCGTATTGCACGACCAGCGGATCGCGTACGCCAGCGACGCCCGGTCGCAGCCCTCCGCCTCGTTGGGGAGCGTGGTCGAGGTCCCCGGCAGGACGTACGGGTCGGGGATGCCGGTCGGTTCGTCGATATCGGTGACCACCCCGGCGTCCAGTGCCGCCGCCGCTGTCACGATCTTGAAGGCGGAGCCCGGCGGATAGGTCTGCCGGATCGCCCGGTTGAGCATCGGCTGCGCGTCGTCGCCGGTCAGCCGGGTCCAGGCGTCGATGGTCCGGGTGCCCGTACCGGAGAGCAGTCCGGGATCGTACGACGGGCTGCTGACCAGCGCCAGGATCCGGCCGCTGAACGGCTCGATCGCGGCGACCGCGCCCCGCCGTCCGGCGAGTCCTTCGTAGGCGGCGCGCTGCATCGGGGCGCTGATGGTGGTGGCGACCTTGCCGCCGGGGCGGCGGCCACGGGTGATGTCGTGCCAGAAGGGGAACGGGGCGAGCATCGGGTCCGTACCGGAGAGGATGGGGTCCTCGGCGTTCTCCAGCAGGGTCGTGCCGTACGTCTGGGAGGCGTAGCCGGTGACGGGCGCGTACAGCGGTCCCTGGGTGTACGTGCGCTCGTAACGCAACTGCTGACGCGAGTCCCGGGAGCCGGTGACGGACTCGCCGTCGACCAGGATGGCGCCGCGCGGCTGCGAGTAACGGGCGACGGCGTCGCGGCGGTTGGCCGGGTTGTTGTCGAGCGAGTCCGCGTCGAGGACCTGGATCCTGGCCGCGTTGACCAGCAGCGCGGCCAGCAGGACCAGGAAGAAGGCGGCGGTCCACCGGATGTGGCGGGTCACCGGGCCACCTCCCCGGGGTGCGGCCGGCGCGCGGAGTCGCTCAGCCGTACGAGCAGCGCGACCATGACCCAGTTGGTGACCACGGACGAGCCGCCCTGGGCCAGGAAGGGCATCGCCATCCCGGTCAGCGGGATCAGCCCCATCACCCCGCCCGCGATGACGAAGACCTGGAGGCCCAGGATCGAGGCGAACCCTACGGCGAGCAGTCGGCCGAACGGGTCGCGCAGCACCAGCCCGGTGCCCAGCCCCCGGGCCACCAGCAGCGCGTACAGCAGGAGGACGGCGGTCAGCCCGACCAGGCCCAGCTCCTCGCCCGCCGTGGCCAGGATGAAGTCGGACTTGGCGGCGAAACCGATGAGGACCGAGTGGCCGAGCCCCAGCCCCGTGCCGAGCAGCCCGCCCGCCGCGAACGCGAACAGCGACTGGGCGAGCTGGCCGGGCCCGCGCCCCGCTTCGATGGAGGCGAACGGGGACAGCCAGTCCTCCACCCGGCCGTGCACATGCGGCTCCAGCGAGCCGACGGCGAACGCGCCGACCGCCGCGAGCAGCAGCCCGACGGCGATCCAGCCGGTGCGCCCGGTCGCCACGTACAGCATGATCACGAAGAGGCCGAAGAAGAGCAGCGAGGTGCCCAGATCGCGCTCCAGGACCAGGACGGCGACGCTGAGCAGCCAGATCGCCACCAGGGGACCGAGCACCCGGCCGGTGGGGAGCTGGATCCGCCAGAACCGGCGGCCGGTGAAGGCGAGGGCGTGGCGGTTGGCGGCGAGATACGCGGCGAAGAAGACGGCGAGCAGGATCTTGGCGAACTCGCCCGGCTGGATGGAGAATCCGCCGGCCCTGATCCAGATCTTCGCGCCGTTCACGGCGGGGAAGAAGATCGGCACGATCATCAGCGCCAGCGCGGTGGCGACCGAGAGATAGGCGTACCGCGCCAGGACCCGGTGGTCGCGCAGGAGGACGACGACGGCGATGAACAGGGCGCCCCCCAGCGTCGACCACACCAGCTGGGCGGGCGCGGCCGGTTGGTGCGGGGTCTCCAGGTCGAGCCGGTAGATCAGCACCAGCCCGAGGCCGTTGAGGAGCACCGCGATGGGCAGCGGCAGCGGATCCGCGTACGGGGCGCACAGCCGGACGGCGAGATGCGCGAGCAGGGCGAGCGCGCCGAGCCCGCCGCCGTAACGGGCCACGTCGGGCGGCACGGCGCCGTTCCTGCCGAGCCCGACGGCGACATAGCCGAGGACGCAGACGAGAACGGCGCAGAAGAGGAGCGAGAGTTCGACGCCCCGGCGCTTGGGGACGCGCGGTCCGGGGGGCCCGGGGAGCCCAGGGGGACCTGGCGGGGACGCGTCCGCTGTCGGTGCGGTCATGCGCGGCAACTTAGCAAGGCGGCATGCCTTATATCCGCTTATGGCGTACGTGGGGCATGCCGCCGGGGGTGCCGGGGCGCGCGGCCCCGGCTCACTGCGTCACCTGTGCGTCACCATGCGCTCAGTGCGTCACATGTGCCGGGTGGTGCGTACGGGTGCCGGTCAGCACTCGTGCGGCTCCTCGCCGAGGTCCCGGATGTAGCGGGCCGTGGCCCAGGCCCAGCTGCCGTCCGCGAGCAGGTACCACTGGCTGGTGTTGTCCACGGGGTCGCTGGACACCCGGCAGAAGATGCGCACGATCGTTCCGTATTCGAGCGAGCCGACGATCCGTGCGCTGCGGTACGGCTTGTCGTGGAGGTTCAGCCCGGTCTTGGCGATGACCTCGCCGCGGTACCGGCCCACGCTGTGGTGGGAGGTGTCGTCCGGCGCCGGCGCCTGGTCGGCGACCGTCGGCGTCGGGTCGGCGGCCTTCGGCGCGGCGGTGGCGGGCGCGACGACGGCGGTCGCGAGGGTGGCTGCGGTGACGGCGGAGACGACGAGGGCGGCGGCGGTACGGCCGAGGGAACGCACGGGCATGTGACTCTCCTGCTTCGAGTGCTGTGGTGGGCGTTCTGACGTAGTGCGGGTGCGAAGCCGGTCATTTCCGGCATGTGGCTCGCGGTTTTCACGCTAGATCCGTCCCGCGGGGTTCGCTACTCAGGGTCCGCGTGTTTCACCCTGCGTGTCGCCCGGCCCGCGTGTCCTCTCCGGTCCGCGCGCCGTCTCAGCCCGCGTCGTCGTCGTGCGGTGCGGACCGTACGTACGCGGGGAGCGTCAGCCGCGCCAGCGCCCCGCCGTCCGGCGCGTTGTGGCAGAACAGCTCCGCCCCGATCGCGGTGGCCTGGCCCACGGCGATGGTCAGCCCCAGCCCGTGGCCCTTCCCGCTCCCCTCCGTGCGGAACCGCTGCGGCCCGTGCTCCAGCAGATACGCCGGATAGCCGACGCCGTGGTCCCGTACGGTCACGGTCGGCCCGTCCACCGTCACCACCACCGGGGGCTGTCCGTGCCGGTGTGCGTTGGCGAGGAGGTTGCCGAGCACCCGTTCCAGCCGCCGCCGGTCGGTCTCCACCCGGGCGTCCCGGACGATCCGCACCTCCGTCCGGGACGCCCGGTCGGCGCCCGAGGCCCGTACCACCCCCTCGACGAGCGGAGCGAGCGTGTGGACGGCGAGGTCCACCCGTTCCGTACGGGCGTCCAGCCGGGAGATCTCCAGCAGGTCCTCGGTCAGGGTCCGCATCGTCCGTACCCGCTCGCGCACCATCTCGGTCGGCCGGCCCTCGGGCAGCAGCTCGGCGGCGGCGGAGAGGCCGGTCAGCGGGGTGCGCAGCTCGTGGGCCACATCGGCGGTGAAGCGCTGCTCGCTCAGCAGCTTGTCCTGGAGCGTCGAGGCCATCGCGTCCAGCGCGCCCGAGACGATGGCCACCTCGTCCTGCGGCCGCGAACGCCCCTTCGTGTGCGGGTCGTTGACGCGGGCGTCGAGATCGCCCGCGCTGATCCGCCCCGCGACCCGCGCCGTCAGATGCAGCCGCCGGGTGACCCGGGTGACCGCGAAGGCGCCGACGAGGAGGGTGGCGCCGATGGCGAGCGCGGAGGAGGCCAGGATCGAACGGTCGAGGTGGGTGATGGTGCTCCGGCTGAGGCTGTAGTCGACCTGGGCCACGAGCGTGTGGCCGTCGGCGGGGCCCGCCGCCCACATGATGGGCAGGCCGTTCCGGTCCCCGACCATGGTGCCGCGCCGCCCGCTCGTGGCGAGCGCCCGCAGCGGCTCGGGCAGGCCCGGCGTGTCCACCCCGGCGAACCGGGGCAGCGGCTGCCCCGCCTCGTACGCCTGTACGGCCTCGGACAGTCGGGAGAGGGCCTTCTCGCGTACGGAGTGGACGGTCTGCCG
Organism: Streptomyces sp. NPDC088554; assembly: GCF_044752945.1. Classification (NCBI taxonomy): domain Bacteria; kingdom Bacillati; phylum Actinomycetota; class Actinomycetes; order Kitasatosporales; family Streptomycetaceae; genus Streptomyces; species Streptomyces sp. NPDC088554. The sequence continues at coordinate 19,188 of NZ_JBIVMF010000004.1, read as the reverse complement.
GGTCACCGATACGTGGACGAGCGCGCCGAGCAGCGCGGCGAGCGCGCAGCACATCACCGTGATGAAGACGGCGGCCTTCCAGGTGAGCGTGGCGGTCCAGGCGGGCGGCCGGGGGCTCATGGCAGGAGGCCCGTCGGCGCCGGCCAGGGGGTGCGGGTGGTGTCGGGGGCGATCTCGCCGCGGGTGGGGACCATGGTCCCCCGGCGGCGGTCCCAGGACCAGGTCGTGCGGTACTCGTACCCGGGGATGCCCGCCGAGGCCACGCGCAGGATCAGCCCCCGGCCCGCCAGCTCGGCGCCGATGACCCGGTCGGAGGTGGACATGATCCGGGTCAGCCCGCCCTTCTCGGCGGTGTAGCAGCGGACGGCGAGCCGCTGGTACGGCAGCCGGACGGCCACGATCAGCTCGTCGCGCCCGTCCCCGGTCAGGTCGTGGTGGTACGCGCGGAGGACCGGGCAGTCCGAGGGGGCGGCCGGGACCGTGGGTCCGGTGGGTCCGGCGGGTCCGACGGGCGTTCCGTCGCAGCTCGCGAGGCGGGCGGCGGTCTGCCGGGGGAGCCCGTCGATGCCCGACGCGTCCTCCGGGGAGGCGGCGGTCTCGGCGCGGACGACGGCGACGGGGTCCAGGGTGCCGATACGGCCGGGGGCGACCTCGACGCCGGGGACACGCTCGCGGCTGCTCGCGTCGAGGCCGAGGGGCGGCGAGGAGATCGCGGGCAGGTCGGGCCACAGCTCCACGGGCCCGATGGCCGTGGGGGTGGGGCCCGCGCTGCTGAGTCCGCCCTCGCCGCCGCACGCGGACAGGGCGAGGGCCAGCGTGGCGACGGTGGCCGGTACTGCGGCGGCGATGCGGCGACGAGACGACAAGGTGCTCCTGGGACGATCGGCCGTTCCAGGAGCACCTTATGGCGGGATGGGGCGTTTTCACCGTCTTTGCGGATCGGGTGGGGTCGTCGTCGCGTCCGGGGAGCGTCAGAGGCCGGATCGGAGGCCGTAGACGCGGGTCGCGGTGCCCGCGAGGATCAGCCCGCGCTCACCGTCGCCCAGCCCGCTCGTCAACTTCCTTGTCACGCCGACCACTTCCGCGTACGTCGCCGCCAGCGTGCAGACCGGCCAGTCCGAGCCGAACATCAGCCGGTCCGGGCCGAAGGCGTCCAGGACCGTGTCGGCGTACGGGCGCAGGTCGTCGACGGTCCAGGAGCCGGGGGCCGCCTCCGTGACCATGCCGGAGAGCTTGCAGACGGTGTTGGGGAGCGCGGCGAGCGCCCGGACCGCCGCCGCCCAGGGGTCCCGCCGGCCCGTGGCGATGGGCGGCTTGCCGAGATGGTCCAGGACGAAGGTGAGGCCGGGGTGGTCCTCGGCGGCCCGGACACAGGCCGGGAGTTGCGCGTCCGTGACCAGCAGGTCGTACACGAGGCCCGCGTCGGCGACGGCGGCCAGTCCCCGGCGCACGTCCGCGCGGAGCAGCCACCGGGGGTCGCTCTCGCCCTGGACCTGGTGGCGTACGCCCTTCAGATACCGGCCGCCGGGGAGGGAGCGCAGCCGGGCCAGCTCGTCGGCGATGCCGGGGTGCGTGAGGTCGGTCCAGCCGACGACCGCGCCGATCAGCTCGTGCTCGGCGGCCAGCGCCAGGAACTCCGGGGTCTCCTCGGCCACGGTGATCGTCTGCACCAGGACCGTCCGGCCGACCCCGGCCGCGCGCGCCTCGGGCACGAGGTCGGGGACGCCGAAGTTCCGCCGGATGGGCAGGAGTCCGGGGCCGGTGATCCAGTCCTGGTCCCGGACGGAGAGGTCCCAGAGATGGTGATGCGCGTCGACGATGCTCATCGTCCCGGTGTTCATGGTGTCGGTGTTCATGGCAGCTCCCAGACCACGGGCAGGCCCGCCGCCGCGCCCTCGTCGGAGTAGTCGTGCACGACATCGAGGAGATTCGCCATCCGGGCCTGCCAGCCGACGTTGACCGGCAGTTTCGCCAGCTCGGCGAGGAGCAGGGCGTAGTCCTCGCACTCCAGGACGTGGAACAGGTCGGTGCCGCTGCGCCAGATCGTCCAGGAGCGCGCCCCGGCGGCCCGGATCGCGGCCGTCAGCTCCGCGGGGACCTCGCGGTGGGCGGCGTCGTAGGCGTCGACGCGGTCCGCGCGGACCTTGGTGTGCAGCGCGACCCTCATGACGGCCCCCCGTCGGGTACGGGAGCCCCGGCGGGCAGGAGACCCGTGTCCCGCAGCTCCTGCCAGAGGGCGGCCGGTACGGGCGCGGTGAACTGCTCGGCGCAGTCGCGGACTTCGTCCGGCGTACGGGCGCCGACCAGGACGCTCGCCACCGCCGGATGGGCGGAGCAGAAGGCCAGGGCGGCGGCGCGCAGGGTGGTGCCGTGGCGTTCGGCCGCCGCCTTGAGGGCCAGGGCGCGGTCCAGCAGCTCCTTCGGCGCCTCGGCGTAGTCGTACGTCGCCCCCGGCCTCGGGTCGGCCAGCAGCCCGGAGTTGAAGGCGCCGCCGATCACCACGGACGTACCGCGTTCCTGTGCGGCGGGGAGCAGCCCGGCCAGCGCGTCGTGGTCGAGCAGGGTGTAGCGGCCCGCGCACAGCACCACGTCGATGTCGGTGTCGCGGACGAAGCGGGTGAGCAGCCCGGTCCGGTTCATGCCCGCGCCGATCGCGCCCACGACCCCCTCGGAACGCAGCTTCTCCAGCGCCGGATAGCCCTCGCGGAGCGCCTGTTCGGCGTGGTCGTCGGGGTCGTGGAGGTAGACGATGTCCACACGGTCGAGGCCGAGCCGCTCCAGGCTGGCGTCCAGGGTGCGGCGGATCCCGTCCGCGCCGAAGTCCCACACGCGGCGGTGGGTGGCGGGTACGGCGAAGCCGTGGGCGAGGTCGTCGCCCACGGCCTCCCCGGCCGCCGCGGGCTCCAGCCGGCGGCCGACCTTGGTGGAGACGGTGTACGCCGAGCGCGGGCGCTCGCGCAGCGCCGCGCCGAGCCGGCGCTCCGACAGGCCGAGGCCGTAGTGCGGCGCGGTGTCGAAGGAGCGGATGCCCGCGTCCCAGGCGGCCCCGACGGCGTCGTACGCCTGCTCCTGCGTGACCTCGGCGAAGAGGTTGCCGAGGGCCGCCGCGCCGAAGGCCAGCCCGCTGACCGCGACACCGCTTTGGCCGAGGGTGTTCCGGCCGAGGGCGCTCACCGGCCCGCCGGGCGCAGCCGCAGCCCCTGCATGCCGCCGTCGACGGCGAGCGCGGTGCCGGTGGTGGCGCCGGAGAGGGGGCTCGCCAGATAGGCGATGGCGCCCGCGACCTGGGGGGCGCTGACGAGGCGTCCGGTGGGCTGGCGGGCCTCCAGGGCGGCCCGTTCGGCCGCCGGGTCGGGGGCGGAGTCGAGGAGGCGGCCGATCCACGGGGTGTCGGCCGTACCGGGGTTGACGCAGTTGACGCGGATGCCCTCGCGGACGTGGTCGGCGGCCATGGCGAGGGTGAGGGAGTACACGGCGCCCTTGCTCGCGCTGTAGAGGGCGCGCTGCGGCAGCCCGGCGGTGGCGGCGATGGAGCAGGTGTTCACGATGGCCGCGTGCGCCGATGCCCGCAGGTGCGGCAGCGCGGCCCGGGTCGTGCGGACGATGCCGAGGACGTTGACGTCGAGGACGCGGTGCCACTGCTCGTCGTCGTTGTCCTCGACCGTGCCCTGGGCGCCGATGCCCGCGTTGTTGACCAGCACGTCGAGGCCGCCGAGATCGGCGACGGCGGCGGCGACGGCCGTACGGACGGAGGCGTCGTCGGCGACATCGGCGCGGTAGCCGCGCAGCGGCTTCCCGACCGACGACGGGTCGAGGTCGAGTACGGCGACCTCGGCGCCCCGCTCGGCGAGCAGCTCGGCGGTGGCCCGGCCGATACCGGAGCCGCCGCCGGTGACCAGCGCCCTGAGCCCTGCGAAGTCCGTCATGCCGTGTGCTCCTTCTGTCCGTCCTGCCCGGCCTGGTCCGTGGATGTCCCCGCGAGGTCGGCCGCCCAGAAGGTGCCGTCGGGGAACGTGAACTCCGCGATCGACCCGGGCCGCATGGTGGCCGAGAAACCGGGTGTGGTGGGTGCCATGTAGTGACCCTCGCGGATCACCACCGGATCGAGGAAGTGGGCGTGCAGATGATCGACGTACTCGATGACCCGGTTCTCGGTCGTGCCCGCCAGCGCCACGTAGTCGAACATCGACAGGTGCTGGACGAGTTCGCACAGGCCGACACCGCCCGCGTGCGGGCAGACCGGCACGCCGAACTTGGCGGCGAGCAGCAGGATCGCGAGGTTCTCGTTGACGCCGCCGACCCGGGCCGCGTCGATCTGGAGGATGTCGATGGCGTCGGCCTGGAGGAGCTGCTTGAAGACGATGCGGTTCTGGACGTGCTCGCCGGTGGCGACCTTGACGGGCGCCACGCCCCGGCGGATCGTCGCGTGGCCGAGGATGTCGTCGGGGCTGGTGGGCTCCTCGATCCAGTACGGGTCGAACTCGGCGAGCGCCTCCGTCCAGCGGATCGCCTCGTCGACGTTCCAGCGCTGGTTGGCGTCGATCGCCATACGGATCCCGGGGCCGATGACGGAACGGGCGACGCGGCAGCGCCGTACATCGTCCTCCAGATCGGCGCCGACCTTGAGCTTGATCTGCCCGAAGCCGTCGGCGACGGCCCCGGCGGCGAGCCGGGTGAGCTTCTCGTCGTCGTAGCCGAGCCAGCCCGCCGAGGTGGTGTAGGCGGGGAAGCCCCGGGTCAGGAGGGTGGCGGCCCGTTCCTTCGCGCCCTCCCGGCCCCGGCGCAGCAGCTCCAGCGCCTCCTCGGGGGTGAGCGCGTCCGTCAGGTAGCGGAAGTCGATCTGGCTGACCAGCCACTCCGGTTCGGCCTCGGCGAGCAGTCGCCACAGGGGCTGTCCGGCGCGCTTGGCGGCCAGGTCCCACACCGCGTTGACGACCGCGCCGATCGCCATGTGCATCACGCCCTTCTCGGGTCCGAGCCAGCGCAGTTGGCTGTCGCCGATCAGATCGCGGTTCAGGGAGCCGGGGTCCGTGCACAGCTCGTCGACGGACCGGCCGACCACGTGCCCGCGCAACGCGTCGATCGCGGCGACCTGCACCTCGTTGCCCCGCCCGATGGTGAAGGTGAAGCCGTGCCCCTCGTGGCCGTCGGCCGCGTCGGTACGCAGGACGACATAGGCCGCCGAGTAGTCGGGGTCCGGGTTCATCGCGTCGGAGCCGTCCAGCTCGCGCGAGGTGGGGAAGCGGATGTCATGGGTGTCGACCGCGATGACGCGGGCGGCGGGGGTCGGGGACACGGAATGCCTTTCGGTCAGGGGCAGGGGGTCCTCGGTGGTGCGGGTCCTCGGTGGCGCGGGCGCGGGGTGGCGCGGGTCCTCGGTGGTGCGCGCGGGTCAGTCCTGGGCGCGGCCCGTGGTGACCCGCGCGATCATGAGGGCTACCAGGATGATCCCTCCGTAGATGGCCTGGATCCAGAAGGACGGGACCTGGGCGAGGGTGAGCAGGTTCTGTACGACACCCAGCAGCAGTACGCCGGTCAGGGCGCCGAGCATGGAGCCCTTGCCGCCGTCCAGGCTGATGCCGCCGATCACCGCCGCCGCGAAGACGGTGAAGATCATGTTGTTGCCCTGGTTCGCGCTGATCGCGCCGACGTACCCCGTCTGCATGATCCCGCCGACGGCGGCGAGGACACCCGCGACGACGAACACGCCGAGCATCACGCGCTCGACCCGGATACCGGCCGCGCGGGCCGCGTCCGCGTTGCCGCCGATCGCGTACAGGGCGCGGCCGATCCGGTGGTACTTCAGGACCAGTCCGGCGACGGCGAAGGCGACACCGGCCAGCCACACCGACAGGGGGACGCCGAGGAAGGTGGTGGTGGCCAGGGCGTAGAAGGAGTCCGGCATGCCGAAGAGCGTCTTGCCCTCGGTCGCGCCGACCAGCAGCCCGCGCAGCACGATCAGCATCGCGAGCGTCACGATGAACGCGTTGAGCTTGAACTTCACCACGAGGACGCCGTTGAGGGCGCCGACGGCCGCGCCCGCCACGAGAACGGCGCACAGCGCGAACACGGCCGGGAACTCCGTCCCCCACCCGGACTGCGCCGCCGGGAGCACGAGCAGCGCGCCCACGGCGGGCGCGACGCCGACGACCGACTCCAGGGACAGGTCGAACTTGCCGGTGATCAGGACGAGCGACTCGGCGAGCACGACCATGGCGAGGGCGGCGGAGGCCCCGAGGACCGAGATCAGGTTGCGTTCGGTGAGGAACGCGTCGTTGACCACGGAGCCGAGCACCATGAGCAGCAACAGGGCCGGTACGAGCGCCAGTTCGCGGGCCCGACGGAGCAGTACGGCCTTGGCCGGGCGGGCGCCCGGAGTCCGGAGGGGGGCGAGCGGCGGCGCCTTGGTGTCAGCCATGGTCCACTCCTTCGATGGAGGCGATCAGCTCGGGGTCGCGCCAGCCCGCCGGGTATTCGGCGACGACACGGCCGTGGAAGAGGACGAGGACGCGGTCGCAGCGGCGCAGGTCGTCGAGTTCGTCGGAGACGACGAGCACGGCGGTGCCGTCGTCGCGGGCGCTGTCCACGCGGGCGAGCAGGGACTCCTTGGACTTCACGTCGACGCCCGCGGTGGGGTTGATGAGGACGAGCAGCTTGGGGTCGGAGGCGAGGGCGCGGGCCATGACAACCTTCTGCGCGTTGCCGCCCGACAGATCGGAGACGGGCTGCTCGGGGCCCTCGGTGTGGATGTCGAGGCGCTCGACGAGGGCGGTGGCGAAGCGGCGTTTACGGTCGGTGCCGACGAATCCGTACCGCCCGAGCCGGTCCAGGACGCTCAGGGTGGCGTTGTCGCCGACGCTCATCCCGGCGACCAGGCCCTGTTCGTGCCGGTCGCGCGGGACACAGCCCACGCCCGCCTCCAGCGCGGCCCGCACATCCCCGAACGGGAGCCGCTCGCCGTCCAGCCGGGCCGTTCCGCCGGTCGGCGTGCGCAGCCCGGCGAACGACTCGGCCAGCTCCGTCTTGCCGCTGCCGCTGGACCCGGCGAGGCCGACGACCTCGCCCCGGCGGACGGTCAGGTCGATGTCCTCGTACGCCTCCGAGGTGAGCCCCTCGGCCCGGAGCAGCACCGGCGCGTCCGGCGCGACCGCCTTGAGCGGTACGGCCTGTTCGGCGATGGCCTCGCCCGCCATGGCCGCCACCAGTGACCGGCGCGGGAGTTCGGCGACGGGCGCGGTGGTGATCCAGCGGGCGTCCCGCAGGACGGTGACCGTCTGGCACACCTCGTACACCTCCTGGAGGTGGTGCGAGATGAACAGGAAGGTGACGCCGGACTCCTGGAGCGCGCGCATGCGGGTGAAGAGCCGCTCGATCTCGCGGTTGTCGAGCTGGGCGGTCGGTTCGTCGAGGACGATGAACCGGGCGCCGAAGCTCAACGCCCGCGCGATCTCCACCATGTGGCGGTCCTCGACCTTGAGGTCGGCGGTGCGCGCCTCGGGGTCGACGTGTACGTCCCAGGTGGAGAGGAGGTCGGCGGCCTCGGTGCGCAGCCTGCGCCAGTTGATGAGGCCGCCGCGGCCCTTCGGCTGCCGGTTGATGAAGAGGTTCTCGGCGACGGTCAGTTCGGGGACGACCGTGGGCTTCTGGTAGACGCAGGCCACCTTGCGGCGCCAGGCGTCCCGGTCGGCCGGCGGGGGCGCGGGCTCGCCGTCGAAGCGGACCGTGCCCTCGTCGGGGGCCTGGAGGCCGGTGAGGACGCTGACCAGGGTGGACTTCCCGGCGCCGTTGCGGCCGACGAGGGCGTGGGACTCGCCGGGCAGTACGGTGAGCCGGCCGTCCCGGAGCGCGACGGTGGGCCCGTACCGCTTGACGATGGACCGGGCCTCCACCAGTGGGGTCGGGGTGGGAGTGTTCATCCGACCGTGTTGCCCCAGAGCGCGGGGTCGTCGACGTTGTCCTTGGTGACCAGCGGGGCGGGCAACTGGTCCTCCAGGATGCCGCTGGGCAGCTTCACGATCTCGGAGCCGTGGTCGGTCGGCCCGGGGGTGAACGTCTTCCCTGCCATGGCGGCCTTGATGTAATACATGCCGTACTTCGCGTACAGGTCGGCGGGCTGCGAGATCGTCGCGTCGATCTCGCCCTTGCGGATGGCGTCGAACTCCTGCGGGATCCCGTCGTTCGAGATGATCGTGATGTGCCCGGCCCGGCCCGCCTTCTTCAGCATCCCCTTGGACTTGAGGGTCTGGAGCGTGGGCGCGAGATAGACGCCGCCCGCCTGGAGGTAGATGCCCTTGATGTCCGGGTCGGCGTTGAGGAGCGTGTCGAGCTTGGCGGCCGCCGCGTCGGACTCCCACTTCGCCGGGATCTCCAGGACCTTCAGCCCGGGGAAGTCCTTCCCGACGCAGGAGCGGAACGCCTCGGAGCGCTCCCGGCCGTTGACCGAGGCGAGGTCGCCCATGATCTGCACGACCTTGCCGGACGGGATCTGCTTGCCCAGGTACTGGCATGCCTGTTCGCCGTACGCCACGTTGTCGGCGCGTACGACCATCGCGACCCTGCCCTTCTCGGGCGCCACGTCCACGGCGACCACGGGCACGCCCTTGCGCTCGGCCTGGTCGAGCCCCGCTTCGATGGCGGCGCTGTCGAGCGGGGCGACGACCAGCCCTTTCACCCCTTGGTTGAGCTGGTTGTTGATGTCGGTGATCTGCTGCGAGGGATCGCTGTTGGAGTTGACGGTCTTCAGCGCGTCGACGCCCTCGGACTTCGCCAGCTTCGGCACGTAGGCGTTGTACGACTGCCAGAACGGTGAGGTGAGCAGGGGCAGGATCACCCCGACCTGCCCGGTGCCGTCCCCGCCACCGCCCGGGGCGACGCTGTCCTTGGTACTGCCGCACGCGGTGAGCACGAGGGAGACGCAGGCTGCCGCAGCCACCGCGCCGACGGTCCTCGACCGGTTCCTCTTCCGCACTGTTCTGCCGGGCATCTGGCGGCTCCTCATCGAGCGTGAACACAATCGTGGTCGAGCGGATCCAGGCATATTTATCAGACCACTTCATGCGTGCAACACCCTCAGGAGCGAGAATTTCCCTGCTTCCGTCCTGCTTCCGGCACCAGTGGTCCGACCACTGGCTGGTTAGACTGCGGCGCATCCGGCGACAGAAGGAGTGGCGTGGACGAGACCACACCCAGGGTGACGGCGACCGCTCCGTACAAGGGCACGGTGACGCAGCGCGCCATCGACCGGATCAAGGAGATGATCGGCGAGGGCCGCCTGGAACCGGGCCAGCGGCTGCCGACCGAACGGGATCTGGCGGCGCAGCTGAGCATGTCGCGCAGCTCGATGCGCGAGGCGATCCGGGCGCTCACCGTCCTGGGCGTCCTGGAGGCCCGGCACGGCTCGGGGATCTATGTGACCCGGCTGGAGGCCGGTGACCTGCTGGAGACCTTCGGCGTCGTGGCCGATCTGTCGCGCGGTCCGCAACTGGTCGAGCTGCTGGAGGTACGGCGCGTCCTGGAGTCGACCGCGACCGCGCTGGCCGCCGCGCGGATCGGCCCGGAGCGGCTCGCCGAGGTGGAGAAGCACCTGCTGGCGATGGTCGCCACGGACGACCCGGAGGAGATCCTCGCCCACGATCTGGCCTTCCACCGGGAGATCGTGGCCGCCGCGGGCAACGACACCATGGCGGCGATCCTGGAGGGCCTGTCCTCGCGGACGTTCCGCGCCCGGGTCTGGCGCGGCTACCAGGAGGAGGACGCGTTCGAACGGACCCGCCGCGAGCACGCCGCGATCTACCGCGCGCTGGTCGCCCGCGACCCGGAGGCGGCCAGAGCGGCGGCGGCCGCGCATGTGGGCGAGGTGGAGGAGTGGCTACGAGCGCAGCTGGCGGGCTGAGGCGCTCTGGTCGGGGCCGGGCCGGCCGGCGTTGGCGGCCAGGAGCTGATCGGCCTGCTCCTTGGACACGCTCTGCTCGGCGCCGCAGAAGGTGCACTGCGTGGCGAACTTCGTGGAGAACGGGAACAGCGGGATGAAGAACAGCGTGAACTTCGTGACCCGCTTCTTGAGCGTGTGCGCGGCGGGGTTGCCGCACTGGCCGCAGACCAGCGTGAGTATCGCCAGCTGGTAGAGATAGCCCTTGGTGCCGAAGATGATCATGAGGGTCCTTAAAGCGTGAGGGTCCTGAGGAGAGTGTGCCGCACCGCACCGACAAAGGGGCCGGATACGGCCGGGGCGCCGGTCAGGGCGGCGGCGGTGAGTCCGGCGGCGGGGGCGGCAGCCGCCCGGCCGGGGCGGGGTCGAGGAGCGGGGCGAGGAGGTCTCCGTACCGTTCGAGCCGTTCCGGGATGTCGTCCAGCCGGAAGGCCAGCTGTCCGGCGTCCCCGCAGCTCCCGACCTCGTCCCAGGTCACCGGGGTGGAGACGGTCGGCTCGGGCCGGGCGCGCAGGGTGTAGGGGGCGGCGGTGGTCTTGGCCGCGGCGTTCTGGCTGTGGTCGACGAAGACCTTCCCCGCCCGCAGCGAACGCCGCATCCGGTGCGTCACCAGCTCGGGGTGCGCCTCCTCGGCCTCGACGGCCAGCCCCTTCGCGTACGCCGAGACGGCCGCCGAGTCCGTCCGTACCAGCGGTACGAGCACATGCAGCCCCTTGGACCCCGAGGTCTTCGCGTACGCGTCGAGGCCGTCCGCCCGCAGCCGCTCGCGCAGCCAGAGGGCCACCGCGCAGCACTCCGCGACCCCGGCCGGGGCGCCGGGATCCAGATCGAGGACGAGCCGGTCGGCCAGCCCGGGTGCGCCGGCCCGCCACTGCGGGGTGTGGAACTCCACGACCAGGTTGGCCGCCCACATCAGCGTCGCCAGATCCCCCACGACCACCTGCCGGCCGGTCTGCGTGGTGGTTCGGGGCACGTCGGCCAGCCGCACCCAGGACGGGGTGCCGGGGGGCGGGTTCTTGGTGAAGAAGTGCTGGCCGCCGGGGCCGTCCGGATAGCGCAGGAAGGAGACGGGACGGTCGGCGAGATGGGCCAGCAGGGGGGCCGCCGTCCGGGCGTAGTAGTGGAGGACCTCGCCCTTGGTGGTGCCGGTGGCGGCGTAGAGGACCTTGTCGAGGTTGCTGAGCGCGAGGCGCCGCCCCTCCACCTCCGTGAGAGGCGTCATACGATAAGAATCCCACACATACCGCTCACTGCTGATGAAAGGGATGAAACGTGCGATCCATATGGAACGGCGCGATCTCCTTCGGGCTGGTCAGCATCCCGATCAAGCTGGTCAACGCCACCGAGAACCACTCGGTCTCCTTCCGCCAGGTCCACCGGACGGACGGCGGCCGGATCCGCTACCGCAAGGTCTGCGAACTGGACGACCAGGAGGTGACGACGGCGGAGATCGGCAAGGGGTACGAGGACGCGACCGGCTCGATCATCCCGATCACCGAGGAGGACCTGGCCGGGCTGCCGCTGCCCACGGCGAAGACGATCGAGATCGTCGCGTTCGTCCCGGCCGCCTCGATCGACCCCCTCCAGATGGACACCGCGTACTACCTCTCCGCGAGCGGCGTCCCCGCCGCCAAGCCGTACACCCTGCTGCGCGAGGCGCTGAAGCGCAGCCAGAAGGTCGCCATCGCCAAATTCGCCCTGCGGGGACGCGAACGGCTCGGCATGCTCCGTGTCGTCGACGACGTCATCGCCATGCACGGCCTCCTCTGGCCCGACGAGATCCGCACCCCCGAGGGCGTCGCCCCGGAGACCCCGGTGACCGTACGCGAAGCCGAACTCGACCTGGCCGACGCCCTGATGGACACCCTGGGCACGGTCGACCTGGAAACCCTGCGCGACGACTACCGCGAGGCCGTCGAGGAGATGATCGCGGCCAAGGCCGACGGCGAACCGGTCGCCCCGCAGACCACCCCCACCGAGGGCGGCGGCAAGGTCCTCGACCTGATGGCGGCCCTGGAGAACAGCGTCCGCGCGGCCAAGGAGGCCCGCGCCACGGACGAACCCGTCGCCGAGGTCACGAGGCTCCCGGCCAAGAAGACCGCGAAGAAGGCGGCGCGGAAGACCACCCCGGCCAAGAAGCGGGCCGCGAAGAAGACCACACCCACCAAAACCAAACGCGCCTCGGCCTGACCTCCCCCGTCCCCACCCCACCCCCGCCCCGAAATACCCGTTCACAGCCACCCCGTAGAAGCTGGTAGTGTTTCCCTCGTCGCCAAGCAAACCGGCGACACGCCCCCGTAGCTCAGGGGATAGAGCATCGGCCTCCGGAGCCGGGTGCGCAGGTTCGAATCCTGCCGGGGGCACTCCGGATCAAGGCGCTGAACTGTGGAAACACAGGTCAGCGCCTTTTTGTTGTTGTCGCAACGCACACGGCCAACTTGGACGGAGAGCCGCGAGGCGGAGCCCCGTAGGTCGCATCCAGGATCTACCCGCTTTCGGAGTCGCTCGACGAGTATCCGGTCGAAGGGATCCCGGTGGTGGGCGGGCAGTCGTCCTGTGGCTCTCCCGCCTTGCTGATCACGACTTCCTCGCCGGTCGCGACCTGTTCGAGGATCTTGCAGAAATGTGCATAGCCCGGGGGTGCCGCCGGGCTATGGTTCCGGCCGCGCCGGGGCCGCCGGAACGCGGCGGGCCGCCGGAGCCGATCACCCCGGCACGGTCTCGGTGGCTCTGGGCGGGGTGGGCGCGCCTGCCTTCCGTACCGTCAGGGGCTCGCGCGAGTGGACCCGTAGCGCGGGGCCTTCGTCGAAGTCGATGACGACGTGGAGCGCTCCGTCCGCGTCCAGTTCGCCGCGTACGCCGAGGGCGGTACGCCAGGATCCCCACATCCGTACGCAGTGACCCGGCAGAACCATCGCGGCGGGGACCTCGGCCGGGGGAGTGGGGGCCGGTACGACGACCGGGGCGTTCAGCTCCGCCCAGCCGTTTTCCCGACGCCGCCCTCGCGCTCCGCCACGCCCCAACGGTGCGCCAGCGCCTCCACGAGCAGGAGCCCGCGCCCGCCCGTCTCGTCCTCGCCGGGCACCTGAACCTCCGGTTTGCCCGACCCCGCGTCACTCACCTCCAGACGAACGAGGCTCTCGTCCGGCAGCCACGCGATCCGTACGCCGACCTGCCGGTCACTCGGTACGGGTACGCGCAGGGCGTTGGTCACCAGCTTGGAGAGCACCAACTCCGCTTCGTCCAGCGTGTCCTGACCCACGGCCCGGCCCCCGAGCGCCGCATGCAGCGTCGCCCGCGCTCTGGGGACGCTGCTGCGGCGACGGGTCAGCCTGAAGCTCACTTCGTTCGGTTCACCCATGACAGCTCCTACCGATTCGCGAGCGGTCCGAACTCCCGGATGAGTACGGGCATCTGCTCGTCGATCAGTTGCCCGGCACGGCTTGGCCGCGCGAGACGTGAACACACTCGGCGTTCTCCTGAGTGTGTTCTGTGACGATGTCAAGGTGGCACTCGCTGTAGAGAAAGGTCAAGCTATTGGCCTGTCCAATTGACAGGCCAATCGTCAGTTCGAATCGACTTTCGGTAACGGGGCGTGGTCGAGCGGGTTAATCTCGTGATCGACCGGTCAGTAGAGGAGCCTCATGTCTGCCGCCAGCAGTACGCCACTGATGTCTCGTGTCACTCTTGGCCGGGCGCTACGCCGCCTTCGCGACGAGGTCAATCACTTGACCCTCGCGGATGTCGCAACGGCCATCGGCTGCGACATCTCCCTGATCAGCCGCATAGAGCTGGGTAAGCGCAACTGCTCACACGAACACTTCGCCAAGCTCATGGATCTCTACGAGGTCTCAGAACCTGAGCGGGTGGGCCTTGCCGAGTTGCACACCGCCACGCGGGAGCGGCGCCAACCCTGGTGGGCGCGGTACGGCGAGGTCATCACGGCCGAGTACGAGCGTTTCCTCGGCTTCGAGGCTGCGGCATCGGTCGTGCGTGAATATCAAGTGGGCGTGATTCCTGGGCTGTTGCAGACTGAACGCTATGCGCGTGCGGTGATCGGGGCCGGGTTCGCCTCGTTGGGGCCCGACCAGATCGACGCACTTGTTGAGGTTCGTGACTTGCGCCAGCGTCACCGGTTGCTGGAGACCGACCAGCCGCTGGTGTGCCACTACGTAGTGACGCAGGCGGCCCTGGAGTTTCAGGTGGGTGGAGTGCAGGGGCATCGGGAGCAGCTTCGGCACCTCTTGGAGCAGTCGGAGCGCGAGACCGTCGAACTGAAGGTAATTCCTTACGAGAAGGGGGAAGAAGGTGCACAGATCGCCGCGTTCCAGGTCTTCCGGTTCTCTGATGATGATGTGCCTGACATCGCCTTCGGTGAATCTGTCGCTGGTAACTTGACGCTGGATGACCCGCGGGACCTGCGGCGCCTGCACCGCATCTTCAACAACCTCTCCGGGGCGGCACTCGATCCCGACAAGAGCCGCGACCTGATCGCCGGTATCAAGAACAAGGAAGATTGACTGATGGAGAAGGCCGATCTCTACTCGATAGACCCCACCACGCTCTCCTGGCAGAAGAGCAGCTTCACCGCAGGCGACAGTCAGTGTTTCGAGCTGGCCACCCTCCCCGGTGGTGGTGTGGCCGTCCGCGACTCGAAGAATCCCTCCGGTCCGCATCTCTGCTTCACCCCCGGTGAGTGGCGGGCGTTCAAGTCGGGCATGGCGGCGGGGGACTTCGACAACCTGTAGTCGTCGCCTGCCCGTCTGCCAGCGGTTGGTACGAGCTGACAGCGGCCAGCTGGATTAGAACTATCTCAACTGGCCACTAACGCGAGCCGTTCTGTCGGTCTCCTCACTGTGCCGTCGAGCCGGAGGCCGCCAAGGGGTTCCCGACAGACTGCTAACGACAGCCGAGAGCTTCGCCGAGTTGTGTCCGGGCTCTGCCGGAAAGCGTCTGATGCAGAGCTTCGGCACGGGATCGGACCAGTCCGTCGAGATATCCCTCGGGAAGCCGTTGCCAGATGTCTACCGCCATGTCCGCAGAGGCTGTGTGGTCACCGTCTTTACGGAGGCAGGTCGCGGCGTCCATCGCGAGGAGGGCGCGCGTCATGACGGACTGGGACACGGTGAGTGTGAGTGCGGCCTCCTGCTCGGCGTGTGCCTCGCGGGTACGGCCCATCAGCGTGAACGCCTGGGAGAGATGGACGTGATGTTTCTGAAGGGGATAGCTGAACCAGGTGTCGGCCGACTGGGCGGTGTTCAGGCGTTCCGCTACGGAGCGGGCATCGGCTACCGCTCGGAGGGCGCCCTTGTGGTCACCGGCCGAGGCGAGTGATCGCGCCGCAACCGCTGCCGCGAGCGCGGCGACAGCGTTCGGGGTCCGGCCGGCTTCGGCCCTGGCACGCGCGGCAAGGTGCGCGGCGGCGTTCGGGGCACCGTAGTTGAGCGGGAGCATCGCATGCCGAGCCAGGACCCAGGCCAGCATCTGCCGGTCGCCGGACTCTCGGGCTGCCTGCTCGGCGCTGGCGAACCAGCCGTGGGAGTCACGCTGATCGCCCCGGTCGTGCTGGATGATCGCAACCAGTCCGGTGATTCCGGTGGCGGTGCGGGCCAGGTCCGCGCGGACGGCGGCGGGGTGCGGACGCCCGAGGACATCGCGCAGGAGGTTCAGGTCGTCGTACATCTGCGCAAGGACAACGCTCGGTGAACGCCCGTGGTACCCGCCCCTATGACGTTCGAACGCACTATTGAGGTAGGCGAGATCGCCGGCATCGGAGCCGGACAGGCCGATGTTGATGCCCTGCCGTGCCTCCGAGATTCCGGGCAGCGCAAGCCCCCTGTCGCCAGCGCCGCCGCGCCGAGAAACTTCCTTCGGTCCACTGCCGTAACCTCCTCTTCCTCGATGCGGGATGTTTGGCGCTCAGACCTGCGCCGATGCTTGGAAGCCGCTACCGCTTGGAGGATTTCCTCCATTGATCGTCCATAGCCGTCGGCCAGTAACTGGTGCCATCTCGGGGTGGGTAGACGGCGCTCGGTCTCCCAGCGCTTCAGGTTCTCCGGATCGAACCACTGGTTGCCCTGAATCTTTGCCAGGATCTGGGCCTGTTCCTCGCGGGTGAGGTTGGCCTCTTCGCGAATCTCCCTCAGCATGGCGCCGATGCCCTCTGATGCCCTCTGATGCCATCATGCCGCTCCCTCAAGCGTCTGATTTCCCTCGTACCCAATCCTGGTACCCCGAGCGGCCCCCTTGTGTGGAAACGCACCCTTTTCCGGCACCCGAGAAACCTTGAGAGAACGAGTTGACTGTGCGTCGGGCCAAGTGAGCGACGGACGGGACCGAACCCTTCCGGCTATGACAGCTCCCTCATGCCCAACTCTCGTCCGCGTATGTCGAGAGCGGACGGAACAGCGCATGAGCCACTCTGCACCTCTGGAGAAAGGAATCACGATGGACAACGACTTGCGTCATGCCGATAGCAGTGACGAGAACGAGTTGCTTCCGGTCGAACTCGGTGACGCCGCCAAGTTGACCGAGGGCCAGGGCGGCGGCAGCAGCGAAGACAAACGTCGCGCCTACAACAGCTGACCTGCTCGCACGATGTGGTGCGGCCCCGGGAGCCAGGGGCCGCACCACATCCCATCTGGAGAGCACCCCCATGGAGGACACATGATCTTCGGCGGCTCTACCGTTCCCCGGTGTGACAGCGTGCGCCCCGAAGGTGCCGAGTTGGTCAGTGACGAATCGTCTGTCTGGAGGATGGGTGGTGTTCCCGTACGCCTTGCCGCATCTCAGGGTGGTCACCGGCACGTTCTGGTTCTGGGCTGGTGTGGCGCGACTGCCTCCGAGCTGAGCTGTCTGACCGACGACAGGCTGCCGACCGATATCGCCTGGCGCTGGCCGGGGCTGTATGCGGTTGCCGAAGAGACACCTCGCGGTGTGGTGTTACATACGGAACCCAGTGCTGCCCTGCCCATTTACGTGACTGTTTGGCGGCGCGGCTGGGTCTGCTCCTCCTCGGCTCGGAGGCTCGCTCGTCTTATTTCGACGGGTGTGGACACACAGCGGATCGCCTGCTCCGTACTCTCGCCGTCGGTGCCGGCTCTTGCGGGCTCACGTACTTTTTTCACAGGGGTGAAGCAACTGGCCCCCGGCAGCCGGATCGAATTGCCCACGAACGGCGGCAGCCTGCGGTGCAGTACCAGGTGGCGTCCCGACGTGATTCCCGGCCCGCCGGATCGCCGCTTGCGAGACGCCCTGTCGGCGGCGGTGGCTCTGCGAGTGGACACCGCCCCCGGTCTGTCCTGTGATCTGTCCGGCGGCCTGGACTCGACCACGGTTACTGTTCTGGCCGCATCCTCCCTATCCGGCGGACAACGTCTTGATGCCGTCACCATTCATCCCGCAGGCAACGAGAACGGGGCGGATCTCCGTTACGCCCAGCTGGCCTCGGCTGCTTACCCCGACCGCATCAATCACCACCTCTTACCGCTGACGTCCCAGCATTTGCCTTACACGCGGATAAGCGCTGTACCGGCTACCGATGAGCCCGCGCCTTCGACTCTCACCCACTCCAGACCGACCAGCCAATTGCACTGGATGCACCAGCATCTGGGCAGCCGGACCCATCTGACGGGTGATGGGGGTGACAGCGTTCTGTTTCAGCCGCCGGCTCATCTCTCGGATCTCATCCGTCACCGCAAGTTGCTGCGGGCAGTGAACGAGACTCTCGGGTGGGCCCGCCTGCGGCACCGCTCCGTGGCTTCGCTCCTACGCGAGGCCGCTGTCATGGCCCGAACTGGCCGACGCGATGCGCTGACCAGGGTGGCCCGAGGCTTTGCCCATCCGATTCCCCGTGGTGCTGACCGAGGTGGTGTCGCCTGGTTCACACTCCTGCCGATACCGACCTGGGCCGAGCCTGCGGCAGTGAAATTGCTGGCTGACGCGGCAAGTGAGGCAGTTGACGCCGAAGACCCTCTACCAGGTCTCGATGCCTCGGTGCGAACTCTCGTGGACGAGATCCGAGAGGTTGCCCGAACTGCCGCTGCTGACAATGAAATCGCTGCCACATGTGGTATCGACCTGTATAATCCGTTCCTCGACCCGCGTGTCATGGACGCCGTACTGCGGACTCCGATCGACCTTCGTCCCTCGGTCCACACCTACAAACCGGTGCTCAGTCGCGCGATGCGGCACCTGTTGCCTCCCGCAGTCGCGGCCCGTACCACCAAAGGCAGTTTCAATTCCGACCACTACACCGGATTGCGCGCCAATCTTCCCGATCTTCTGAGCCTCGCAGACGGTCAGCTCGCCGGCCTCGGGATTATCGCCCCCGACAGGTTGCGTCGGCATCTGCGCGAGGCCGCCGCAGGCATCCCCATGTCGCTGGCCACTATCGAACAGGCCCTGAGCTCCGAAGCCTGGCTGCGCGCACACTCCGAGGATCGGGGACCGGCCTGGACCGATGAACCGGCGAGGAGCACACATGCTTGACCTCCCGCGCTTCGCTACTTCTCCACACCATGTGCGGGCCTTGGACTTTGGGCACATTCTGGTCCTTATCAACTACCGCAGCGGCCACGTCCAGTGTCTGCTGCCCGCCGCTGCAAACCTGTGGCGTGCCACAGCTGTCACCGGTGACCTGGGCGACATGGCCCCTGCCCTGGCCGTACGGCTTCTCGGCACAGGTCTGTTGATCCCCACAGCAGCTCCGAGGCCGTGGCCCGATGTGCTGACAGCAGAGCCCGCCCCCGCGAGTTGGGGGAGCGCTGAGCATCTCGCGGGAACAGACTGTCCCCCGCATGTTCCTGCCCGATCCGGTATCGCCGCAGCAGCCGCCCTGGCGACTGTCTTCGTCGTCAAGCACGCTGGAGATGACACAGCTGTGATGCACCGTGTCATCACTTTGCTGAGAGCAGCCACAGCCTCCTGTCGTCTGGCTGCCACCCCATCTCAGGCAGAAGCCGCTGTCGTCGCTGTTCGATATGCGGGCTGGTATTCACCGGGCCGCACCGCATGCCTGGAAGAGTCCGCCGCAGCAGCTCTTCTCCTTGCGTCACGCCGACGCGCCGTCATCTGGTGCCACGGCATTGCCTCCGACCCCGTACGTCTGCATGCGTGGGTGCAGACTGTGGACGGCAGCCCTGTCGCAGAGCCGCCTTCAACGCTTGTCAACGGCCTCGTAGTGCTCCCCGTGGGCGGCCAGTGATCTTCCCCGCTGGTGGCCTCGTGGGTGTCCCTGGTGGCGGCCAGATAATCTCCCC